>NZ_JBVVQB010000068.1:0-34033 GCF_055811775.1 Mesorhizobium sp. WSM4844 | reverse complement strand
ACCGAAATCGACCGCGCCTTCCCGCCGCCGAGGCGCAAGCAGGGCCTGCAGATGATTTGAGGGATGGGAGCGGGGAAATAGTGATTGGCATATGATTAAAGTCGCGTTCCTTCGCGCCCCCTCTGTCCTGCCGGACATCTCCCCCACTTTGGGGACACTTTGGGGGAGATCGGCAGCTTCGCAGACTGCATGGAGATTGGCGAAAGCGATGATGATAGCCGATCTCCCTACCTGTGGGGGAGATGTCAAGTGGTGGCAAAGAGGGCAGGACAGAGGGGGGCGCCGTAGAGCGCCATCGTACGAAGCCTGACTACTTCCCCGCCATCCCCTTCAGCCGGTAAAGCGCCTCCAGCGCCTCCCGCGGCGTCATCTCGTCGGGGTTGATCTCCCCGAGCGCCGCGCTCAGTCCATCGCTCTTTGTCGGGCTCGATGCTTCCCGCCTCACCGCCACCGAAAACAGCGGCAGATCGTCGACCAGCCGGTTGGCCTTGCCCGAAACCTCGCCAGCTTCCAGTTGGTGCAGCACTTCCCTGGCCCGCCCGACCACCGCCTCCGGCAAGCCGGCCAGACGCGCCACCTGCACGCCGTAGGAGCGGTCGGCGGCACCCTTGCCGACCTCGTGCAGGAAGACCACGTCGCCTTCCCATTCCTTGACCCGCATGGTGACATTGTGCAGTCGAGCGAGCTTGCTGGCCAGCGCAGTCATTTCGTGGAAATGGGTGGCGAAGATCGCCCGGCAGCGGTTTTTTTCGTGCAGATACTCGACCGCCGCCCAGGCGATCGACAGGCCGTCGAAGGTGGCGGTGCCGCGGCCGATCTCGTCGAGGATCACCAGCGCGCGTTCGCCGGCCTGGTTGAGGATCGCCGCCGTTTCGACCATCTCGACCATGAAGGTCGAACGGCCGCGCGCCAGGTCGTCGGAGGCGCCGACACGTGAAAACAGCCGGTCGACGACGCCGATATGGGCTGATGCCGCCGGCACGAAGGAGCCGGTCTGGGCGAGGATGGCGATCAGCGCGTTCTGCCTGAGGAAGGTCGATTTGCCGCCCATATTCGGGCCGGTCAGCAGCCAGATCGCGCCGTTTTTGGCATTGCCTTCCGGCGACAGATCGCAATCATTGGCGACGAACGGTCCTTCGCCCGAACGCCGCAGCGACTGTTCCACCACCGGATGCCGTCCGCCCGAAATGGCGAAGGCGAGGCTCGCGTCCACGATGGGTCGGCACCATGCCTCGCTTTCGGAAAGCAGCGCCAGTGCCGCCGACACGTCGAGCACGGCGAGTGCTTCGGCGCCGGCGCGGATCTTGTGCGCCTCGCCGACGGCTTCCGCCGTCAGCCTGTCGAAGGCGGCAAGCTCGATCGCCAGCGCCCGGTCGGCGGCATTGGCGATCTTCGATTCCAGCTCGGCCAGTTCGGTCGTGGTGAAGCGCATGGCGTTGGCCATGGTCTGGCGATGGATGAAGCGCGCCTTCGCCCCGTCGCTGCTCGTCATGATCGCATGGTTGTTGGCGGTGACTTCGATGTAGTAGCCAAGCACATTGTTGTGCCGGATTTTCAGCGAGCGGATGCCGGTTTCGTCGATCAGCGAGCGCTCCAGCCCGGCGATCACCTTGCGCGATTCATCGCGCAGCGCCCGCATCTCGTCGAGCTCGGCGTTGTAGCTGGAACGGACGAAGCCGCCGTCGCGCTTGAGCAGCGGCAGCTCGTCGGCGAGCGCCCGTGTCAGATGCTCGGCCAGCGGGCGCGGCAGCGCCTCGATCGCCGCCAGCGCCGCCGCCAATTCTGGCGACAGGGCGGTCGCCCCAAACAGTTCGGCAATAGCGCCGGCGGCCTCGAACCCGGCACGCAGCGCGCCGAGATCGCGCGGGCCACCGCGGTTGAGCGCCAGCCGCGACAGCGCGCGTGGCATGTCGGCGACGCTCTTCAGGCTCGCCCGCACCGCCTGGCACAGCCGTATCTCGGACCGGAAGAACGACACCGAATCCAGCCTTGCGCCAATTGCCGCCGGATCGGTCAGCGGCGCCATCAGCCGGTCGGCGAGCAGCCGCGCGCCGCCGCCGGTCACCGTGCGGTCGATCGCCTTGAACAGCGAGCCCTCGCGGCTGCCGGACAGCGTGCGCAGCAGTTCCAGATTGGCGCGTGTCGCCGGATCGATGAACAGCGTCGAACCCTGCTCCTCGCGCTCGGGCCGCGACAGCGGCGGCCGCTCGGCCTTCTGCGTCTTCTCGACATAGGCGATGGCGCCTGAGATCGCCGACAGCTCGGCGCGGGAAAACGTGCCGAAACTGTCCGGCGTCGCCACCTCGAAGAAACGGGCGATGCGGCCCGCGGCCGACGCCGAATCGAACAGACTCGGCGGCTGCGGACTGGCGATGCGGCCGAGCACATCGAACACCGGTTTCAGCTCCGGATCGTAAAACACCGGTTCGGCGACGATCAGCTCGCGTGGGTCGACGCGAAAGACATCGGCGAGCAGCCGGTCGGCGCTGGTCTCGGCAACGCGAAAGGCGCCGGTCGAGATCTCGATCCAGGCCAGCGCAAAACTTCCTTGGTTCCCTGTCGCGCTGCCGCGATCCCCGCTTCTTTGTTCGGCTCCGCCCTTGACCCGGCCAAGTGCCATCAAGAAACTCGATTCCGACGGCGCCAGCAATTTGTCCTCGGTGATGGTGCCGGGCGTTACCAGCCGCACCACGTCGCGGCGCACCACCGATTTGCCACCGCGTTTCTTCGCCTCTGCCGGATCCTCGATCTGCTCGCAGACGGCGACGCGGAACCCTTGTCCAATCAGCTTCTGCAGATAATCGTCGGCGGCATGCACCGGCACGCCGCACATCGGGATGTCGAGGCCCTGGTGCTTGCCACGCTTGGTCAGGACGATGCCGAGCGCCCGGCTCGCCTTCTCGGCGTCGTCGAAGAACAGCTCGTAGAAATCGCCCATGCGGTAGAACAGCAGCGAATCCCTGTTCGCCGCCTTGATCTCGATATACTGCTCCATCATCGGCGTTGCCGGCGCAAAGGCCGGCGTAGCGCTGTCGCTGCGAATGGGCGTTTCGTCGTTCAAGAAGTTGCTTCCAAAATTTGCCAAGCCATCTGCTTGGCGGTTTACAGCGGCGAAGTGTAGCCTTAATCCCGAACGTTCCACAAAAGAAAGCATCGCGCCCGTCTCAACGAGGTGCTGCACGGGTGAGGAAATCGAAAGCATCATGGCCAAGAAAACCGAAAGCAACGGCCCCTCCGTCAGTGCGCAGGAGGCGCTGGAATTCCACGCCATGGGCCGCCCGGGCAAGCTGGAGATCGTCGCCACCAAGCCGATGGCCACCCAGCGCGACCTCAGCCTCGCCTATTCGCCGGGCGTCGCGGTTCCGGTGCTTGCCATTGCCGAGGATCCCAGCCGTGCCTTCGACTACACGGCGCGCGGCAACATGGTCGCCGTCATCTCAAACGGCACCGCCATCCTCGGCCTCGGCAATCTCGGCGCGCTGGCCGCCAAGCCGGTGATGGAAGGCAAGGCGGTGCTGTTCAAGCGCTTCGCCGATGTCGATTCCATCGATCTCGAGGTCGACACCGAGGATGCCGAAGAGTTCATCAATTGCGTGCGTTTCCTTGGGCCGTCCTTCGGCGGTATCAATCTGGAAGACATCAAGGCGCCGGAGTGCTTCATCATCGAGCAGCGGCTGCGCGAACTTATGGACATACCGGTCTTTCATGACGACCAGCACGGCACCGCCATCATTTCGGCGGCCGGCCTGATCAACGCGCTGGAAATCACCGGCCGCGACATGAAGACCACCAAAATGGTCTGCAATGGCGCCGGTGCCGCCGGCGTCGCCTGCATCGAGCTGATGAAGGCGATGGGCTTTGCGCCCGAAAACATCATCCTGTGCGACACCAAAGGCGTCGTCTTCCAGGGCCGCACCGAAGGCATGAACCAGTGGAAGTCGGCGCATGCCGTCAAGACCGACGCACGCTCGCTGGCCGAGGCGCTCGACGGTGCCGACGTGTTCCTCGGCCTCTCAGCCAAGGGCGCGCTGACCACCAAGATGGTGCAGTCCATGGCCGAGAAGCCGATCATCTTCGCCATGGCCAACCCCGATCCGGAGATCACGCCGGAGGAAGTCGCCGAAATCCGCGCCGATGCCATCATGGCCACCGGGCGTTCGGACTATCCGAACCAGGTCAACAACGTGCTCGGCTTCCCTTACATCTTCCGCGGCGCGCTGGACGTGCGGGCGACCACCATCAATGACGACATGAAGATCGCCGCGGCGCGTGCGCTCGCCGAACTGGCGCGCCAGGATGTGCCCGACGACGTCGCTGCCGCCTACCAGGGCATGCGGCCGAAGTTCGGCCCCAACTACATCATCCCGGTGCCGTTCGACCCGCGCCTGATCTCGGCCATTCCGATCGCGGTTGCCAAGGCCGCGATGGAATCCGGCGTCGCGCGCAAGCCGATCCTCGACCTCGACCGCTACGCGCAGGAGCTGTCCGCCCGCCGCGATCCGATCGCCTCGACCCTGCAGCGCATCTACGACCGTGTGCGCCGCCAGCCCAAGCGCATCGTTTTCGCCGAGGGCGAGGAGGAGCAGGTGATGCGCGCTGCCGTCTCCTATGTGAACCAGCGGCTCGGCACCGCCATCCTGCTCGGCCGCGACGACATCATCAAGGAGAACGCCAGGAACGCCGGCATCGAACTGAACAAGCAAGGCATCGAGATCATCAATGCCAGGCTGTCGCGCCGCAACGGCGTCTACACCGACTATCTGTACGAGCGCATGCAGCGCAAGGGTTTTCTGTTTCGCGACTGCCAGCGCCTGATCAACAATGACCGCAACCATTTCGCCGCTTGCATGGTGGCGCTGGGCGATGCCGATGGCATCGTCACCGGCGTCACCCGCAACTACTCGACGGCGCTCGACGACATCCGCCGCATCATCGACGCCAAGCCCGGCCACCGTGTCATCGGCGCCTCGATCGTGCTGGCGCGGGGCCGAACCGTGATTGTCGCCGACACCGCCGTGCACGATATGCCGAATGCCGAACAGATCGCCGACATCGCCGAGGAGGCCGCCGGCTTTGCCCGCCGCATGGGTTATGAGCCGCGGCTGGCCATGCTTGCCTATTCCACCTTCGGCCATCCGCAGGGCGAGCGCTCCGAACGCATCCAGGAAGCGGTGCGCATCCTCGACAAGCGGCGCGTCGATTTCGAATATGACGGCGAGATGGCAGCCGACGTGGCGCTCAGCGCACGCGCCATGGCGCAATACCCGTTCATCCGGCTGACCGGCCCGGCCAATGTGCTGATCATGCCGGCCTTTCACTCGGCCTCGATCTCGACCAAGATGCTGCAGGAGCTCGGCGGCTCGACCGTTATCGGCCCGCTGCTGGTCGGCCTGGACAAGCCGGTTCAGATCGTCTCGCTCAACGCCAAGGACAGCGACATCGTCAACATGGCGGCGATTGCCGCATATACGGCGGGGGCCTGAGGAGCGAGCGCCTCTTCCTAAATCAGGCCTGCCTGCTCAGCCTCGTGGCGTAAATTCTGCCGCGGCCTTGGCCCGATCTGCTGGATCACCAGCCCGGCCGCCAGCGAGCCGAGATCGCCGCAATGCTTCAGGCTGCGGCCTTGCGTGTAGCCGTAGAGGAAGCCGGCGGCATAGAGGTCGCCGGCGCCGGTGGTGTCGACCAGCTCGCGGATTTCCGTCGCATTGATGGTGACCGTCTCGTCGCCGCGCACGATAACCGAGCCCTTTTCGGAGCGGGTGACGGCGGCGATCTTGCAATCCTTGCGGATCTGGGCCAGCGCCTCGTCGAAGGAGGCGGTCTGGTAGAGCGACTTGATCTCGTGGCTGTTGGCAAAGACGATGTCGACGGTGCCCGAGCGCATCAGCTCCAGAAACTCGTCGCGGTAGCGGTCGACGCAGAACGAATCCGACAATGTCATCGACACTTCGCGCCCGGCTGCATGGGCGAGCTTCGCCGTCTGCCGGAACGCTTCCTTGGCGCGCGGCGGGTCCCACAGATATCCCTCGAAATAGGTGACGGCGGCGCCAGACGCCTTGTCCGCTTCGACATCCTCAGGACCGAGCTCGACGCAAGCGCCGAGATAGGTGTTCATCGAGCGCTCGCCGTCCGGCGTGACGAAGATCATCGAGCGCGCCGTTGGCGGTTCGCCTTTGAGCGGCCTGGTGTCGAAGGCGACGCCCTGCGCGTGCATGTCATGGGCGTAGATTTCGCCGAGCGTGTCGTTCGAGACCTTGCCGAAGAAGGCGGCGCGACCGCCGAAGCTGGCGACGCCCGCCGCCGTGTTGCCGGCGCTGCCGCCGGAGGCTTCGATGGCCGGGCCCATGCGGCTGTAGAGCAGCTCGGCGCGCCTCGTATCGATCAAATTCATCGCGCCCTTGATGATGCCGTTCGTCTCAAGGAATGCCTCGTCGCACTGGGCGATGATGTCGACAATGGCATTACCGATACAAAGCACGTCATAGTTCGGCATCAATCATGTCTCCGCGAAAAACCACCGGCTTTCTGGCATGCCGGCCGCGGGCGGGTCTAGCGATTTGATGCGGCTTTGCCTAGCCAACAATCACGGTTGGATAATGATCGAAGCATTTCTTTCGTGCCTCGCTTACAAGGATGGCGTCGTCGATCAATGTTCCCCCGAAGGTTGCGAACCCGCCATGCCTGCAAAAACCGACATGAAGACCGAGCTGGCGCTCCTCATTGCGCTCGCGGTGCTGTGGGGTGCTTCCTATACCTTCATCAAGATCGGCGTCGAGACGATCCCGCCGGTAACGCTGATCGCAGCCCGAACGTTGATTGCGGGTGGAATTCTTCTCGCCCTCATCCGCTGGCGTGGCCTGACCCTGCCGCGCGATACCGCCAGCTGGCGTCGGTTCGCGTTCCAGGCATGCCTCAACAGCGTTGTGCCGTTCACGTTGATAGCCTCGGCCGAGCGCTCGCTAGACGCCGGCCTGGCCACGATCCTGAATGCGACGTCCCCAATCTTCACCTTCTTGCTGACCGCGCTCATCACGCGCCACGAACCAGTGACCATGCGCAAACTGTTCGGCGTCGGTGCGGGAATAGCTGGAATATGCCTCATCGTCGGCACCCAGGCGCTTGGCGGCCTTGGTCACCAGTTGTGGGCGCAGCTTGCCGTCGTCGCGGCGACGGTCTGCTACGCAGGTGCCGCCATTTTCGGTCGCGGCTTCAAGGGCCTCGATCCGATGATTCCAGCCGCCGGTTCGATGCTTTGCGGCGCCGCGATACTCGTCCCCCTCAGCCTTGTGTTCGACCGCCCTTGGGCGTTGGCGCCATCAACGGCCTCGATCCTTGCTCTGCTCGGACTTTCGGTTTTTTCAACTGCGCTGGCCTTCTGCATTTATTTCCGCCTCATCCATACGCTGGGCTCCGTCGGCACCACCTCGCAGGCCTATCTGCGCGTGCCGATCGGCGTCGGTATCGGGGCCGTATTCCTCGGCGAGAGCCTTGGCCCGACGGCGTGGTGGGGAATGGCCCTTGTTGTCGCCGGCGTGGCTGCGATGACCATTCCTGTCCGCAAGCCGGTGTTTGCGCGGTAACTTGCGTTATCAGCAGCAGTTGCGCTGATGATTTCCCTTTCCTATCTCGGGGGGCGTCCTGCCCAAAACGGGCGCGTTGCATATGGGTTTGAAACGCGATGATACTCGACGCCGCCCGCGCCGCCCTGAGCCGGCTGTTCTCGCCCGAATTCCGCTCGGTTTTCATCAAGACGCTGGGGCTCACCTTGCTGGCGCTGGTGGCCTTGTGGTTCGGGTTGACGAGCCTTGTCGAGTGGCTGGCCTTGCCGTGGTTGGAGTCCCTGATACCCGGCCTGCCGTCCTGGGCCGGCTGGTTGGGCGGCATCATCGCCGCCATCGCCCTTGCCTTCGGTCTAGCCCTGCTGATCGCGCCGGTGACGGCGATCATCGCCGGCCTGTTCCTCGACGCCGCCGCCGAACTGGTCGAGCGCACCGACTATCCCAATGACCTACCCGGCCGCGCGATGCCGGCACTGCGCTCGCTGGTGCTGGCGATCAAATTCTTTGGCGTCGTCATCGTCGGCAACCTTTTGGCCTTGCTGCTTCTGCTGGTGCCGGGCATCAACATCGCCGCCTTCTTCATCGTCAACGGCTATCTGCTGGGACGTGAATTCTTCGAATTCGCCGCGATGCGCTTTCGCCCGGAGGCCGACGCCCGGGCTTTGCGCAAAAAACATGCCGTCACGGTGTTCCTCGCCGGGCTGGTTGTCGCTGCCTTCCTCGCAGTGCCGCTGCTCAACCTTTTGACGCCGCTGTTCGCCGCCGCCATGATGGTACATCTGCACAAGGCGATCTCGGCGCGGGAAGCGGCTTAGGAGTGCTGATGTTCTGGTGATGCAGGCTTGCGAATGGCGGTTGTAGCCAAACGTTACGCTCCGTTCCGTTTTGTTGGGTTCGGCGCTAGCGTAAAAGAAAACCACGTCCCAACTCGTCCTCGGGTTCGACGATGAATTCGGCCCGGCCGCTGTAGAAGGCGCGGCCGCCGACGCGGGCGATGATGGCATCATGCGGCCCGGTTTTCGCGGTCCTCGCCACGCTGCCGGAAAAGCGCGAGCCGGCGATACTCTCGAACAGCCGCGTCTGGCCGGCGATTTCGCCCCTGGCATGCATCGCCGCCAGCCGCGCGGTGACACCCGATCCGGTCGGCGAGCGGTCGACCTGAGCCTCGGCGAAGACGCATATGTTTTTGGTCGGGCTATCGGAATATGCGTCCTGTCCGTCGGTCAGGATGGTGCCGTAGAGAAAGGCAAGCTCGGCATGGTCGGGATGCGACAGCGGGAATTCCTTCTCCAGCTTCTCCGTCAGTGCCGTCGCCGCATCGACGAAATCGCACACGCGGTTCTTGCCGAACTCCAGCCCGAACTGCCGGCAATCGGCGAGCGCATAGAAGGCGCCGCCATAGGCGATGTCGAATCCGATCGCCCCGTAACCCGGCAATTCGATCTGCTGGTCGCGGGCGAACAGAAACGCCGGCACGCTTTCGAACGACACAGCACCGGCCTTGCCGTCCTGCACCTCGACCGAGGCGACGACCAGCCCGCACGGCGCCTCAATGTTGACTGTCGTCAGCGGCTCCTGCCGCGCCACCAGCCCCTCGTCGACGGCGTAGCGGCCGAGCGCGACGATGGCGTGGCCGCACATCGTCGAATAGCCCTCATTGTGCATGAACAGCACGGCGAGGTCGGCGCCGGGCAGGTCGAGTTCCACCAGCAGCGCGCCATACATGTCGTAATGGCCGCGCGGCTCGAACATCAGGATCTTCCTGAGATGATCGAGATGATCGCGCACATAGGCGCGTTTTTCCAGAATCGTGCCTGCAGGAATCTTGGGATAACCACCGGTGACGATCCGCAGCGGCTCGCCGCCGGTGTGCATGTCGACGACGCTGAGCTTCATGCGTTGGGCCCCATCTAAGCTGAAGATTTGGCAAACAACGCCTGCAGCTTGCCGAACGGCATGGCGGTGCGGGTGAAGCCGAAGGTGCCGTCCTGCTGGATCTCGCGCGCCGCCGTTTCCAGCATGCCGAAGGCGTAATTGGTCAGCCAGGGCCCGAGCGAAATGCGCTTGACCCCTGCCTGGGCAAGATCGGCGATGGTGAAGCCGGGCCTCACCATGACGTTGACCGGCTTGGTCAGCGCCGAGCAGACGGTTTGCACCGTCTCGACATCGCCGAGGCCTGGCGCGTAGAGCACGTCGGCGCCGGCCTTCTCGAAGGCCTGCAGCCGCTTGATCGTGTCGTCGATGTCTGGCCTGCCCCACAGAAAATTCTCGGCCCGCGCCGTGAAGACGAAGTCATGCTTCAGCGCCCGTGCCGCCTCCGCTGCAGCAGCGACGCGCTCGACGGCATGCGAAAAATCATAGATCGGCTTGTCGGGCTCGCCGGTGTGGTCCTCGATCGAGCAGCCGGCAAGGCCTGCCGCCTCGGCTGCGAAGACAGTTTCCGCGGCACTTGTCGCGCTGTCACCCTTGCCCTTCTCGAGATCGGCCGAGACCGGCAGGCCGGTCGCCGCGGTCACCTCGCGGCAGTGGTGGATCATCGCCTCGAAGGTCACCGCGCCGTCGGGCAGGCCGCGCGAAAAGGCAAAGCCGGCGCTGGTCGTCGCCAACGCCTTGAAACCGAAGGAGGCCAGCAGTTTCGTCGTGCCGACGTCCCAGGGGTTGGGCATGACGAAGATCGAACTGTGCAGGTCGCGAAAGATTTTGCCCTTGTCCATGGATGCTCCCCAGAGTGCGAAGCGCATTTTATCCCGCCACTGCCCGCCGGGCAAACGAATGCGATTGGGTCAGAAGCGATTGGCGTTCTCTCCTGCCAATTTGTCCAGTGCGTCGGACCCCTTGACGTATGCGGTCCCGTCCCAATGGTAGGTGACGGAGATATCGCGCGAGGCAGCCTCAGGCGCCGCATCGTCGCAGCTTTCGCCATTCGGCAAGGTGGCATCGGTCACCGTCGCCTTGATGGCCGCATAGGGCTGGCCTTCCGCAACGGTCTGGAACGCCAACTCCTGGGTGCGCCTGTAGGCGCACAGGGACTCGTCGAACGTAGAGATCATGTCGATCAGCTCGAATCTGTCGTCGCGGACCAGGATCAGCGGCGTGCTCACATAGCCCTGGCTCGAATTGAAATGCGTGCTCAGGGTGATGATGACGTCATCGCCTGGCCCGATCGGAAGCTTGCCCGGATCGGGGAGATAGGTGCTCCGGTCGACGGCGACATTGACAGCGTCGAGCAGTCTCGGGTTGCCGGCAAGTTCGTAGAGCGCCAGCACCGCAAAGCCCTCAGCGCTGTCGGAGGAACTGCCGAGGTCGAACAGCATGGACAGCCGCTCCTTGCCGCCGGCCCTGATCTGGAGCACGCCAGCATCGGAAAAGCCCGACGTTTCGGGTGGCAGGCCACCGCTATCCCCACCTTCGATATGGCGCATCTCGATCGGCATGGAACCACGGTAGAAGCCGTCCTTGTCCGCCGCCAGATCGGGAATGACCATCCTGGCGAGGTCGAGATAGGTCGTGTCCTTGTGGCCGGGAACGGCGCTGCCAAGGTCCGGGAAGCTGACGCCCTGCGCGCCGGCCGCGGCCCACAGACACGGCAGCAGCAAGCAGGCGAGGGTGAAGCGAAACAGGATCGAGTTCATAGGCTGGGCGCCTCCCACTGTCGAACATTGGCAAGCTAGCATGGGCGCCTGGCGCGTCCAGCCGGATAAAAACCTGAAGACCAGATCAGGGGATCGGCACCAGCCCGGCCAGCTCGCGCATGTCGTCAAACAGGATGCCGCCGGCCCCGTTCAGGCCGTCGCGGTCCGAATGCGGGTCGCCGTAGTAGGAAAATACGCGCATGCCGGCGGCAATGCCGGCTAATGTCCCGGCGACGCTGTCCTCGATGACGATGCAGTCGGCGGGCGCGAAGCCCATCGTGCTTGCGGCATGCAGGAACAGGTCGGGAAACGGCTTGCCGCGCGAAACCATGGTCGAGCTGAACAGTGCATGCTCGAACAGCGGCAGCAGCCCGGTCTGGCCGAGCGTGATGTGCATTTTACTCACCCGCGCCGACGAAGCGACGCAAGTTGCGATGCCGGCAGCGTGCACGGCTTCGATGAACTGCCTGACATAGGGGACGGCTTCGACGCCATGCGCGAACAGGTCCGGCAGACCGGCATTCCAACGGTCGACGAAATCGGCGCCGAGACTGGCGCCGGTCGCCTCGACTTCCTTCTGCACCGAGACCATGGCGCGGCCGGAGAAGTTCTTGCGGCAATATTCGAAGCTTGCCGGGTAGCCGGCGGCGCTGAGCCATTCGGCGAGGCGCCGATTGGCCAGGTTCTCGGTGTCGACCAGAACCCCGTCGCAATCGAAGATGACGAGTTTGGGTAGCGACATCAGGCCGTGCCGGTCGATCCGAAGCCGCCGGAGCCGCGCGTCGTTCCGCCGGCCAAGCTGCGCTCATCGACCGTCGCCTGCGTCACCGGGGCGAAGACGATCTGCGCGATCCGCATGCCGCGCGTCACCGCGAAATCCTCGTCGCCAAGATTGATCAGCAGCACCTTGACCTCGCCGCGATAGTCGCTGTCGATGGTGCCCGGCGTGTTGAGGCAGGTAAGCCCGTGCTTGAAGGCGAGGCCCGAGCGCGGCCGGACCTGGCCTTCCACGCCCTCCGGGATCTCCAGGATCAGTCCGGTCGGCACCAGCGCGCGTTTTCCCGGCAGGATCAGCAGCGGCCGGTCGTCCGGCACCGCGGCGCGCAGATCCATGCCGGCGGCGCCCGCGCTTTCATAGGCGGGAAGCGGCAGGCCTTCACCATGCGGCAGCCTGATGAAGCCGACGGCCGGACCGATGACGGAGGAAGTGTAGAGTGCTGCGCGCATGAGGCTGATCCTATCGCTGTCAACGCCGATTCAGTCAACTCGGCGGCCAGGCTATCAACGGCTTTCTTTCAGCGCAGTTCCGTTTCAGCGCAGTTCTACGGGAATGATCGTCGTCTCCTTGATCTCCTCCATGACGAAGGACGCCGAAACATCCGACAGCGCCACCTTGGCAATCAGCCGCTGATAGAGCCGGTCATACGCCTTCACGTCGGCGACGCGGGCACGCAATACATAATCGAGGTCGCCGGACATGCGGTAGACGCCGGTGATCTCGGGAAAACTGGTGACTGCCGCCCGGAATTTCTGCAGCCAGTCCGGATCGTGGTTGGAGGTCCGGACCAGGATGAACACCGAAAGGCCAAGGCCAAGCTTGTCGGCATCGACCAGCGCCACCCGGCCGGTGATGACTCCGTCTTCTTCGAGCCGCTTGACGCGGCGCCAGCAGGCGTTGCGCGACAGCGACACTCTTTCCGACAACTGGTCGACCGACAGCGTGCCGTCGCGTTGCAACTCGGCCAGCAATCTTCGGTCGATCTCATCGATTTCCAGAGACATGTGGGATGCTTGTCCCATTATTTGGCCAAACACAAGGATGATTTGGGACCGATGAACCGAAAGCTCGTGCCAGAATACTCAGCATCGGGGGCTTACCCAGCCAGGAGGGATCACCATGACGACACGGCTTGCAAGGCTCTTTACCTCTCACCCGACCAAGGTGGGCGAGACCTATTTCAGCCATATGACCTTCGCGGCGTGGTTCTGCTCGCGTCTGTTCATGGCAGCGTTCGCCGCACTCGTTCACGCTTTCTTGCCGTTTCTGTGTGAGACTACGGCCAGCCGAATCGTCCGCGAGCTCTATGAGCGCACGCACAACAGAGGCACACACGCGATCAAGGAGCCTGCGGCTCGCATGGATCGCGCCTGAGGGAGGATTAAGCGATGTGCCGGTGGGCGGCCTACCTTGGCGAAGCGGTTTTCCTCGAAGACATCGTCACGGCGCCCTGCCATTCGCTGATCGCCCAGAGTCATTGTGCCCAGGAAGCCAAGTCGCCGACCAATGGCGATGGCTTTGGCCTCGCCTGGTACGGCGACCGGCCCGAACCCGGTCTCTATCGCGACATCCTGCCGGCCTGGTCCGATCCCAATCTGAAGAGCCTGTGCCGCCAGATCAAATCCGGCCTGTTCCTGGCCCATGTGCGCGCATCGACCGGCGGCGCCACCAGCCGCATGAACTGTCATCCCTTCACTGCCGGCCGCTGGTCGTTCATGCACAACGGCCAGATCGGCGGCTTCGAAAGAATCCGCCGCGCGCTGGAAAACGCGCTCTCCGACGATGTCTTCGATCGGCGCGAGGGCACCACCGATTCCGAACTTTTCTTTCTCCTGATGATCGACGAGGGTCTGGCAGGCGATCCGCAAGGCGCGGTGTCGCGCGCTACGGCGCGGGTGATCGACGCCTCGCGCCGCGCCGGCCTCGAACCGGCGCTGAGACTTACCGCCGCCTTGTCGGACGGCGAATCGCTCCATGCGGTGCGCTATGCGACCGATGCCCACGCGCCGACGCTCTACACCTCCGTCTTCCGCAACGGCGGCGGGCGATGCCTGATGTCGGAGCCTTTCGACCGTGATGGCGGCGACTGGCAGCCGATCCGGCCCTCTAGCTTCGTCACCATTACCAGAGACGGCATGACCACTCGTCCATTTGCGCCGGAACCGGCAAGACTGGCGCGGGCCGTGTAGCTCCCTCGCTATCGCGGCAACATCGCGGGACAGCGCCCCTCAACAGACCCTCGCAGCGCAATTCCGATCAAGCACCACCTGTCCTCGAATGCTGAACTCGGCTTGAAGACGCGCCGTAGTCCGCCATTTGGTGAGGCTGGCGCCGCTAGCAAGCCGGAGCATTGGTCATGGACCTCGTCTTTTCCTCCACCAGAGACTTGGCTGCCGCGATCCGCGACCGCAAGATTTCCGCCGTGGAAGCGCTGGACGCGCATTTGGCTGAGATCGACAGGCATAATGAGGCGGTCAACGCGGTCGTCACGCTCGACAGGGAAGGGGCTCGCGCTCGCGCGAAGAAGGCCGACGAAGCGCAGGCGCGCGGCGACGCTCTCGGGCCGCTGCACGGCGTGCCGTTCACGCTGAAGGACACTCACGAAACACTGGGGATGAAGACGACGGTCGGCTTCCCGCCTTTTGCCGACTATGTGGCGAGAAAAGACAGCCCGGTCGTTCTCAGGTTGAAGGCGGCCGGCGGCGTGCTGGTCGGCAAGACAAATGTCGCAACGATGCTGGGCGACTGGCAGTCGAACAACCCGCTGTTCGGCCGCACCAGTAATCCGTGGGATCTATCGCGCACCGCCGGCGGCTCCAGCGGGGGAGCGGCGGCAGCACTTTGCGCGGGCATGACGCCATTCGAACTCGGCACCGACATGCAGGATTCGATCCGCCTGCCGGCAGCCTTTTGCGGCGTCTACGGCCTCAAGCCGACCGAGCATAGCGTCTCCCTGGCCGGCGCCTTTCCCAATCCCGGTGGCGTACCGCGCGGCGTACGGCTGATGTCCTGCATCGGTCCGCTGGCCCGCAACGTCGAAGATCTGGCGCTGATCCTGAGGATCATTGCAGGACCGGATGGCAGCGACACCGATCTTGCCCCGGTGCCTGTCGAGGGCACGCCGGAGGTTGATCCCAAGACCCTGCGCATCGCTTTCGCGCCGGCCTTTCCGGGTTTTCCGGTAGCCGGCGAGATCAGGGCCGCGGTCGAAAGTCTGGCCGAGCAACTCAAGTCTGCGGGGGCAGCCGTCGAGGAAGCAAGACTGCCGACGCTCGACCTGCATGACGATCTGACGCAAGGCGGCGCCCTGATCGGCATGATGCTGGAGGCTGCGCAACCGGAGCCGCCAGAAGAACCGACACCGGTCTCGCGCTGGTTCGAAGCGCTCGCCCGCCGCGACCAGTCAATCCTTGCCTGGGACCGGTTTTTCGAAGGTTGCGATGTCTTGCTTTGTCCGGTCGCCATGACCACGGCCTTTCCGCATTGCGAGCCGGGAACACCAATCAAGGTCGATGACAGGGAGCAGAGCTATTGGCTGCTGCCGGCCTATGGCGCGGTTTTCAACTATAGCGGCCACCCCGCACTTTCGCTGCCCTGCGGGCAGGACCGCGACGGCCTGCCCATCGGCCTGCAACTGGTCGGCCGTCGCTGGTCAGAATCGCGGCTGCTTGGCATCGCCAGGGCGATAGCGCCGCTGAGCGGCGGTTTTCGCCGCCCCCCGGCTATTGAGCAAACCGCGTCAGCCCATAGGGCTCAAGCAGCGGATCGCGCGCGTCATTGAGGATTTCCCGGCCGGCGAACAGGCCGACCGCAGGCGCCAACGTGATGCCCGAATGCATGACCGCGACATAGAGGCCGCTGACGCCTTGAGCCCGCCCGATGATCGGAAAGCCGTCGACGGGCGTCGGCCGATAGCCGACGGTGTGAAAATCCAGTTCCAGCCGGTCGGCGCCGCGCAGCATGGTTTTCATCGACGCATACAACTCGCGGGCTGTGGCTTCGGCATCCATGCCCGGATCGGCGCCGCCGAAATCCGAGCCGGCGATGATGCGGCCCTCGGCAGTCTGGCGCATGTGCAGCCGGTCGCCGATCACCAGGCCGTTGAGCAGCTTTTCGTACGGGCGTGAATGGACGATCAGGCCGGGCGGCGTCTCGATCGGCAGTTTTAGCTTTAGCCCGGCCGTCGCCGCAATTGCCGCAGAGCCGGCGCCGGCCGCGATCACCACCTCGTCGGCGACAATCCGTCCGCCTGACGTATCGACGCCGCTAATCCTGCCATTGGTCTGTATCAGCGCGGTGACCGTCGTGCCGGTAATCACCCGCGCGCCAAGTCGCTCGGCGTCGGCCAGCAGCGTCTGCGTGGCCGCGACCGGTTCGGCTACGCCCTCCCCAGCGACGTGAAGCGCGAAGTCGGGAAGCTCGGTCAAATTGGGCTCTATACGTGCGGCTCCCGCGCGGTCGACGCGCTCGATCCCGTAGCCCCAGGCGGAATGCTCGGCGGCATAGGCCTCAAGCTCGGCCGGCGGCAGGTCCCAGCACAGGCCGCCGCACCAGGCGAGCGGAATGCCGGGCACGTCATGAGCAAGCCGCGTCCACTCGGCCATCGAACGGGTGCGCAGCCGGAAATACGGCTCTGGATTGCCCCAACTGGCATTGATCCAGGCAAAGGAATTCGGCGTGGCGACGCCGCCCGCACCGCTGCCGGCAACGATCGTCACGTTCGCGCCAGCCTTCGCCAGATGCCAGGCGATGGACGCACCGATGATGCCGGCGCCGACGACAATGACGTGCTTGGCTGCGCTCATGGATGGACCTTTATCGAACCGCCTCTGTTGATGCCATTGCGGCGGACCTATCTCAAGGCCGGGGAACCGCCCAAAATTGTTCGACAGGCTGCAA
This sequence comes from Mesorhizobium sp. WSM4844, assembly GCF_055811775.1. Lineage (NCBI taxonomy): Bacteria > Pseudomonadati > Pseudomonadota > Alphaproteobacteria > Hyphomicrobiales > Phyllobacteriaceae > Mesorhizobium > Mesorhizobium sp. WSM4844. Next base: position 17,165 of record NZ_JBVVQB010000068.1, on the reverse strand, counting down.
AAGCGCTGCTAGAAGCCCGCGCACCACATGGGATTCCACAAATTGGCTGAAGACATCACGAACGCGGTGGCGCGCCGCCGCACTTTCGCGATCATCGCGCATCCGGACGCCGGCAAGACGACGCTGACCGAAAAGCTGCTTTTGTTCGGCGGTGCCATCCAGCTTGCCGGCGAGGTCAAGGCCAAGAAGGATCGCATCCAGACCCGGTCGGACTGGATGAAGATCGAGCGCGAGCGCGGCATTTCGGTCGTCACCTCGGTGATGACCTTCGAGTATGAGGATAATGTCTTCAACCTGCTCGATACGCCCGGTCACGAGGATTTCGCCGACGATACCTATCGCACGCTGTCGGCGGTCGATGCGGCGGTCATGGTCATCGACGCCGCCAAGGGTATCGAGCCGCGCACGCTAAAACTGTTCGAGGTCTGCCGGCTTCGCGACATCCCGATCATCACCTTCGTCAACAAGATGGACCGCGAAAGCCGCGACCCATTCGAGATCCTCGACGAGATCGAGCAGAAGCTGGCACTGGACACCGCTCCGATCACCTGGCCGATCGGCCGCGGCAAGACCTTTTCCGGCACCTATCATCTGGCGCTGAATGCCGTGCGCAAGGGCGACGCGGAGAAAGAACGCACGCCGGTCAACGGTCCCGACTCAAACCGCGTCGCCGGCCTGTTGCCGGAGAACGAGCGCGAGGCTTTCATCGAGGAGCTGGAGCTGGCGCGCGAAGCCTGCCGTCCGCTCGACATCGGTGCGTTCCGCGAGGGCCATCTGACGCCGGTCTATTTCGGTTCGGCGCTGCGCAACTACGGCGTGCGCGATCTGATCGAGGCGCTTGGCGCCTACGGGCCGCCGCCGCGCGCGCAAGAAGCCGACACCCGCAAGGTCGAGGCGACCGAGGATAGGATGACCTCCTTCGTCTTCAAGATCCAGGCCAACATGGATCCCAACCACCGCGACCGCATCGCCTTCGTCCGCGTCTGCTCGGGCAAGCTCGAGCGCGGCATGAAAGCCAAGCTAGTACGCACGGGAAAACCGATGAGCCTGTCGGCGCCGCAATTCTTCTTCGCCCGCACCCGCGTCACCGCCGACGAGGCCTTTGCCGGCGACGTCGTCGGCATCCCCAACCACGGCACGCTGCGCATCGGCGATACGCTGACCGAGGGCGAGGAGATCCTGTTCCGCGGCGTGCCGAATTTCGCGCCGGAAATCCTGCGCCGCGTCCGGCTCGGCGACGCGATGAAGGCCAAGAAGCTGAAGGAGGCGCTGCACCAGATGGCCGAGGAAGGCGTCGTGCAACTGTTCTCGCCAGAAGACGGCTCGCCGGCAATCGTCGGCGTCGTCGGTGCGCTGCAGCTCGACGTGCTGAAGGAGCGGTTGAATATCGAATACACGCTGCCGGTCGATTTCGAGATGTCGCGCTTTTCCGTCTGCCGCTGGATATCGGCCGACGACAAGGCCGAGGTGCATCGCTTCATCGAGGCGCATCGCGGCGACATTGCCCGCGACCTCGACAACGATCCGGTGTTCCTCGCCCAGCACGCCTTTTCGCTCAACTACGAGGCCGAGCGCTGGAAGGCGATCCGCTTTGCGGCGGTCAAGGATTACCAGGTCCGCGACAAGGCGGCCTGAGCTGTTGGTTTTCCCTTCTCCCCCTGTGGGAGAAGGTGTCGCCGAAGGCGACGGATGAGGGGTGTTCCAGGGAACGCCAACGTCTCGCTCCGCTGGAACACCCCTCAACCGTCTCGGCGCTGCGCGCCGATCCACCTTCTCCCACAAGGGGAGAAGGCAAGATCGGTCGTCGTCTGCTCACCCCCTGGCTGCCTCTTCGATCTTGGCGATGTCGATCTTGGTCATTTGCATCATCGCCTGCATGACACGGCCGGCCTTTGCGGTGTCGGGGTCCTGCAGCAGCCTCGGCAATTGCTCCGGCACGACCTGCCAGGAGACGCCGAATTTGTCCTTCAGCCAGCTGCACTGGCTGGGCTCGCCACCGCCCTCGATGAGCCTGTCCCAGAAATAGTCGACTTCCTCCTGCGTCTTGCAGTCGATGGACAGCGAGACTGCCTCGGTGAACTTGAATTGCGGCCCGCCGTTGAGCGCCTGGAACTGCACGCCGTCGAGCTCGAAATAGGTCACCAGCACCTTGCCCTCATTATCGCCGCTGCCCTTGGGCCAGCGCATCACGCTCAGCACCTTCGAGTTCTTGAAGATGGAGATGTAGTGGTTCATGGCCTCCTCGGCCTGGTCGTCGAACCACAGGCAGGGGGTGATCTTTTGCATTTTCTTGCTCCTCGGGCTGTTTTGGCTTGTTTTCACGCGTCCAATGGCCGGCTGGCGATTGATGCCGGTCGCCGCCGTCTGCCCAAGGACGCTCAAACAAAACACGATCCGACAGCACCTCTGACTTTTTTTACTGCCTGGACCGGCTTGCCGTCTTTGGCTCAAGATCCCGGCGCATCGCAAAACCGTGGCCAGACCAGACGGTGGCGTATATAACGCCGCTCAATTCCGGTTTTCCGCCCCTGTTCGGACGACGCAAACAGCAAGGACAGTTTAATGCCCGCCTACCGTTCCCGCACCACCACCCATGGCCGTAACATGGCCGGCGCCCGCGGCCTGTGGCGCGCCACCGGCATGAAGGATTCCGATTTCGGCAAGCCGATCATCGCTGTCGTCAATTCCTTCACCCAATTCGTTCCGGGCCACGTCCATCTCAAGGATCTCGGCCAGCTGGTCGCCCGCGAGATCGAGAAGGCCGGCGGCGTTGCGAAAGAGTTCAACACCATCGCTGTCGACGACGGCATCGCCATGGGTCATGACGGCATGCTCTATTCGCTGCCGTCGCGCGAGCTGATCGCCGACTCGGTCGAATATATGGTCAACGCCCACTGCGCCGACGCCATGGTCTGCATCTCGAATTGCGACAAGATCACGCCGGGCATGCTGATGGCGTCGCTGCGTCTCAATATCCCGACGGTCTTCGTCTCCGGCGGCCCGATGGAGGCCGGCAAGGTGGTGCTTGCCGGCAAGACGCAGGCGCTCGATCTGGTGGACGCCATGGTCGCGGCTGCCGACGACAAGATCTCCGACGAGGACGTCAAGACCATCGAGCGCTCGGCCTGCCCGACCTGCGGCTCCTGCTCGGGCATGTTCACCGCCAATTCGATGAATTGCCTGACCGAGGCGCTCGGCCTTTCGCTGCCCGGCAACGGTTCGACGCTGGCGACGCACGCCGACCGCAGGCGGCTGTTCGTCGAGGCCGGCCACCTGATCGTCGATCTCGCGCAGCGCTACTACGAGCAGGACGACGACACCGCGCTGCCGCGCAGCATCGCCTCGAAGGGCGCCTTCGAGAACGCCATGACGCTCGACATCGCCATGGGCGGCTCGACCAACACCGTGCTGCACATCCTGGCTGCCGCGCATGAGGGCGAGATCGATTTCGGTCAGGACGACATTGACGCGCTGTCACGCAAGGTGCCGGTGCTATGCAAGGTTGCCCCCGCCAAGGCGGATGTGCACATGGAAGACGTCCACCGCGCCGGCGGCATCATGGCGATCCTCGGCCAGCTCGATAACGCCGGACTGATCAACCGCGACCTTCCGACCGTGCACACCGCAAGCCTCGGCGAAGCGCTCGACCATTGGGATATCTCGCGCACGTCAAGCCAGAATGTCCGCGACTTCTTTCTGGCGGCCCCGGGCGGCGTGCCGACGCAGATCGCCTTCAGCCAGGATCGCCGCTGGGACGAACTCGATCTCGACCGGGAGAAGGGTGTCATCCGCTCGGCCCAATATCCTTTTTCCAAGGATGGTGGCCTTGCCGTGCTGAAAGGCAACCTGGCGCTCGACGGCTGTATCGTGAAGACCGCGGGCGTCGATGAATCGATCCTGAAATTCACCGGCCCGGCCAGGGTGTTCGAAAGCCAGGACGCCAGCGTCAAGGCGATCCTGTCCAACGAGATCAAGGCCGGCGATGTCGTCGTCATCCGCTACGAAGGGCCGCGCGGCGGCCCCGGCATGCAGGAAATGCTCTATCCGACCAGCTATTTGAAGTCGAAGGGCCTCGGCAAGGCCTGCGCGCTGGTCACCGATGGCCGCTTCTCCGGCGGCACCTCCGGCCTGTCGATAGGCCATGCTTCTCCCGAGGCGGCGGAAGGCGGGCTGATCGGGCTGGTGCATGAGGGCGATACGATCGAGATCGATATCCCGAACCGCACCATCCGGCTTGCCGTCGACGATGCCGAACTGGCCGCCCGCCGCGCCGCGATGGAGGCCAAGGGAGCCGCCGCCTGGAAGCCCGAGGAAAAGCGCAAGCGCAAGGTGACAATGGCCTTGCGCGCCTACGCCTCGATGGCGACCAGTGCTGCAAAGGGTGCGGTAAGGTATGTGCCGGAATAGGTTCGCTTCTTCAAAGGGATGACGGTAGATGGATTTCGACCTTATCGTCCGCGGCGGCACGCTGCCCGACGGCAGGATCGCCGATATCGGCATCATCGGCGAGACGATCGCGGCCATCGAGCCGGAGCTGAACGCTGGCGCGGGCACGGCGATCGACGCCCATGGCAATCTGATCTCGCCGCCCTTCGTCGATCCGCATTTTCACATGGACGCCACGCTCTCGCTAGGCATCCCGCGCATCAACGTGTCGGGCACGCTGCTCGAAGGCATCTCGCTGTGGGGCGAACTGAAGCCGCTGTTGACGCACGAAGCGGTGCGCGACCGCGCGCTCGCCTATTGCGACTGGGCAGTATCCATGGGCCTGCTCGCCATCCGCAGCCATGTCGATGTCTGCGATACCAGGCTGCTGGCGGTCGAAGCCCTGCTCGATGTGAAGAAGACCGTCGCGCCCTATATCGACCTGCAACTGGTCGCCTTCCCGCAGGATGGGTTTTATCGCTCGCCGACGGCGCGCGATAACACCATCCGCGCGCTCGACATGGGTGTCGACATCGTCGGCGGTATTCCGCATTTCGAGCGCACCGTGGCCGACGGCACGCGTTCGGTGACGGAACTGTGCGAAATCGCGGCAGAACGCGGCCTCATGGTCGACCTGCATTGCGACGAGACCGATGATCCGCTGTCGCGCCACATCGAACAACTGGCTTATGAGACGCAACGCCTCGGCCTGCAGGGCAGGGTCGCCGGCTCGCATCTTACGTCGATGCACTCGATGGACAATTACTATGTCTCGAAGCTGTTGCCGCTGATATCAGAGGCAGGCGTCTCGGCGATCCCCAATCCGCTGATCAACATCATGCTGCAGGGCCGCCACGACACATTCCCCAAACGCCGCGGCCTGACGCGGGTCAAGGAAATGCTTGCCCACGGTATCCGCGTCGGCTGGGGTCAGGATTGCGTGCTCGACCCCTGGTATTCGCTGGGCACCGCCGACATGCTCGACGTCGCCTTCATGGGCCTTCACGTCGCCCAGATGTCGAGCCCGGCCGACATGGCGCGCTGCTTCGACATGGTCACCAACGTCAACGCCGTCATCATGGGCCTCGACCATTTCGGCCTGGCGGTCGGCAAGCGCGCCAGCCTTGTCGTCCTTGATGCCGGCGATCCGGTCGAGGCCTTGCGCCTGCGTCCCGAGCGACTCTGTGTCATCGCCAGGGGAAAGGTGGTGGCCGAGCGGGCCAGGCAGGAAACACGGCTCTCGATCGCCGGACGGCCGGCAACGGTGAACCGCAGGCATCGCCGGTCTCAAAACTCCATCGATCAGATTGATAGGTCCTGACCGCAAGTCTACAATCAACCTCCAGTTTTATGCCGAGGAGGATGTCATGTGGCACAAGGCGGCGATGGTGGTCGTGTTGGCGGCGAGTTGTGCAGGCTGCATGACGGCCGAAGACCGTCTTGCCGCGGACGAGGCGAAATGCCGTTCCTACGGGCTTCGTCAGGAAGAATGATGCCTTCGCCGAATGTCTGCAACGCATCGATCTGGCGCGCCGCGCCGAGCTCAGAAGTGCGTCGGTCTTCGATCCCTGGGATCGGCCGGTGATCTATCGTCCGGTTATCATTCGGGCGCGGCCAAAATAGGCCGTTGCGATCGTCCGTACAGGCCCAGCCGATTTCCGGTCCCTGGTCTGGCCGGCTTCCCGATTTCCGCTCGTCAAAGCGGCCGCTTGCGTCTACGACGCTGCTCACCGGGCTTTCATGCGGGAGGAAGCGACATCGGCATGGCACAGCCAACAGCCCAGAATTCGACGATCAGGAACGTGCTTTTGGCTGGCATTCTGCTGATGCTGGCCGGCGATTTCCTGTTTGCTTTGAATGACGCGATGGGCAAATGGCTGGTCGCCAGCTTTTCCGTCGGCCAGGTCGTGCTGATCCGTTCCATCGGCGCCTTTTTCGTGCTCGGTCCGATGATCGCGCGTCAAGGCGCGGCCAGGCTGTTCCGCATGGAGCGCCTGGAACTGCAGGTCTTGCGCGTCGTCATGACGACGCTTGACACGGCGCTGTTCTACGCCGCCGTCGTCTATCTGCCGCTCGCCGACGTCATGAGCTTCTACATGGCAGGGCCGATCTACGTGGCGGCGCTGTCCCACCTGTTGCTTGGTGAAAAGGTCGGCTGGCGCCGCTGGATGGCGATTCTGGTCGGGTTCTGCGGTGTGCTGATCATGCTCGAACCGTCCTCGGCCGCGTTTTCGCTGTCGTCGGCCTTCGCGCTGGCCGGAAGCATTTCATTCGCCTTCGCCATCATTCTCAACCGGCGGTTGCGTGGCACCAGCGACACCTCGCTCGTTACCTGGCAAACCATCGGCACACTGCTGGTCGGCGGGTTTCTCACCATCGGCAACTGGCAGACGCCGTCCTCGCTCGATTTCGGCGCCATGCTGCTTCTTGGCATCGTCTCCTGCGGCGCGCATCTTATGATCACCAGGGCGCTGAAGCTGGCGCCGGCGTCGACGCTGGCGCCGCTGCATTACAGCCTGCTGCTATGGGCCGTCATCTTCGGGCTGGCCTTCTTCGGCGACATGCCCGGCCCGCGCATCCTGATCGGCTCGGGCATCATCGTGCTGGCCGGCCTGTTCATCTTCCATCGCCAGAAAGTGGTCGACACGGTGCCGCCCGAAAACGTGCCGAAAGGCGTCAACTGATTCCAATTTTCTCTGGTCCTTAGCCCGCGCGCACTGCCGCCAGATGCCGTGAGAAGTCCGCCGTCTCCATCAGCGCCCTGCAGCGTGAAAAGCGACCGTCGGCATAGGCGCGGAAATCGTCGGCCGGATTGCTGTTGGCAAGCTGGATCAGTCCCCACAGCGTCCACAAGAGATCGCACATCGCCTTGTAGATGACGATGCGGCCGCGCTCCGCCGGCGTCGGCTCGCCACCGAAATAGGCGCCCATCATCTCGTCCTCCTGCGCCGTATCAAACTGGCCTTCGACGCTGAGGTCGCCGAGATCCCAGAGCGGGTCGTTCATGCCGGAATATTCCCAGTCGACGATCCACATCCTGTCGCCCGTATCGAGAAAATTTTCGCACAGCGGATCGCAGTGGCAGGCGACGAGAGGCAGGGGATGCGCGGCAAGCGCCGAGCGCACGGTTTCCGCCTCGATAACGACGTCGTGGTAACCGGCAGGCAGGGCGACGTCCTTGGTCGACAGCACCTTCAGGTAGTCGTCGATCATCGCAAACAGCTCGAAGCGGAAGGGAAACACCGCGCCGGATGTATGCAATCTGCGGAAGGCTTTGCCGGCACGCGCCGGACTGCCCGGCCGGGTCTTGAATTTATCCGGCGACATCGTCTCGGCGCCCGCGATGAAGCGCGTCACCATCACGCCTGACTCGCCGTCGACATGCAGCAGCTCGGGGCTGACGCCGGCCATCGCTGCCTCCCGCGCCGCCACCGCCTCGTTGGCCCGGTTGATATACTCCTGCGTGCCCTTGCCGGGAATCCGCAGGCAGGCATCTCCAGCCCTGAAGACGAGGTTGGTGAGGCCACCCAGCCGCTCCAGCGGTCCCTCGTAGCCGGCCAGCGCCGGAATGGCTGCAAGCGCCGCGCGTGCTTCCTCGTCCACCATCGCTTCTGCCCTCTTTTCGCGTCTATTTGTGGTGACGACGGTTCCACAAATTTCGCCGTTTGGCTATCATCGCTTGCATGCGGTTCACTCCAGCGCCGTGCGTTCCTGCAGGACGCGCTAACAACGCTGCGGCGCTTTGATTTTGCGGACGAGACTGTAATGGCGGACAGGAAAAACAAAGGCGCGCTCGCCGCGGCCTATGCAGCGAAGCGGCCAGAGGAGGTGGCGGCGCTCTACGACCGCTGGTCCGACACCTACGACGCCGACATGTCGGCGGCCGGTTATCGCCATCCGACCATCTGCCTTGCCCTGCTTGCCCGCCACCTGCCGCGCGGCGCGGCACCGCTCCTCGATGCCGGTGCCGGCACCGGGCTCATCGGCGAGTGGCTGAAGATCGCGGGCTATCCGCAGGTCGAGGCGCTCGACATTTCCGAAGGCATGCTGGCCCAGGCAGCGCGCAAGGGCGTCTATTCGGCGCTTCACTGCTTGGCGCTCGGCGGCCCGCTGCCCTTCGCGGATGATGCCTATGCCGGCATCATATCGGCCGGCGTCTTCACCTCGGGCCATGTCGGCGCTGAGGGGCTGGACGAACTGATCCGCATCTGCCGGCCGGGCGGGATAATCGTGCTGACGGTCAAGAACACCCTGTGGGACGCCGGCTTTTCCGCAGGGATAGCCGACCTCGAGGCGAAGGGCGTCGTCACGCGCGCCGAGGAGACATCGCCCTATGTCTCCATGCCGGGTGAGGCCGACACCGTGCCCAGCCGCGGTCTCGTTCTGCGCGTGAACTGACCATCCCCGCTCTTATGCATGTCGCGCAAAAGTGCGCAGCGGTTTTGCGATAACGACATGCATAGAAACAAGAACTTAAAGCGCCTCGCATGAATCCGTTCAGACGCGACGCGCTTTAGGCTCTGATCCTTTCTCCGGCCGGGTCGTAAAGCGGCTCGAGATGGATTTTTGCCGGCGTCCGCTGCATAGCCACCACCAGCTCGTAGTCGCCGCAGGTGAGGAAATCGTCGCTGACGCCGTCGGCGTTGCGCACATAGCCGTAGCCGATGTTCTTTCCGACCGTGTAGCCATAGCCGCCGCTGGTCAGGTAGCCGACCGGCTCGCTGTTGCGCAGGATCGTTTCGCGCCCGAGCAGCACGATCTCGCAATCGTCGACGGTGAAGCCGGCAAAGCGTTTTTTCAGAACCGCGCCGCCGATCTCTTCCAGCGCCCGCCGCCCGAGAAAATCTGTGTTCTTGCGAAGCTTCACCGCCCAGCCAAGGCCGGCCTCCTGCGGCGTGTCGTTGGGCGTGATGTCGGAGCCCCAGGCGCGGTAGCCTTTTTCCAGCCGCAGCGATTCCAGCGCCCTGTAGCCGACCGGGCGGATGCTGTGCTCCTCGCCCGCCGCCATCAGAGCGTCGAAGATTTCGCCCGTCGCCGCGATCGGCACATGCAGCTCCCAGCCGAGCTCGCCGACATAGGTGACGCGCAGCGCCCTAACTGTGGTGCCGGCGATGGAGATTTCTCGCACGTGTCCGAACGGGAAAGCGGTGTTCGACACGTCGGCATCGGTCACCGCAGCCAGCACGTCGCGGGCCCGCGGCCCCATCAGCGACAGCGTGCCGAAATCCTCGGTGACATCGGTGAGCGTCACGTCGAGCTCGTTGCCAACATGGTCGCCGATCCACGAGAAGTCATGCGTCCTAAAGCCGGTGCCGGTGACGACGTAGAATCGGTCTTCGCCGAGCCGCGCCACGGTCAGGTCGGCCTCGATGCCGCCGCGCGTGTTGAGAAGCTGCGTGTAGGTCAGCCGGCCGACCGGCTTGGCGACGTCGTTGGCGCAGATCCAGTCGAGCGCCTTCAGCGCATCCGCACCGGTCATTTCGTATTTGGCGAAGGACGACTGGTCGAAGATGCCGACGTTCTCGCGCACGTGCCGGTGCTCGTCGCCGACCGGCGAAAACCAGTTCTGCCGGCCCATCGAATAGATGTCCTTCGGCTCGACGCCTTCCGGCGCAAACCAGTTCGGCCGCTCCCAACCGAGCTTGGAGCCGAACACGGCGCGGTGCTTTTGCAGCCGTTCATAGAGTGGCGACACGATCCGTGGCCGGCCCGTGGCATACTCTTCATGCGGGAAGCCGATCGTATAGTGCTTGCCATAGGCTTCCAACGTGCGGTCGCGGACCCATTGCCGGTCGCGGTGCAGGTCGGAAAAGCGCCTGATATCGACCACCCACAGGTCGAGTGGCGCCTCGCCATCGACCACCCACTGCGCCAGCACCCAGCCGGCGCCGCCGCCCGCCGCGATGCCGAAGGCGTTGAAGCCGGCGCCGACGAACATGTTGGCGCATTCGGGCGCCACGCCGAGAATGAAATTGCCGTCCGGCGTGAAGCTCTCCGGCCCGTTGATCATCTGCTTGACGCCGGCGGTTTCGAGCGCCGGAACCCGCTTGATTGCCTGGTTCATATGCTGCTCGAAATGATCGTAGTCGTCGTCGAACAGCCGGAACTGCCAGTCGTCTGGGACATCGCCGCCGGGAAGATCGGTCGTCCAGGCTTGCGGGTTCGGCTCATAGCCGCCCATCACCAGCCCGCCGACCTCCTCCTTGAAATAAATGCGGCGATCGGGGTCGCGGATCGTCGGCGCATCGCTCGCCAACCCGTCTATTCTCTCGGTGACGATGTACTGGTGCTTCACCGGCTGCAGCGGCACGTTGATGCCGGCTAGCGCCCCCACCTGCCGCGCCCATTGCCCGGCACAGTTCACCACCTTGTCGCAGGCGATATCGCCCCTGTTGGTCTTTACCGCTGTGATGCGGCCATCCTGCATGTCGAAGCCGGTGACGCGGATATCCTCGAACAGCCTGGCGCCGTGCATGCGCGCGCCTTTGGCCAGCGACTGCGTGATGTCGGAAGGGCTTGCCTGGCCGTCGGTCGGCAGCCAGCTGGCGCCGACGAGATCGCCGGTTTCCAGCAGCGGCCACATTGCCTTGACTTCGGCTGGTGACAGCAACTGCATATCCATGCCGAAGCTTTTCGCCGTCGTCGCCAGCCTCTTGTACTCGATCCAGCGGTCGGGTTTGGTGGCGAGCCTGAGGCACCCGGTCATCTTCCAGCCGGTGGCCAGCCCGGTTTCGGCTTCCAGCCCCTTGTAGAGATCGACCGAATATTTGAGCACGCGGGTGATCGAGGCCGAAGACCGCAATTGACCGACCAGCCCCGCCGCATGCCATGTCGAGCCCGAAGTCAGTTTGCCCTGTTCCAGGAGCACGACATCGGCCTTGTGGTCACGCGCCAGATGATAAGCCGTCGAACAGCCGATTATGCCGCCGCCGATGACGACGATCTCGGCGTGGGCGGGCAAGGTCATGATATCTGTCCGTACTTTGTTCTGTAGTTTTCCAGCGCGGCATCGAGCCGCGTCAGGTTTTCGTCGGTATAGGCAACGTAGTCGATGCCGGGCGCGTCGAGATAAAGTTCGGAAACCATGCTCCACATCGCCTCGCGCAGCAGCGATGCGCATTGCATGGCCGCATGCGAGCGGCGGATCGCCTCGTCCGGCTCCTTCATGAAATAGGCGGTCAGGAAGGCGAAGGACTCCTCGTCGTTCATGGTGGCGTTCGAGGCGACGCCGGCGAGGTCGAACATCGCCGTGTTGAAGCCGGCATATTCGAAATCGATCAGCCACAGCCTGTGGCCGTCATCGAGAATATTAGCCGGCAGAAGGTCATTATGACCAAAGACGATCGGCAGCAATTTCTGCGCCCGTTCGAGCTCGTCTGCAAGCGTCAGCAGCCGCGGCAACTCGCTTCGCATGCGGCTGTCGGCTTCCTCCAGCGTGCGCGCATAGTCGCGGATGACATGGAAAACCCAGAACATGAAGCCGGCGCCGGAGACATGATTGGGCATCTCGCGATGGAAGCCGCGCATCAGGGCGGCGACGCGGTCGATATTGGCGCGGACGTCCTCGGCGACAAAAGTCTTGGCGCCGAGAAATTCCGTTACCAGGATGCCGGGCTCGGAATGGCGGACCGCAGGCGCGAAGCCGGCGGCGTGCGCCGCGCGCGCGGTCATCACCTCGCGCTCGCGAAAGACGTGATGGAAGGGAAAGTCCTGGCCAAAGCGCACGACATGCCGCCCGGCGGCGTCCTTGACCAGATAGTTGGCGTTGCTCAGGCCGCCCGGCAGCGGCGCGATCTCGACGCTGCCGGTCCAGCATGGCAGGGCGCGGATGCGGTCCTCGGTGGTCACAGGTGAATCCCTCGTTGCGCGGGGTTCAAGGCGTCGCGGGCGACGCAAAGAGGGCGGCCGGCAGGAGGGAGCAATGCGAAGTCCTCGTCGGTGCGGGATCCCGGGATCGGTATCCCGCACCGCACCGACGAGCCCCAGTGCCGGGTTCTTTGACTCCGGCATCCGCCCCCGCGGATTCAAAAAAGTCCTTTTCCCTTACGTCAGACGATTTCCCGGACGTTCGGGCAGGCGAATTTTGGTGCGGCTCTGCCATCGTTCTCCCGTGGCAGTTCCGAAGCCTGTCACAAGCCAGTGTCGCGCCATGTGATCCGGCTTGTCAACGACAACTTGTGGCTTTTTGCCCGAAATCACAAGGATTTCTTGTAAACTGTGGCCGATTTGCCTTAGAAGCGGTCAGTAGCGCAACAATCGATTGGGTGAGACCGATGCCCTCGAAGCGGCATGGCGAGATCCTGCGTCTCCTCCATGAGGAAGGCACCGTCACCATCGCCAGCCTGGCCGACCGGCTGGGCGTCTCGCTGGAGACCGTGCGCCGCGACGTCAAGCCGCTGACCAGTGACGGTTCGATCCTGAAGATGCATGGCGCCGTCGGCCTGCCGTCGATGGCCGGCGAGGCGCCGTTCGAGCGGCGTATGCGCGAGAATGCCGATGCCAAGCGCGCCATCGCCCGCATGGTTGCCGCCACCATCCGCGACGGCGAAGCGATCATGCTCGACACCGGCACCACGACCTCTTTCCTGGCCCGCGAACTGCTCGGTCACCGGCGGTTGACGGTGGTCACCAACTCCTCCGACATCGCCCGCACTCTGGCCACCGTCAACGGCAACAAGGTCTATATGGCCGGCGGCGAACTGCGCAGCGATTCGGGCGCTGCCTTCGGCGTCTCGGCCATTGCATTCGTCAGCCGCTTTTCCGTTAGCCACGCTGTGATCTCCACCGGCGCGGTCGATGCCGTCACCGGCGTGATGGACTATGATCTGGACGAGGCGGAATTCGCCCGCATGGTGCTGTCGCGCGGCCAGCGCTCGCTCGTCATCACCGACCACACCAAGTTCGGCCGCCAGGGTCTGGTCCAAGTCTGCGGCCTCGACGGTTTTTCCGAACTCGTCACCGATCGGCCGCCGCCGCACGCCATCGCCGCAGCCCTCGAGCAAGCGGGCGCGCGGCTCAGCATTGCCGGCAGCGAAAGCGGGACCTGACCTGGCCAGAGCAGTAATGCGGTGAGCCTGGGATCGGCGGCTTTTCTTCCTTGCCGTCCCGGTGTTTAGTCCGGCCATGGCTTTCACCATCCGCCAATTGCAGTTCTTCATCGCCGTCGCCGAGCAAGGCACAGTGTCTGGCGCCGCCCAAAACCTGTCCATCTCGCAATCGTCGGTCACCGAGGCGATCAAGGAGCTCGAAGGCGATCTCGGCGTCGAACTGTTCGAGCGCCATCCGCGCGGCCTCAACATCACCCACAAGGGCCACCAGTTCCTGCGCCACGCGACAAAGATCCTTGCCGATGTTTCCGATGCGCGCCGCGCCTTCTCCGGCGAGCAAGCGGCGGCTGGCGGCCGGCTGCAACTCGGCGTCACCTCGCTGGTCGCCGGCTATGTGCTGTCCGACCTTCTCGCCCGCTATCGCCGCGCCTATCCGGGCGTCGAGATCTCGGCCATCGAGGACAATGGCGACTACCTCGAACATCTGCTGGTCGGCGGCAAGCTCGACATCGCCGTCATGGTCACCTCGAACCTGCGCGACCGCACCGCCCTGCAATCGGAAATTCTCGAAGTCTCGCCCTACCGGCTATGGCTGCCGCTTGGCCATCCGCTGTCCAGCGCCGACATCATCGGCATCAGCGATATCGCGTCGGAGCCGCTGATCATGCTGACCGTCGACGAGATCGAAGAGAATACCGGAAAATTGCTGGCGGCGATTGCTGCCAAGCCGCATGTCGCCTTCCGCACCCGCTCGGTCGAAGCGGTGCGCAGCCTCGTCGCCACCGGCGCCGGCGTGGCGCTGCTGCCCGACCTCGTCTACCGGCCATGGTCGCTTGAAGGCGACCGCATCGAATCGCGCGATATTTCGGGCTCGTTGCCGGTTGTCCAAGTCGGCACGGTCTGGCGGCGCGGCTCCGGCCTGCCACAGGCCGCGCGCGACTTCATCGGGCTTGCCCAGTCGCAGCGCATGGTTCGTCAGCGGCCGGACAAGAACGGCCGCTGATCTATCGGAAAAACCGATATCGCCTTTCTGACAAATGAATTTGCGAAACCGGAAATTTCACAGCACCTTCATGATCAGGGAGCAAAGCCGCCGTTAGAGCGACGTGCGTCCAATTGGACGCACAAAGTACGCTCTAACACTTTTAGTTTTCGCATCGTGCTTCCGAAATCAATCCGATTTTCGGGCCGATGCGAGAGTGCGGCCCCTCAAATGGGAGATCGACGATGAATTCATTCCTGAAGTCATGCACTGCATTGACGGTCGCGCTGGCCTTCTCCGGCCAGGCGATCGCCCAGGTTAAGGAACTTGGCAAGGGCGAAGGCCAGGTCAACATTGTTGCCTGGCCCGGCTACATCGAACGCGGCGAAACCGACAAGAACTATGATTGGGTCACGTCTTTCGAGAAGAACACAGGCTGCAAGGTCAATATCAAGACCGCCAACACCTCCGATGAGATGGTCGCGCTGATGAACGAGGGCGGTTTTGACCTCGTTACCGCCTCGGGCGACGCTTCGCTGCGCCTTGTCGCCGGCAAGCGGGTCCAGCCGATCAACACCGATCTCATCCCGAGCTGGAACACGGTCGACGACCGGCTGAAGGATGCGCCGTGGTTCACGGTCGGCGGCGTCCACTATGGCGCCCCCTACCAGTGGGGGCCGAACGTGCTGATGTACAACACCGAGGTGTTCAAGGAAGCGCCGAAGAGCTGGAACGTCGTCTTCGAGGAGATGACCTTGCCCGACGGCAAGTCGAACAAGGGCCGCGTCCAGGCCTATGACGGGCCGATCCACATCGCCGATGCGGCCAACTATCTGATGTCCCACAAGCCGGAGCTCGGCATCAAGGATCCCTACGAGCTGACCGAAGATCAGTACAAGGCCGCCCTCGATCTGCTGCGCGTCCAGCGCACGCTGGTCGGACGCTACTGGCATGACGCCGCCATCCAGGTCGACGACTTCCAGAACGAAGGCGTCGTTGCCTCCGGTTCATGGCCTTATCAGGTCAACACGCTGGTTGCTGCCAAGAAGCCGGTCGCTTCGACCATCCCTCAGGAAGGCGTCACCGGCTGGGCCGACACGACCATGCTGGCAGCCGACGCAGCCCACCCGAACTGCGCCTATATGTGGATGGAGCACTCGCTGTCACCGAAAGTGCAGGGCGATGTCTCCGCCTGGTTCGGTTCGCTGCCGGTGGTGCCGGCTGCCTGCAAGGGCAACGAATTGCTCGGCGACGAAGGCTGCAAGACCAACGGCTACGACAATTTCGAAAAGATCAAGTTCTGGAAGACGCCGGTGTCGAAATGCGCCACCCAGGACCAGTGCGTGCCTTATTATCGCTGGGTGTCGGACTATATCGGCGTCATCGGCGGACGGTGAGTTCGTTTCGCATGCTCGCCAGTTGGCGCTGCCCCTTACCCTTGCCCTCTCGCCGTGAACAACGGGGAGAGGGGATCGCGAGCGTTGCGGCTAGCCCCTTCTCCCGTCTCTATACGGGGAGAAGGCCGGCAGGCCGATGAGGGGCAGCGCTGTCGCCTGAATTGACGAGCCTGGCAGATCAGGACAGCCCATGACATCAGCCGTTTCGTTCCAAAAAGTCTCGCGCCATTTCGGCAGCGTGCGCGCCGTCGACATGGTCGATCTCGACATCGTGCCGGGCGAGTTCTTCGCCATGCTTGGACCTTCGGGTTCCGGCAAGACGACCTGCCTGCGGCTGATCGCCGGCTTCGAGCAGCCGACATCGGGCTCGATCTCCATTTTCGGCGAACGCGCCGAAGGCGTTCCGCCCTATCGCCGCAACGTCAACACCGTTTTCCAGGACTACGCGCTGTTTCCGCATCTGAACGTGCTCGACAACGTCGCCTACGGGCTGATGGTCAAGGGTGTCGGCAAGCTGGAGAGGCAGAAGGCAGCCGAGGAAGCATTGTCGCTGGTCCGGCTTCCCGGCTACGGCGCCCGCCGCCCGAGCCAGCTTTCCGGCGGACAGCGCCAGCGCGTCGCGCTCGCCCGCGCGCTGGTCAACCAGCCGAAGGTGCTTCTGCTCGACGAGCCGCTTGGCGCGCTCGACCTCAAGCTCCGCGAGAACATGCAGGAGGAGCTGAAGTCGCTGCAGAAGGCGCTCGGCATCACCTTCGTCTTCGTCACCCACGACCAGGGCGAGGCGCTGTCGATGGCCGACCGCGTTGCCGTCTTCAACGACGGCAAGATCATGCAGATCGGCACGCCGGAGGACATCTACCAGCGGCCGAGGACGCGCTTCGTCGCCGATTTCGTCGGCTCGTCCAATGTGCTGCCGCCGGATTTCGTTCAGCGCTATTGCGGCCAGCATCGCTGGGGCAGCCTGCGCCCTGAATCAATTCGCATTGGCCAGCCAGCCAAGGGCGACGGCGTTGCCGCTCGCCTCGTCTCGACCAATTATCTCGGCGCCACGACCAGACTGGCGCTCGACGCCGACGGGTTGAGATTGCATGCCATTGTGCCGGCCGGTGCGAAATTGCCCAGCGAAGGCGAGGCTGTCGTGCTCACCTTCAACCGCGAGCATTTGCATCTGATGGACGAGCCGGGATGATGGCGGTGAGGAAAGTCTTGGCTGACAGGCCAAGTGCGGCGCTTCACGGCGCCCCCCTCTGTCCTGCCGGACATCTCCCCCACGAGGGGGGAGATCGGCTGTCGCGACTGCTTTCGCCAATCACC
>NZ_JBVVQB010000067.1:0-34044 GCF_055811775.1 Mesorhizobium sp. WSM4844 | reverse complement strand
ATTCTGTTCACGAGACGTCTCAGAATCAGACGCGAACAAACCAGAATCGAAGACGGAACCTTGTTCTTCTGTGCAAAACCCTCCTTGAGGGGGAGATGTCCGGCAGGACAGAGGGGGGTGCCTCGGCTCCCACGCTTACAGACAAAGCCAAGTTCACAGCGGCTGGGTCGTGTAATCCCCTTCCGGCTCGTAGAGGCCGTCCTCGATCTTGGTCTTGTGGACGACGTTCAGCCGGCCGCCTTCGACCTTGGAGATGTTCTGGATGCCAAAACACTGGTGGATCTTGCCGTTGAAGGTCTTCGGCCCTTGCGGATGCTCGGGGCCCTCGGCGAACTCGGTCAAGGCCTCGGTCGCCTCGACCAGCTTGGCGCGGTCTTCCGGACCCTTGTAGCCGGCATCCTCCATCGCCTTTTTCACGACATAGAGCGTTTCCCAGCAGCCGAACATGTGCGCGGCGGTGGAGACGTCCTTCGGATCGCCGACGGCGGCGCCATTGTCGTCGATGCCGACGGCGGCGCGATAGGCCTTCTGCGCGGCAGAATCATCGGGCTGCGCGTAGCGCGGCGAGCCTTCCCAGAAATGGCTGCCGTCGAGGAATTCGAGGCCGGGGCTGTTGATGTCGGTGGCTTCGAGCGAATCGATGAAGCCGAACAGCTGCGGCCGGCTGGAGCCGTAGAACTCGCCGAGTTCCTTGACGAAGGTAAGCACCGCAGGGCCGACCATGACGTGGTAGATCACCTCGGTCTCGGCCGGGATCTGCGGAAAATATTTGGTGAAGGACGATTCCGTCGGCGGGATGGCGATCTGGGCGATGACCTCGGCGCCCTGCGCCTTCAGCGCCGGCGGCAGGTAATCGCGATGGTCGTAGCCGAAGGCAAAATCGGGGAAAATCTGCGTCACCTTCTTGCCGGCATTTGCCGCGATCCACGGCGCCATCGCCTGGATCTGGCTCTTCACGTCGGTGATGCCGGGCTGGAAGACGTAGCGGTTGAGCTTGGTCGAGGCGACGTGGTGGCCTTCGCTGACGACAAAATAGGGCATCTTGGCCTCGCCGGCGGCGGGCGCCGAGCCGATGACGACATGCGAAAACAGCGTACCGTAGACGATGTCGGTCTTATGCTGGGTGGCGAACTTGCCGACCACTTCGGCGCCGCGGCCGGGATCGGTGCCGTCATCCTCGATGATCACCTCGACCGGCCGGCCGTTGATGCCGCCGGCTTCGTTGATCGCCTTGACCGCGGCTGCGGTGGTCCGCTCGTACCAGCGGCCATAGGCGGCGCCGATGCCGGTGCGGTGGCACTGGAAGCCTATCTTTATCGGCGCCGAGCTTTGCGCCTGGCTGTAACGCACGAACCCGGGCGCGACGGCGAGACCGGCGCCCGCGGCCAACCCTTTGAGCGCGGTGCGGCGGGTGAGACCGGTCTTGGAGAGATCAAAAAACCCATTCTTGTCAGTCACGGCAGTTCCCCTTGTTTTTGAGTTTTGACCAATGGCTGTAGCGAGACGGGCCACTCCTGGTAAGAGCGCCGAAATTGCATGTGTACAAACTAAATCATCAAAGCCCTGATGTGGCAAGCAGGCTTTCCCGTGGGGACTGATCGACGTCATCGAAGCCGGGTTTTGTCTCACCCGACCGAAGGCGTGGCAAGCAGCCACAGGCCGAAGACCGTATAGGCGATCATCAGCATGGTGAGCGGAAACTGGCTGAGCGCGGCGCCGGCGGGACGCGGGTGCAATCGCCACGCGAGGCCATGCGCGACGAGCACGGCGAGCATGTGGCCAATGATGATGACGCCGGCCTGGATATTCCACAGCCACCATGCCGAGCCGGCGCCGGCAGCAACGCCGGCTTCGATCGGCATGTCGGCGGTGCCGAACAGGTTCCAGCCCAGCGTGAACGGGTCGGAAAGCGCGGCCAGCGCATATTGGCCATCGACAAGCAGCGCCGTCAGATAGTGCGCAACATGATAGGCGAGCGCGATCGGCACGATCGACCAGACCAGCAGCCCTGCGGCCTGACTGAGGGAATGCGGGCTGCCGGCAAGATGCTGGCCAAGGACAATGGCAATGATGAACGCGGCTGCAAGCAAGACGAACGTCAAAACGAGCCCGAAGCTGCCGATGCCGATCACCGCCGTGCGGCCCGGGACTTCCAGCGGATTGATGCCGAACAGGCCGAGCCAGAAGAAGGTTTTGGACAGGCCGTCGAACGACACCGACGACAGCGCCAGCAGCAGGAAAGCAATGCCGCTGAGCGACAGCGGCGCGGCATTGCTGAGCTTGGCGCCCGGCCAGCACAGACTGAGCCGACCGCCTTCCTTGCGCTCGACTTCTTTGCGCTCGACTTCATTGCGCCCGCCTTCATTGCGCTTGCCTTCGTCGCGCTCAAGCAGGGCGAAGCGCGCAACCATGGCGAGGAAGACGGTCAGGAACTCACCGCGCCGGGTCCAGTCGCGGTAGCCGAACACCAGCATGGCGGCAAAACTCAGCAGCCAATAAAGGCCGGCGGCCCAGGCGAGCCGCGCCGGGTCGTCGGGCGCCGGGTCGATCAACTCGAACCAGGCGAAGGCGAAGAACAGCGCGAAGGCCGGCCAGCAGCCGAGCCACGCAGGCGGTCGCCATGTCTTGCGATTGACGACCTTGCGATTGCCGAACAGGCGCGAAATGACATGCCAGGGCCCGTACCACGGGTTGAGCCATGACCAGAGATTGCCGAACAGCCCCTGCAGTAAAACCAGGCCAACCCAGAGCAGCGTCCAGATCGCCAGCGGCAGCGGGTTGGAGAGCGGATCACGGCTGCCGAACAGGCCGGCCGCAATCAGAATTACAAAGCCGGCAAAGGATATCAAGCTGACGACCGCCCGCGCGCCGTCGCCGAATGCGAACAGCGGCAGGCGCCGCCGCCAGAAGCGGGCAGGAAAGTCTGAGGGCAGCAGCGCCAGGACAAGAAAACTGGCTGCGACCGCGAACGCGCCGCCGGCGACGTAGTAGCCGGTGGGCAGAAGCAGGACGTGGCCGCGATCGGAGGCATGGGCGAAGGCTGGGGTGGGTGATGCGATGAAAGCCGAACAGATGAAAGCTCCCGTCCAGAAAGAATATGCTCGCCCGCAGTGATCCTTCACACCCCCCTCTGTCCTGCCGGACATCTCCCCCGCAAGGGGGGAGATTGGCTGGCACGTCGGCTTTCGCCAATCTTCGACGTTGCAGGAAGGGCGCCGTTCGAACGAACTGCCGATCTCCCCCCTTGCGGGGGAGATGTCCGGCAGGACAGAGGGGGGTGGGCGGGAACTCACGCTATCCGAGATTTCCCTTTTGGCGAGGCGAAACCATCCGCAGCCCCTTACACCTTGACCAGCTGCTCCACGCGGTCTTTCTCGCCAAATATGCGCAAATAGCGCTCGATTTCTTTTTCGTCGCCGGTGGCCTTGGCGGGATTGTCGGAGAGCTTGACCGCCGGGTGGCCATTGGCCTCGGTGACCTTGCAGACAAGCGAGATTGCGTCGAGCCGGTTGGTTTTGGTCGGCGCGCAGCCCTCGAAATCATTGGTCAGGTTGGTGCCCCAGCCGAAGGACATGCGCACCTTGCCGTGGAAATGGCGGTAGGTTTCCTCGATGGTCTCGACCTCGAGCCCGTCGGAGAAAATCAGCAGCTTCTGTCTGGGGTCCTTGCCCTTTCCGCGCCACCAGGAAAGGATCTTTTCGCCGCCTTCGATCGGCGGCGCGCTGTCGGGGCGAAAACCGGTCCAGTCGGCGATCCAGTCCGGCGCGTCACGCAGGAACGCCGCGGTGCCGAAGGTGTCCGGCAACACGATCAGCAGATTGCCGCCATAGTAGCGCTGCCAGTCCTGCAGCACCTTGTAGGGCGACTGCTTCATTTCCTTTTCCGAATTGGCGAGCGCGGCGAACACCATCGGCAGTTCATGCGCGTTGGTGCCGAGCGCCTCGAGGTCGTTGTCCATGGCCAAAAGCACGTTGGAGGTGCCGGTGAAAGCCTCGCCGATGCCTTCCTTCAGCGCTTCGACGCACCAGCGCTGCCACAGGAAGGAATGGCGGCGGCGGGTGCCGAAATCCGAAATGCGGATATCCGGCAGCGCTTTCAGCCGCTCGGTCTTGGCCCACATCTTGGCCTTGGCGCGAGCATAGAGCACGTCGAGCGCGAAGGGCCCGAACGCCCGCATGGCGGCGCGAGAGCGAAGTTCATTGATAATTGCCAGCGCCGGGATCTCCCAGAGTGTCGTGTACATCCACGGACCGCTGAAAGTGAGCTCGTACTGGCCATCGCGCTTGGAAAGCTCGTATTCCGGCAACTGGAAATTCTCGAGCCAGGCGAGGAATTCCGGTTCAAAAATCTGCTTGCGGCCATAGAAGGTGTTGCCGCCAAGCCAGATCATCTCTTTCTTGGAGAAGCGCAAGGTGCGGGCATGGTCGAGCTGATCGCGCAATTCCGCCTCGTCGATCTCCTCGGCAAGGCGAACCGAGGTGGTCCGGTTGATCAGCGAGAACGTGGTGTCGATCTTGGGATACATGCCCCAGATCATCTGCAGCATCAGCAGCTTGTAGAAATCGGTGTCGAGCAGGCTGCGGACAATCGGGTCGAGCTTCCAGGTGTGGTTGTAGACGCGCCGCGCTATATCGGTCTTGGTCATGTCTCGATGCCGCCTTCGCTGCTCGCCCTAGCTTTTCATTTAGCGCTTTTCCCGGGAAAACCGCTGCGCACTATTCCCAGAATTGCTCCAAATGCCTCTTAGCATTGAATTTTTGAAAGCGCCTCCCGCTTTGCCGGCTGGCCCGACAAAAAGAAAAGGCTGCGGGAAGCGCGCTGCGCCGGCTGCAGCAACTTCAGGGCGCGGTCTTGGCGCCGATCACCCTCAGCGCCGGACGCTTCCTGCGGATGCCGATGCGGCCCGCGACCGGCGCATCGGCGCGGCCGTCGGCCTGCTCCTTTTCGACAAACAGCCAGTCGATGAACAGCTGCACGATCGGCGCCGACCTCATCTCGTTGCGGCAGACGACATAGAAATCGTCGACCGCCGGCACCGACAGGCTGAACGGCGCGACCAGCAGTCCCCTGGCAAGCAGTCCGCTTGCTGTCACCGTATCGCCCAGCGCCACGCCATGGCCGTGGACAGCCGCCTCGCTCGCCATGCGCGCATCGCCGAGATGATGGCGGCGGCCGCGCTCCAGATCCAGCGCGTCGGCGGCGGCCAGCCAAGTGTGCCATTCGCGGCCGTCGTCCCCGTGCAGGAAGACGTGATCGGCGAGGTCGCGCACGGTGCGGATCGGACGGTTGTTGATCAGCGTCGGGCTGACCACCGGGAACAGTTCGAGGCCCGACCATTTGCGCATCCAGCAATCGGTCCAGCTGCCATCGCCATAATGCACGCAGATATCGATATGCGGCGCGCGGACGTCCTTGGCATCATTCGACGGGATCAGCGTCAGCCTGATATCGGGATACTGCGAGGTGAAGCTGCCGAGCCGCGGGATCATCCACAGCAGCAGCAGTGCCGGCACGCAGGACACCGACAGGGCGCCGGTGCTCGCCGGCCTTGTCATGCGCTGCGTGGCGGCGGCAATGCCGTCGAAGGCGGTCGACACCGCCGGCAGCAATTCGGCACCGTGCGGCGTCAACTTCACCCGCTGACCGGCGCGCTGGAACAGCTTGACGCCCAGCGACTGTTCGAGCGCCTTGATCTGATGGCTGACGGCGCCGTGGGTGACGTTGAGCTCAGCCGCCGCCTTGGTCAGCGAGGCATGGCGCGCCGTCGCCTCGAAGGCCCGCAATGGATTCAGGGGAGGCAGACGCTTGGCCATCGGAGCCTCAAAGGAACACGATCCCCCGGTTTTGGATAAGACCGTGCTCGACATTAATGTGAGATTTTCTCACAGCAAACACCCTAACAATATCAATTGATTTTTCAATGCAGCTGCAAGACACTTTGGCTCGTACAGCATCAAGACGTGAAATCCGCAGGCAGCCGGCAGGAATGGCGACCGTCATTGATGGCCGCACTGCACCAGCCATGGAGGACCGACATGGGTTATAACAGCGGCAAGCTCGAAGCGTTGCGCCGCAAATATGGCGAAAGCCATGGCGGCGAGATGTTCGACCCGAAATTCCGCCGTGTCGCCGACAAGATCTTTTCCAAGAGCGGCACACGGCTGGCGCCCTATTCCGGCATTCCGACCTTCCTCAGCGCGCCCTACCGGGAAATCGCCGCCGACAATCCTGATTTCGGCGATCTGCAGGTGGCGATGATCGGCGTGCCGATGGACCTCGGCGTCACCAACCGGCCGGGTGCCCGCTTCGGGCCAAGGGCGCTGCGCGCCATCGAGCGCATCGGCCCCTACAATCATGTGCTGGAATGCGCGCCGACACATGAGCTGAAGGTGGCCGACATCGGCGACGTGCCGTTCCAGAGCCGTTACCGGCTGGAGACCAGCCATGACGACATCGAGCGCCGGACCAACCAGATCGTCGACGCCGGCGTCATTCCGCTTTCGGTCGGCGGCGATCACTCGATCAGCCATCCGATCCTGAAGGCTGTCGGCAAAAAGGCGCCGGTCGGCATGATCCATATCGACGCCCATTGCGACACCAGCGGCCTGTTCGACATGACCAAGTTCCACCATGGCGGGCCGTTCCGCAACGCGGTGCTCGACGGGGTGCTGGATCCGTCGCGCACAATCCAGATCGGTATCCGCGGCTCGGCCGAGTATCTGTGGGAGTTCACCTACGAATCCGGGATGACCGTCGTGCATGCCGAAGAGGTGACCGGCCTCGGCATGCCCGCCATCATCGCGAAGGCGCGCCAGATCGTTGGCGATGGCCCGACCTATGTGTCCTTCGACATCGACAGCATCGACCCGGCCTTTGCGCCGGGCACCGGCACGCCGGAAGTAGGCGGGCTGACGACGCGGGAAGTGCTTGAACTTCTGCGCGGCCTCAAAGGGCTCAACATCGTCGGCGGCGACGTCGTCGAGGTGGCGCCGCAATACGACGCAACCACCAACACGGCCCATGCCGGCGCGCAGGTGCTGTTCGAGATCCTCAGCCTGATGGTGTTCAGCCCGGCGATCTCAGTCAAGCGAGCTTAACGCACATCCAAGGCAACCGCCGCGCTGGAGCCGGCGGCCGCATTCAAACAAACAAGCTTCCAGCAGGGGAACGACAATGACATTTCACATGAAATCATCCATCGCCGCCGTGCTGATGCTCGCCGGCCTCGGTCTTGCCACCCACGCCGCCAATGCCGACGCGCTCGACGACATCACTAAGGCCGGCGCGATCAATGTCGGCATTTTCTCCGACTTTCCGCCCTTCTCCTCGGCCAGTGCCGATATGAGCATCAAGGGCTATGACATCGACGTGGCGCAGTTCATCGCCGACCAGCTCAAGGTCAAGCTCAACTTGGTCAGCGTGACCGGGCAGAACCGCATCCCGTATCTTACCGACAAGCGCGTCGATATCCTGATGAGCGTCGGCTACTCCAAGGAGCGCGAGCAGGTGATCGATTTCGCCGCCGCCTACGCACCCTACTATATCGCCGTGATCGGCCCGGCCGCGCTGAAGGTCGAAGGCAAGGACGATCTCGCCGACAAGTCGATCGCCGTCAACCGCGGCACGCTGGAAGATACGTCACTGACCGAGGCAGCACCCGCCTCGGCCGACATCCGCCGTTTCGACAACTATAATTCCGTCATCCAGGCCTTCATCTCGGGTCAGACCCAGCTGATGGTCGTCGGCAACGATGTCGGCGCCCAGGTGCTCGCCCGCCAGGAGGCACTGAAGCCGGAGCAGAAGTTCCAGCTTCTCACCTCGCCCTCGCATATCGGCCTTAACAAGAACGAGGACCGCCTGAAGCAGGCGGTCAACGACGCGGTCGCCAAGATGCTGGCCGACGGCAAGTTGGACGAAAGCTCGAAAGCCTGGCTCAAAACACCGCTCAATCCCGACAACCTCAAGGATTGATCTCCGAGGTAAGGACCTATCATGGGCTACAGCCTCGACTTCGGCTGGCTTGCCGATGCGACAGGTGCGATCGCGCGCGGGGCGGCCATGACGATCCTTTTGATCGCCATGACCACGCTGGCGGGAACGTTCCTCAGCATCCTCGGCGCAGCAGGGCGGCGAAACGGCCCCTTGCTGCTCAAGCGGGCAATCGGCGTCTATGTCGAAATTATCAGGAACACGCCGTTCCTTGTGCAGCTGTTCTTCATCTTCTTCGGGTTGCCCAGCATCGGCGTGAGGCTCGATCCGCTGCTGGCCGCCATGCTGGCAATGACGCTCAACATGGCGGCCTACACGATCGAGATCGTCGGCGCCGGGCTCGACGCGGTGCCGCGCGGGCAGACGGAAGCAGCCCTTGCGCTTGGGCTCAGGCTGCGTCAGGTCTTCGTCAAGATCGTGCTGCCGCAAGCGCTCAAGGTGATCTTTCCGGCGCTGACCAGCCAGATCATCATCATGATGCTGGAGTCCGCCGTGGTGTCGCAGATCGCGGTGCGCGAATTGACCTACGAGGCCGACATGCTGCAGGCGCGCACCTTCCGTGCTTTCGAGACCTATTTCGTGGTGACGATGGTCTATCTCGTCCTGTCGATGGGGCTGCGCCGGCTGCTGGTCAGCGGCGGCCGCCGCGCTCTGGGAGCCGGCGTGTCATGATCGAATTCACCTTCTGGGATATCGTCCGCAACCTTCTGCTCGCCGCGCGCTGGACGGTGCTTCTGTCACTGGCGGCCTTCGTCGGCGGCGGCGTGGTCGGCATGGTCGTGCTGTTCTTCCGGATCGCCAAGAATAAATGGGCGCGGCGGCTGGCCTCGGGCTACATTGCGCTTTTCCAGGGCACGCCGCTGCTCATGCAGCTCTTCCTGATGTTCTTCGGCCTGCCGATGCTGGGCTTGCGCATCGAGCCGTGGACCGCTGCAGCGCTTGGCCTGACCTTCTTCGCCAGCGCCTATCTCGCCGAGATCTGGCGCGGCGGCGTCGATGCGCTGCCGCGCGGCCAGTGGGACGCCGGCGCCAGCCTCGGCCTTCACTATCTGCAGGAACTCAGGCTGATCATCCTGCCGCAGGCGTTTTCGATCACCCGCGCCCCGACCGTCGGTTTCCTGGTGCAGCTGATCAAGTCGACCGCGCTGACCTCGATCATCGGTTTCGAGGAACTGGTCAGGACATCCAACGCCATCAACAATGCGACCTTCGAGCCGTTCACCGTCTATGGGCTGGTCGCCTTGATCTTCTTCGTCATGTGCTTCCCGCTGACGCAATATGCACGTTCGCTTGAACGACGGGCGACTTCACGCTAGCAAGCCGCCTCTGCGCTTGGCGTTCGAACACCTTCTTCGTTTCTTCGGAGCTATCTCCTTGTTGGAAGAAGAGTTCTGTGTACTCTCACAATGCTTATCAAGGGCTTGGGGATGAGAATTGCAATGTTCGTCGCGTTGGCCGCGACAGTAGCCGGGTGCGCGACCTCTCCGGTCGACTATGGAGCGTCGCTGTCGAAGCAAGATCGGAAATGGGCGTCGCCGGAATGCCAGCAAGCCCGCATGGAGGCTTCGGACTACGACGCTCGCGAAAAAAAGCAGCCGGGCTGGGGGACCGGCGTCTTTCTTGGCCCGTACGGATTAGGGCTCGCAGCAGCCATCAAGGAGCACCAGCAGAAGCAACGAAAATTGTTCGCCCGCGCGGTGCACTTGCGGTGCTCAAGCCTTCCCCTGCCAAAGCAGTTGCAAAGCGACTTAAGTCCGCAGGCCGCGCGTGCAAATCAGACGAAATATCCATAGACGACTCGCCCTCCTCGGGACGAAGCCGCTTTCGTCAATGCCCAAAGGTGAGCGGCGGCGCGATCCTGTCGCGCCGCAGCCAGCGCGCCAGGAGCAGCACCGCCACCACCGCCAGCCCCAACGACAGGCCGATCCAGATGCCGACGCCGTCGAGCCCGGAATGGAAGGCGAGCAGCACGCCGAGCGGCAGGCCGATGCCCCAATAGCCGATCGCGGCATAGATCATTGGCACCTGGGTGTCGTGCAGGCCGCGCAGCATGCCGGCGGCCACGGCCTGGGCGCCATCGAAAATCTGGAACAGCGCGGCAAACGCCAGGAACGACACGGCAAGCCCGATCACAGTGGCATTGGCCGGGTCGCCGAGATCGATGAAGGCGCTGATCAGCAGTTGCGGCCACAGGATCATTACCAGCCCCATCAGCGCCATGAACGAGACGCCGATGACAAAAGCGGTCCAGCCGGCGCGGGAAACACCTTCCGGATTGCCGGCGCCATGGGCGAGCCCGACGCGCACCGTCGCCGCCTGGTTGAGGCCGAGCGGCACCATGAAGCTGATCGAGGCGATCTGGATGGCGATGGCATGCGCCGCGAGCGAGGCGGCGTCGATCAGGCCCATGAGAAGGGCCGCCGCGTTGAAGATCGTCACCTCGAAGGCGAGCAGGCCGGCGATCGGCAGGCCGAGCCGCAGCAGGCCCTTGAAGCGCGGCCAATCGGCCCGCCAGAAGCGCCCGAACAGCTGGTAGCGGCGAAATTTTGGCTCAAGCATCACCACCGCCGCCATGCCGGCAAACATCAGCATGCTGGACAGCGTGGTGGCGAGGCCGGAGCCGGCAATGCCCATCGAAGAAGCGCCGAGATTGCCGAACATGAACACCCAGTTGAAGAACACATTGCACGCGACGGCAACGAAGACGATGACCAGCGCCCAACCCGGCCGCTCCAGCGCCGAGATGAACGAGCGCAGGACGATATAGCCATAGAAGGGCAGCACCGCCCATTCGAGCCAGCGCAGGTAGATGCCGGCCTGATGCGCCAGCGCCGGTTCCTGGCCCATGGCCAGCAACACGGCCTCGCCGTACCAGAGAAATATCCAGATCGGGATTGAGATGAGGATCGCCAGCCACAGGCCCTGCCGCACGGTGCGGCGCAGATCGCGCACCGAGTGGCGACGGCGGCCGAGTTCCGTGGCGATCATCGGCGAGGTCGCCAGCATCAGGCCGAGCCCGAAGATCAGCGGCATGAAATAGAGGTTGGCGCCGAGCGCGCCGCTGGCCAGCGTGTCCGGACCCAGCCGCCCCATCATCATGACATCGGTGGCGGTCATCGCGGTCTGGCCGAGATTGGTGAGCACCATCGGCCAGGCGAGCGCCAGCGTCGCCTTGATTTCCCGACGCCAAAGATTTTCCGGCGCGCGCGCGCCGGCTTCGATCGCAGACATTATTTCGCCTATCCGATTGCGGCGCGTCGGCAAAAAGGGCCGGAAGCCGCGTCTCAGCGCGGAAAATGGCCGTGATCGGCCCGGATTCCGCATTATCCGCACGGCTTGTCCACGAAATGGGCAGCTATGGCAAGGGGGCTGACTCAGGGGAAGAGTTGAGCCAGAGGGCGCAGAAGCCGCTATGATTGCGTCGTAGGCCGATCTGAAGAGCGGTCATCACATCGGATTCCATCGAAAGGCATGCGGATGAGCGCGTTTCCCGAAATCTCCCTGGTTCGGCATGGCGAGACGGAATGGAGCGCGTCGGGAAAGCACACCGGCCTGACCGACATACCGTTGACGCCAGCCGGCGAGGCGGCCGCCGGGCGGGTCGCCGAGCGGTTGCAGGGGCTTTCGTTCCAGGCTGTCTGGTCGAGCCCGTCTCAGCGCGCCTTCGAGACTTGTACACTGGCCGGCTTCGGTTCGGCCGGCGTGAGGAAGGCCGATCTGGCGGAATGGGATTACGGCGCCTACGAGGGACTGACCACGAAGCAGATCCTCATCGAACGCCCCGGCTGGCGTCTGTTTCGCGATGGCTGCCCTGACGGCGAGGCGGCAGAGGATGTCGGCGCGAGGGCGGATCGGATCGTCAATGAATTGCGCGACGTCAACGGCAATGTCCTGGTGTTCTCAAGCTCGCATTTCCTGCGGGTGCTGACGGCGCGCTGGCTCGGCCTGCCGCCGCAAGATGGCGCCTTGTTCGTGCTGGATACCGCCAGCACAAGCGTGCTCGGTTATGAGCACGACCTTGGCGAGCCAATTATCCGGCGATGGAATCAGAGATAGCAGACGCATTGCAGGCCATTCGAGACTACCTGATCGCATCCAGCGCCTGCCGCTGCCGGTGCATCTCCAAAAACACCCGGTAGTCGCGGTCGAACCGGTCGGCGGCCGTCGAATTGGGCTCTCGCGTCTTGCCGCCTTGCTGCATGGCGACGCAGGCGGCGTTCAAATCGGGAAAAAGTCCGGCGGCGGTGGCGGCGATCATGCCGGTGCCGAGCAGCACCGCCTCATCGGCCAGCGGCTCGACCACCGTGCAGCCGGTAGCGTCGGCATAAAGCTCCATCAGCAGCGGGTTTTTGGTGTGACCGCCGGTGACATGCAGCGTGTCGATCAGATAGCCGTTCTCGTTCAGCGCTTCCAGCACATGGCGCACGCCCAGCGCAATGCTGACGGCGGTGCGCCAATACAGCTTGCACAGGCTGTCGAAGGAGGAATCCAGCGTCAGACCGCTGATGACGCCGACGGCATGCGGGTCGGCGAGCGGCGAGCGGTTGCCATGGAAATCCGGCAGCACATGCAGCCTTCCGGCCAGATTTTCTCCCTCTATGGCGCGCAACTCGACAACGCGCCGGGCAATCCTGGCGTGCATGGCGGCGTCCGGCTCGCCGCCGGCGCCGTGCCAGCGGATGATGTGATCGAGCAGCGCGCCGGTGGCCGATTGGCCGCCTTCCGACAGCCAAAGCCGGGGAAGCGCCGCGCCATAATACGGGCCCCAGACCCCGGCAAAGGGTTGCGGGTCGGGCGACATCGCCATGACGCAGCTCGAAGTGCCGGCGATCAGCGCCAGATGCCGGCCGATGTTGGTTTCATCGCCGGCGAAGCCGCCGAGCACGCCGAGCGCGCCGGCATAGGCATCGATGACGCCAGCGCCGACCCGGCATTGTTCGCTCAGGCCAAGTTCGGCCGCGGCTTGCTTGCTCAGCCGGCCGATATCGGCGCCCACCGGGCTGGCCTTGTCAGGCAGATTGCCGTGCTCGAAAAGATCGCCGAGCCCGACGGCTTTGAAGAAGTCGCGCCGCCAGCCGGTCTCTTCATGCGCCAGATAGGTCCATTTGGCGGTCAGCGTGCATTGCGAGCGGGCAAGCGAACCGGTTGCCTTCCAACTGAGAAAGTCGGCGAGGTCGAATAGATAGCCGGCTTCGTTCCATGTTGCGGGCAGGTTGCGCTTCAGCCACATCAGCTTCGGCGTCTCCATTTCCGGCGACATGACGCCGCCGATATAGTCGAGCACGGCGTGGCCGCTTTCGGTGCATTCATCGGCCTCGGCAATGGCGCGGTGATCGAGCCAGACGATGGTGTCCCAGCGCCTTTCGCCTGTCACCGAGACACTGAGCTGGCCACCATCCTTGCCCCGCACCACCAGCGAGCAGGTGGCGTCGAAGGAGATGCCGACGATGTCCTGCGCTGCCACGCCGGCTTTTTCATTGGCCGCGCGCACCGCAATGCAGGCCGCCGACCAGATATCCTGCGAATCGTGCTCGGCGTGATCGGCCTTCGGCCGGTTCATGACGATCGGATGCTCGGCGCGGCCGAGCAAGGTGCCTCCGGTGTCGAGAATGCCCGCACGGGCGCTCCCGGTGCCGACATCGACCGCGCAAACGAAACTGTTCGTCAAGATGTTCTTACTCTCGCTCCCAGGCCTGCAATCAGATCGGGCAGTTGCAGCATGTCAGCGAATATAAAGTCCGGTTCACTCGACGCAAGCCGCGCTTTCAGTGCCGGGTTGCCGGCATGCGAGCCGCCGGTGAAGGCGAGGACACGCATTCCCGCTGCCCGTGCCGCCGCGACGCCGACGGGGCTGTCCTCGACGACGACGCAATTTTGCGGGATCGCTCCCATTTTGGCGGCTGCGTGGAGAAAAAGGTCCGGCGCCGGCTTGCCCCGCGCCACCATGGCGGCGCTGAACAGATGCGGCTCGAGCAGCCCGAGCAGCCCGGTGACGTCGAGCGCATAGCGGATGCGATCCAGCGTGCCGGAGGAAGCAACGCAGCATGGCATGGTAAGCCTCGGCAGAACCTGGCCGATGCCGGGGATCGGCTTCAGCTCGTCGCGAAATTTGCGCATCAGCCCGACGCGCATCGCGCTCAGGTGCTGGTCGGTGATATCAAGTCCGAAGTCGCGACCGAGGATTTCGCGAACGCTTTTCATGCTTTTGCCGAGGAAATGCTCATAGGCGGCATCCTCGCTGACACTGCCGCCGGCAAGCGTGATCATGCTAAGCAGCGCCGAAACGGACAGCCCCTCGCTGTCGACCAGCACGCCGTCGCAGTCGAAAATGACCAGGTCAGGCGTCATTGCAGGGCCCTCATCGGCGGGGACATGCATTGAGCCGATCTTAGAGATTGCCGGCGAGGTAGCGCGTCAGCGTCGTACGTGCGCCATCGGCCCAGAGCGCCTCGAGCGCCTTGGCAAAGGCCTCGACAAACGGCGTCGAGCGGCCGACCTCGCCATAGATGTCCTCCATGGCTAGCCAGGCGGCAGGCGCAGCCTTTGCCGCCCTGGCGGTCGTCTGCAGCCGGTCCCAGCTTGGATCATTGGGCTCGATGACCGCGCCTGAATCCGTGGTGCCGAAGCAATAGCGGCACCAGAGCGCCGATTCCAGCGCCAGGCCGGCCACGCCCTTGCCGGCCTTCAGCCGGTCGGCGATGGTCGGGATGATGAATTTCGGCTGCCGGTTGGAGCCGTCGAGGCAAAGCCTGCGAATGGTGTCGCCGATCTTCGGATTGGAGAAGCGGTGCTCGATGAGCTGGTAATAGTCCTCCAGCACGGTACCCGGCACCGGCGGCACCGTCGGGATGATCTCGTCGTGCTCAAGCCTGTCGAGAAAGCCGCGCACCAGTGGCTCCTGCATCGCCTCGTCGACGAAATGGATGTCCATCAGCCCGGCCGGATAGGCGATGGTCGCATGGCCGCCATTGAGGATGCGGATCTTCATCAGCTCGTAGGGTGCGACATCGCTGACGAACTGCACGCCGACCTTTTCCAGCGGCGGGCGGCCGTCGGTGAAATGGTCCTCCAGGACCCATTGCCTGAACGGCTCGCAAAATACCGGCCAATTGTCGTCGAGCCCGAACTCG
This sequence comes from Mesorhizobium sp. WSM4844, assembly GCF_055811775.1. Classification (NCBI taxonomy): domain Bacteria; kingdom Pseudomonadati; phylum Pseudomonadota; class Alphaproteobacteria; order Hyphomicrobiales; family Phyllobacteriaceae; genus Mesorhizobium; species Mesorhizobium sp. WSM4844. Next base: position 18,925 of record NZ_JBVVQB010000067.1, on the reverse strand, counting down.
CTCGACAGAATGCCGCGCTCGCGGTCGGTGGTGGCCGGCGTGATGCGGTCGACCATGCCGTTGGGAAAGGCGACGTTCTTGCTCACCCAGGTCGCCAGTTTCTCGTCGATCAGCCGCGCGAGCCCGATGACGCCATCGGCGGTGACATGGCCGTTGTGGGGGATGTTGTCGCAGGACATGACCGTGAACGGCACGATGCCGTCGTCGCGGCGGCGCAACAGCCCGGCAAGAATGATGCCAAACACAGTCTTCGGCATTGCTCCCGGCTGCGCGTCGGCGACGATATCGGGATGGGTCGGATTGAACACGCCCGATGCCGGATCGATGAAGTAGCCGCCCTCGGTGATGGTCAGCGAAACGATCCTTATCGCCGGGTCGGCAAGCCGTTCTAAGATCGCGGCTGCATCGCCCGGCATCAGGAAGTCGATCATGGCGCCGGTGATGCGGGCGCTCATGTGGCCAGAATCCTGCTCGACCACGGTGGTTAGCCAGTCCTGTTCCTGCAACTTGCCGCGGCCGACCTTTTCGCCCTCAAAAACGCCGGCGCCGACAATTGCCCAGTCGTGGCCGACGCCCGCATTGAACAGGTCGTCGAGATAGACGGCCTGGTGCGAGCGATGGAAGTTGCCGACGCCGAAATGCACGATGCCGGCTTTGAGCGCGGCGCGATCATATTTCGGGCCGACGACTTTTTCCGGCAGGCGGGACAGTGCCGCCGATGAGAGTTTTACGGTCATTTTAACAAACGCCTTCTCATTGCGGCGCCTGCGCCTGCCTGACCTTCTCCCCTTTTGGGAGAAGGTGGATCGGCGCGCAGCGCCGAGACGGTTGAGGGGTGCTGGACGAAGTGCTGCATCAGAACACCCCCCGTCCACCCTCGTTTCACTCGGCACCTTCTCCCCCAAGGGGAGAAGGAAAGTTCAACTCATCCACTGGCCGCCATCGACATTGTAGGTCTGGGCGACGATGTATTCGGCGTCATCGCTGGCCAGGAACACCGCCATGCCGGTGAGGTCTTGCGCCGTGCCCATGCGGCCGTAAGGCACGGCTTCGCCGACCAGCCGCTTCTTCTCGCCCTTCGGCCGGTTTTCGTATTTGGCGAACAGGGCATCGACATGGTCCCAGTGCTCGCCGTCGACGACGCCGGGCGCGATGGCGTTGACGTTGATGCGGTGCTTGATCAGGTCGAGGCCGGCCGACTGGGTGAGTGAGATGACGGCTGCCTTGCTAGCGCAGTAGACGGCAACCAGCGCCTCGCCGCGGCGCCCGGCCTGGCTCGCCATGTTGATGATCTTGCCGCCTCGGCCAGCCGCGATCATCGAGCGGGCGGCTGCCTGCAGCATGAACAGCGTGCCGGCGACATTGACCGAAAACAGCCGGTCGTAGCTAGCCTTCGATATCTCGACGATCGGCGCCAGGTCGAACAAGGCGGCGTTGTTGACCAGGATGTCCAGTCCGCCGGCCCTTGTCTCGACTGCTTTCACCGCCGCCTCGATCGAAGCGAGGTCGGTGACGTCCAGTTTCACGGCGTAAGCATTGCCGCCGATCTCCGAAGCGGTCTTTTCCGCAGCTTCGAGATTGATGTCGCCAATGGCGACCGTGGCGCCCTCGCGGACATAGGCTTCGGCGAACGCCCGGCCGATGCCGCGCGCCGATCCGGTGATCAGCGCCGATTTACCCTCGAGCCTCATTGCAACATCGCCTTTCCGTCGGCGCCGAAGCGGTGCAGCTTGGTCTGGTCCGGCGTCAGATAGATCGTGTCGCCGTGATGGGCGGCCAGTTCGCCGTCGGCGCGCACCGTCAGCGGCCCGACACCGTCGGCCTGAACGTGCAGAAACGTGTCGGAGCCGAGATGCTCGGCAACACCGACCGTGGCTTTCCATTCGCCTGAAGTCGTCGAGATGTCCATATGCTCGGGACGGATGCCGACGGTCTTGGCGCCATGTTTGGCCGCCGGCGCGCCTTCGATCAGGTTCATCCTGGGCGAACCGATGAAGCCGGCGACGAACAGGTTCTTCGGCGTCTTGTAGAGCTCCATCGGCGAGCCGACCTGTTCGATGTTGCCGGCGTTGAGCACGACGATCTTGTCGGCCATGGTCATCGCCTCGACCTGGTCGTGGGTGACGTAGATCATCGTCGTCTTGAGCTGATGATGCAGCTCGCTAATCTCCAGCCGCATGGTGCCGCGCAGTGCTGCGTCGAGATTGGACAGAGGTTCGTCGAACAGGAAAGCCGATGGCTGGCGCACGATGGCGCGGCCGATGGCGACGCGCTGGCGCTGACCGCCGGAGAGCTGGCCGGGGCGGCGATCGAGATAGTTGGTGAGGTTCAGGATGCGTGCCGCGTCCTTGACCTTCCGATCGATGGTCGCCTGGTCCTCGCCCGCCATCTTCAGCGGGAAGGCGATATTCTTGGCCACGGTCATGTGCGGGTAGAGCGCATAGGACTGGAACACCATGGCCAGCTTGCGCTTGGCCGGCGCCTCGCCGGTGACGTCGCGGCCGTCGATGTTGATAGTGCCGGCGGTGGTGTCCTCCAGCCCGGCGATCAGCCGCAGCAGCGTGGACTTGCCGCAGCCCGACGGGCCGACGAAGACGACGAACTCGCCGTTCTCAATGACCAGGTCGATGCCCGGAATGATGATCGTCGACCCGAACGACTTGGAGACGTGCTTGAGCGTGATGTTTCCCATGGTTTCCTCCCCGAGGGGTTATTGTCCGTCGTTCATCGCTTGCGGCGGTGTTACTTCACGGCGCCAAACGTCAGGCCGCGCACCAGCTGCTTCTGGCTGAACCAGCCCATGATCAGGATCGGTGCGATCGCCAGTGTCGAGGCCGCCGACAGCTTGGCCCAGAACAGGCCTTGCGGGCTGGAAAAGGAACTGATGAAGGCGGTGAGCGGGGCGGCCTCGGTGGTGGTCAGCCGGATCGTCCAGAACGCCTCGTTCCACGCCAGGATGATGTTGAGCAGCATCGTCGAGGCGATGCCCGGCACCGCCATCGGCGTCAGCACATAGACGATCTCGTTCCAGAGCGAGGCGCCGTCCATGCGCGCCGCTTCCAGGATCTCGCCGGGGATCTCGCGAAAATAGGTGTAGAGCATCCACACCACGATCGGCAGGTTGATCAGCATCAGCATGATCATCAGGCCGATGCGGCTGTCGAGCAGTCCGGTATCGCGGAAGATCAGGTAGATCGGAAACAGCACGGCGACCGCCGGCATCATCTTGGTGGAAAGCATCCACATCAGGATGTCCTTGGTCCACTTGCCCGGCGAGAACGCCATCGACCAGGCCGCCGGTATGGCGACGAGCAAGGCCAGGATGGTCGAGCCGACCGACAGGAACACCGAGTTGAGGAAGAACTTGAAGTAGCCGCTCTGCGCCTCGACCGCGGTGTAGCTTTCCGTGGTTCCCGACGGAAACAGGTTGAAGCCCTGGATGGCCTCCTGCTCCGACTTGAACGAGGTGATGATCGTATAAAGGATCGGGAAGAAGATCAGCAGGGCGACGATCCAGGCGGCCGCGGTCGCGATCGTCTTGTGCTGGGTGCTGACTGCACGTGCCATCGTTTCCTCCCTTATTTGTCCAGGTTCTTGCCGACCGCGCGCATTGCGAAGAAGGCGACGATGTTGGCTAAAATGACGGCAATGATACCGCCGGCGGATGCCTGGCCGATTTTGAACTCCAGCAACGCCTTCTGGTACACGAGGAAGGGCAGGTTGGTGGAGGCGTAACCCGGGCCGCCATTGGTGGTGACGAGGATCTCGGCATAGACCGACAGAAGGAAGATCGTCTGGATCAGGATGACGACGGTTATGGCGCGCGACATATGCGGCAGCGTCAGATAGATGAAGCGGCTGACAAAACCGGCGCCGTCCATCTCGGCGGCTTCCTTCTGCTCGCCGTCGAGCGACTGCAGGGAGGTCAACAGGATCAGCGTCGCAAACGGCAGCCATTGCCAGGCGACGATGATGATGATCGCCAGCATCGGGTATTGGCCAAACCAGTCGATCGGCTGACCGCCGAAGAAGCGCGCAATGTCGGCAAAGACGCCGTATTGCGGATGCATGATCATGTTCTTCCAGACCAGCGCGGCGACCGGCGGCATGACGAAGAACGGCGAGATGACGAGGATGCGGACGATGCCCTGTCCCCACATCGGCTGATCGATCAGCAGCGCCAGCAGGATGCCGCCGATCACCGTGATCAAAAGCACGCTGGCCACGAGGATAAGCGTGTTGAGGATCGACTGCAGGAATGCCGGATTGGAATAGAAAAGCGCGTAATTCGAGAAGCCGACGAAGCCGTCGCGGATCGGGTTGAGCGGATTGTACTGCTGGAAGGAGAACCACAGGGTGAATGCCAGCGGCACGATCATCCAGACGAATAGCAGCACCACGGATGGCGCCATCATGAAGCGGGCAAGCGAACGGGTCTGCTGAGTAGCCATGACGGTCACCCTTCAAAGGTCAGCCAAATTTTTCAGTGTTGTGAAGGTGGCCGCCCGAACTGGGATTCGGGCGGCCCCTGCCGGTTAAGATAGGCAACCGGCTTTCGGCACCGGGAGGAGCCTACTGGATATAACCGCCCTCGGTCATCGTTGCGGTGGCGGCGTCCTGGGCCTGCTTCAGAGCGTCGTCGACGCTGGTCTGGCCGGCGAGTGCCGCCGAGAACAGCTGGCCGACGGTGGTGCCAAGACCCTGGAACTCGGGGATGGCGACGAACTGGACACCGACATAAGGCACCGGCTTGACGGTCGGATGCGTCGGATCGGCGGCGTTGATCGAGTCCAGTGTCATCTTGGCGAACGGCGCCGCCTTCTGGTATTCGGGGTTGGCGTAGAGCGAGGTGCGTGTTCCCGGCGGAACATTGGCCCAGCCTTCCTTCGATGCGACGAGCTCGAGATAGGCCTTGCTGGTTGCCCAGGATACGAATTTTTGGGCGGCGTCAGCCTTTTGCGTGCCGGCGGGAATGGCCAGCGACCACGCCCACAGCCAGTTGCCGCGCTTGCCCAGGCCATTGTCGGGCGCCAGCGCATAACCGACCTTGTCGGCGACCGTGGAGTTCTTTGGGTCGGAGACGAAGGAGGCAGCGACGGTGGCGTCGATCCACATGCCGCACTTGCCCTGCTGGAACAGCGCCAGGTTTTCGTTGAAGCCGTTCGAAGATGCGCCCTCCGGGCCATTGGCCTTCATCAGGTCGACATAGAACTGCAGCGTGTTCTTCCACTCGGGCTGGTCGAACTGAGGCTTCCAGTTCTCATCGAACCAGCGTGCGCCGAAGGAGTTCGACATGGCGGTCAGAAAGGCCATGTTCTCGCCCCAGCCGGCCTTGCCGCGCAGGCAGACGCCGTTCACGCCATTGGCGCGATCGGTCATCTTCTCGGCGGCCTGCTTGACGAAGTCCCAGGTCGGCGCGTCGGGCATCGTCAGCCCGGCCTTCTCCATCAGGTCCTTGCGGTACATGACGAACGAGCTTTCGCCATAGAACGGTGCTGCATAAAGCGTGCCGTCGACCGAAAGGCCACCGGCGATGGCCGGGATGATGTCCTTGACGTCATAGTCGTCGCCGAGCTTGTCGAGCGGCAGCAGCCAGCTCTGCTTGGCCCAGATTGGAACTTCGTAAGTGCCGATGGTCATCACGTCGTACTGGCCGCCCTTGGTGGCGATGTCGGTGGTGACGCGCTCGCGCAGCACGTTCTCCTCGAGCGTGACCCACTGGAGCTGGATATCGGGGTTCTTGGCGGTGAAATCGTCGGTCAGCGTCTGCATGCGGACCATATCGCCATTGTTGACGGTGGCGATGGTGATGGATTCGGCATGCGCGGCGAACGCGAGGGTGCTGGCCGACAACAGACCCAGGGTGAGCGTGCGAAGTTTCATCAAAATTCCTCCCATGGACCAAGCCGAGCATTTGCTTTGGCTGTGAGCAATTACTCACCTCGCGTGATTTATGTCAAGCCGGATTCGTTGCTGCAGCGCAGCACGCAGCCTCGTACGGATCTTGCTCCGGAGGATTTTTGCGCGCGAACAGGCCGGATGTCGGTGCCCGCTTGACCGGGTGGATATCGACTATTGGCCGGCAATCTCAGCCAGGATCCATTCGCGAAAAGCGCGGATCTTCGGCACGTTGCGCCGCGCCTGGGGATAGACCAGCCAATAGGCGTGGCCGTCGTCGCCGACCAGATCGAAAGGCTGGGTCAGGCGGCCATCGGCAAGCTCGGCCTTGAAAAGAGCGGCCGTTACGATCGCCACGCCCTGCCCGGCGATCGCGGCGTTGGCCTCATAGGCCTGCGCCCCCATGCTGGAGCCGGGGCGCTTGGCCAGTTCCTCGACCGGCAGGCCGGCGGCGATAAACCAGTCCCGCCACCAGATATCGCCGGGGTCGAGGATCGGCAGGCGCAACAGATCGGCCGGCTCCTTCACCCCGCCGATGCTTGCCGCGAGTTTCGGGCTCAGCATCGGCGTGAAGTCCGCATTGAAAAGCTTGTGCACCTCCACGCCCGGCCAGTTTCCGCCGCCGGAACGGATGGCGATGTCGATGTCCTCGCGGGCGAAATCGACGAGGCGGTTCGATGTATCGAGGCGCACCGCCAGCGACGGATGCGCGACCTGGAACGAACCGAGATGCTGCGCCAGCCAGTTCGAGGCAAAGGTCAGCAGCGTCGAGACACAAAGTACGCCGTCGGCGCCGCTGCGCGCGGCGGCATAGGCCCCACCCAACAGGGCGAACGCCTCGCTGACCGCAGGCGCCATGCGTTGCCCCGCCTCGGTCAGCACGATCTGCCTTGGCCGGCGCAGGAACAAAGGCGCACCGACGCGCTCTTCCAGAAGCTTGATCTGATAGCTCGCCGCCGCCTGCGTCATGCCAAGCTCGCCGGCGGCCTTGGTGAAGGAAAGATGCCGCGCCACCGCCTCGAACACCCGGATCGCCTGAAGCGGAGGGAGCTGGGAGACCTGCCGTGACTTGAGTTCAGGCATAAGCCCTCCTTATGGGCCGTGATCGACGTTTGATTGGCAGCAAGGGCCGAGCCGGCCGATATTTGAGGTCGACGATCACTCTCGTCTACAGCGCCGCGCGTCCTTTTGGACGCGCAAAGGACGCTGTAGCCCTTTTGATTTTGCGCATGATCCTTTCCGAAAATCGACATCGATTTTCGGGGTCATGCGCCAGAGATAACGAAGGCCGATGATCATGACCATTGTACAGGAAAAGCTATTTCTGACGTCAGGCCAAGGCTGGTTTTTGCGGCTGGCGCGGGGATTGGCACGGCACGGAGCCAGGAAACGGGCTTATCTCGACATCAGGGAATTACCGCCGCATCTGCAGCGCGACATGGGTTTTCTCGACGGCAACGATCCTTACGGCCGTCGCAAATAGCCCTGCTTGATTTATCGCAAATCAGCTGGCGGCCAGCAAGGCGGCGGCGGTCCGCTCGTCGGTGATGAGGCCGTTGACCAGCCGCCGGTTGACAGCCGCAAGGATGCCCGGCAGCTTCCGCTCGCCCATGGCGAGCGCGATCACCAGCGATTTTTCGCGCGACGGCAACGATGCCGACGACACCCTGTCATTGGTGATGCCCTCGATCATGCGGCCTTCGCGATCGAACACCCAGCCGACGATCTCGGCGACGCCGCCGGCCTTTTGCAGCGCTTTCAATTCACTCTCCGAAATGAAGCCGTCCTCGTAAAGCGGCGCCTTGGGGCCGAGATCGCCGATGCCGACGAAGGTGACGTCGGCTTCCGCGGCAAGCGCCAGCGTCGGTTGGATCATCGGCTGGCTGAGCAGCATCTCGCGCTCCTGTGGCGAGGAGGCGATGACCGGCAGCGGCATCGGGAAGGAGCGAGCCTTAACCCTGTCGGCCATGGTGAAGATGACGTTGTAGAAGGCGGCCGAACCGTCGGGCGAGATGTTGCCGGTCAGCGACACCACCTTGTGCTGCGGGCATTCCATCGGCGGCAGCTGCTCGATTGCCGCCTTCAGCGTGCGGCCGGTGCCGATCGCCATGACGATCGGCGTCGGCGAGCGCAGCCGTTTCTCGATCTCGGCGGCCGCCGCCACGGCGACGCCAATAGTCGAGGAGGAAGCGGGATCGCTTGGAACCACCTCGACCAGATCGAGGGCGAAGCGCGATTTCAGCCGGGCGGCGAGGTCGAGGCAATTGGCGATCGGGTGGTCGACACGCACCTTGATCAGCCCTTCCGACACCGCCAGCGACACCAGCCGCTGCGCCGTCTGCCGTGAGATGCCGAGCGTTGAGGCGATCTGGTCCTGCGTGTTGCCGGCGACATAATAGAGCCAGCCGGCGCGCGCCGCGTCGTCCAGCCTATTGCTGCCGTTGTCCTGCCGGGAATTCAACTTGCTGCCTCCCTGCCCCAAACACCGAGCACTAGCACCGAGCGGGAGCGCCTTGGTTTTACCCGGGAATGCGTTTGTAAGCAATTGCCTGCAACCAGAGCAATTGCTTAGGTAAGCTCCCGAGGAGCCTGCAGTGTTTCGAGTGGATGATTATAGCCCGCAATGTCGTGCAATCAGGCGCGGCAGTTTATCTCGCGAGGCAAACCCTTTAAGGGATTTCGGACAAAGGAGCCTCGCATGACGCCGAAAGCGGTTTTCTGGGACATGGATGGCACGCTGGTCGACAGCGAGCCGTTGCACGAGGCGGCGCTGATAGCGGCGCTGCACAGCGTCGGCATCGCGGCGCCGGCCAACCTGCATGAGCGCGTGCTCGGCATCGCCGCATGGCCGGTCTACGAGATGCTGCGCGACGAGTTCGGCCTCGACCTGGCCTTCGACGACTGGATCGTGCGCAAATACGACCACTATCTGCCGATGGCCGAGACGCTGAAGCCGCGCCCCGGCGCCATCGAGATCTACAATGAGCTGCGCGCGCTTGGCGTGGCGCAAGCGGTGGTGTCCAATTCCGACCGGCTGGTCGTCGACGCCAATCTGCGCATGGTCGGTCTTTTCTATCCCGGCATGAAGACGATCAGCCGCAACGACGTGCGCGAAGGCAAGCCGCACGCCGAACCGTTTCTGCGCGCCGCATGGCTGGCCGGTGTCGATCCAGCCGATGCCATGGCCGTCGAGGACAGCGTGACCGGCGCCACGGCAGGGCTGGCGGCGGGGATCAGGACGATCTTCTGGCCGGAAGCGCCCATGGCAGGGCCGTCCGGCGCGATCGTCATCAACAGCGCCGACGAATTGCGGGCTGAACTCGGGCTCTGAGCTTAGGGAGGAGAGCGTCCTTCTCCCCGTCCCTATACGGGGAGAAGTGCCCGGCAGGGCGATGAGGGGCAGCGCCGAGATTGACAAGGAAGGCGCTTGTCCGAGAGATCGTGGTCAGGCCGAGCTTTGAATTCGTCCTATACTTTCCGGCGCTTGCGCCGCCCCTCATCCGCCTGCCGGCACCTTCTCCCCGTATAGTGACGGGGAGAAGGGCATCAGTTCCGGTAAACCGGCTCCTGCTCGTCGAGGATCGCCTTCAGTTCGGACAGGTGCCGTTCGGCCTGGCCGGGATAATCTTCCTGCTCCGCTGCTGCCTTCTCGGCGATTTCATTCGACAGGACCCGCAGCGGACGGCCGGTCCACAGCGCCTTGATGTAGGTCTCGGCGGCGCGTTCGAAATAGAACATGCGGTTGAAGGTGTCGGCGACGGTATCGCCGATGACCAGCACGCCATGGTTGCCCATGACCATCACCTTCACCTTCGGATCGGTGAGCAGCTGCGAGCAGCGTTCGCCCTCTTCCTCGAAGGCGAGCCCACCATAATGGCCGTCGACGACGTGGCGGTTGAAGAAGATCGCCGAGTTCTGATCGATCGGCGGCAGTGTCGAGTCGGCCAGCGAAGCGAGCACCGTGGCGTGGATCGAGTGCACATGCATGACGCAGCGCGCATGACGGACATTGCGATGGATGGCGCCATGCAGCCCCCATGCCGTCGGGTCGGGCGCATCCGGGCCGGAGAGCGTATCGGGATCGTTGGCGTCGATCAGCAGCAGGTCGCTCGCCTTGATGCGCGAGAAATGCACCTGGTTGGGATTCATCAGGAATTGCGAGCCGTCATCGTTGACGGCCAGCGAGAAATGATTGGCCACCGCTTCATGCATGTTGAGCCGCGCCGTCCAGCGGAAGGCGCAAGCCAGATCGACGCGTTCCTCGTAGAAGGGCAGGTTGGTCAGCATTTCCTTCTGCAGGCGGGCGATGCTCATCGAAAACCTCCGTGAAAGAAGCAAGGATGCCGCGCGCCGCCGATGCGCGCAACCGGTTTCGTTTGGTGCAGGCGAGGGCTTCGGCTTACGCCGCAGTGCTTCTGGCGGCGGCGATGCGCAGCCCGCCATGCTCAACGATAAAATCGATCACCTCCTGCAGGCCCTTGCCGCGCGACAGATCGGTAAATCCGAACGGCCGCTTGCCGCGCATGCGGGCGGCATCGCTCTCCATGACATCGAGATTGACGTTCACATAGGGGGCGAGATCGCTCTTGTTGATGACCAGGTAATCCGACCGGGTGATCGCCGGGCCGCCCTTGCGCGGGATTTCTTCGCCCTGGCAGACCGAGATGACGTAGAGCGTCAGATCGGCGAGGTCCGGGGAAAACGTGGCGGCGAGGTTGTCGCCGCCCGATTCGATGAAGACGATGTCGAGATCCGGGAATTTCCTGGTCATCTCGGCGATCGCCTGCAGATTGATCGAGGCGTCCTCGCGGATGGCGGTGTGCGGGCAGCCGCCGGTCTCGACGCCGATGATGCGATCCTCGGGCAGCGCCTGAAGCCGGGCCAGCATCATGGCGTCTTCCTTGGTATAGATGTCATTGGTGACCACGGCGATGGAGAACTCGTCGCGCAGCGCCTTGCAGAGCTTTTCGGTGAGCGTCGTCTTGCCGGAGCCGACGGGACCGCCGATGCCGACGCGAAGGGGACCATTGACTTGTGTCATCCAGGGAACTCCATGATGGCCAGCACTGCAAAGCCGAGCCCTACAACCAGGCAGAGCGGCGAATAATAGCTGACATCGAGCCGCGCGAAAGGCTGTTCGGGCGCCAGCCGGCGCCACCACGGCGTGAAGCCGGCAATGCCGCGCCCCAGGAAGACCAGCGCCATGAGCAGCGCTGTCGCGGCAAGCCCGGCCTTGGGAAAGGGCGTGGCAAACACGCCTTCGAGCGCCAGCGGCCACAGTGTCGCCAGGCCGAGGCAGGCGGCGACGGCGAAGCTGGCGAAGGGCGCCGGCATTTCGTCGACGCCGCGAAAGCCGACCACCGCGCGGGCGCAGGAGGCAGCGTCCCTGCCCGGCCAGATGCCGCCAATGCCCCAATAGACATGCAGGGTGGTGATCAGCAGCAAGACGAAGGAGAGCGCGAAGGCGAGGACGATCATGAGCGGAACAGCCGCGAATATTGCGTTTCGTGCTTCATCGCCATGACATCCGAGACGAACGCGCAGCCGCCGAGATCATTCAGCGTCGAGCCGGCGGCGCGAGCGGCAGTTTCCAAGGCCAGCGGCTCGAAGCCGGCGAGCAGCGCCGTGGCGCCGGTCTGGCCGACGACGCCGAGCCGGATCGCGGCCTGGACGAGGTTGGAAAAGAAGCTGTGCAGGAAGGCCGACAGTGAATCGTGCAGGGCAATGGCGTTGCCACCGGCAGTTGCACCGACGGCGACGCAATAGGCGCACTCGGCCGGCAGACGGTCGAGCACCTGACACGGCCAGGCCGATGCCGCCTTCAGGAAGGCGGCGCCCTGCAGCATGGTCTCGCTGTGGCGCTCGCGCGAGCCGGCCAAGGCCTCGGCGAGGGCTGCGATTTCGGCGAGATCGCCGGCTTGGCGGGCGCGCCGCCAGCTTTCGGCAAACAGCACGGCATCGTTCCAGCCCGAGCCCATCTCGACCAGCGTCTCCAGCCATGCGGCGAGGTCTTTGCTGTCGGCGACCAGGCCGGCATGCACGGCTTGTTCGAGACCATGGCTGTAGGAAAAACCGCCGACCGGGAAGGCAGGCGACAGCCACGCCATCAGACGCAACAAAGCGACGTTGGAAGGCTGGTCAGTCATGGTCGTGCGAATGGCTGTGGGTATGCGATTCGCTATGGGCATGGGAATGCGACCCGCTGTGCGCATGCGCCTCGGCATGGGCATGACCGTGACTGTGCCCGGAATAGGCGCCGCGCACCGGCTTGAACGGCTCGGAGACGTCGCTCACCGTGGCGCCCAGGCCTTCCAGCATCGCCTTGATAACGTGATCGCGCAGGATGAGGATGCGGTTAGCCTCGATGGCGGCGGCAAGATGGCGGTTGCCGATATGCCAGGCAAGCTCGGCCAGATGGACAGGGCCGCTGGCACGGATATCGTAGAGCGGTTCCTCGGCCGCGACGATCTCGATATGACGGCCATCCTCCAGCACCAGGCGGTCGCCATCGTTCAAGGCCACCGATTCGGGCAGGTCGACCAGCACTCTATCGCTACGGGCCGTTTCTATGGCGCGGCGGCGCAGATGCCGCTCGTCATGGGCAAGCACCGCACGATCGTAGGGCGCGACCGCTCCTGCCTCGCCGGCGCTCAGAACCGAGACGGCACGCGGGAATTTGGTGAAATCGGTGCGGATGTCGAGCTTCATGTAAAACTTCCTCTCCCAAAAAGCGTAGCCTATCGCGTGCGCCGCCCCAATGGTGCTCAAACGATCGTGTCGAAGAGCCGCAGGATGAACGATATCTGGTAGACGAGCGCGGCGGCGACAAAAGCGATGTGAAAGCGACGATCGCTGACCAGTATCGCGATGACGCAAAGCGTGACGAACACCGGCGTGCGGAACAAATATTCGACGCCGAAGCGGGCGAAATGCTCCGGCCCCTTGAGCAGCGTATCGATCACGTCGAGCAGATAGGTCGCCGCCAGCAGGCCGAAGAACCAGGCGCGGCGCGAATAGAAAAAATCCTCGTAGCTGGTGTAGTCCAGCATCTGGTCCGGAAACAGCAGCGCGCAGAGCAGGAACAGCGTGACGGCGTAGAAGATGATGAACAGGTATTTTCCGAAGGTCCAGGTCTCGATCTGGAACAGGCCGAACTCCCACCACCAGAAATGCACCAGCATCAGGAGCACCGACACAACCCAGGCCAGATGCACCGAATAGAGCCGGTACTGGCCAGGATGCTGGACGATGCGGGCCAGCCCCGACAAAAGACGCGTGACGCCAAGGCCGATCACCATGCCCATAACGATACGGATGTGCGGGAAGATGTCGTGGGCGTAAGGGAGTTGCTGGTTCATTAGCACCCCCTTTGGCAAGGAACGCAGTAAAGAAGAAGCCAGCTAATCCCGCAGGAAATCGGCCATCGAGAGTGGATTGCCCGGCCAAAATCGTTCATCGAGCGCCTGCTTGCATGTGAAGGAAGGTTCGCCTGGAAAGTGAGATTTCCTGAGACCCGTTTCCCTGACCGCGACAAGCAAAGCGTCTTTATATGTATCGTCGAAAATCTGAGCGGGATATCGGCGAAGACTCGGGCTGTCCTTGATGATGTTTCCGATCCAGATGCGCTGTTCGGAAATTGACGACTGCCAACTATGACTTCGATGGCCGGGTTGGAATTCCCATTTCAGGAGATGTGCAAGCAGCACCTCCATCCGACTGCGAATCTCTCGTTTGTCACGTCTCCCCAAGCTCTCGATCTCCTCGGCAAGATTCTCACGATCGAGGTCGGAGAAACGAGCTTCGCGCAACAATGCGCCTTGCTCGGCGCACCACTGGACGTAGTCCGCTTCGTAGGGAGTGAGGGCCCTGAGACGATCAATCCTGTTCATGAGGCCCATCATGCCGCAATTTCGAGACAATCGCAAAACGGCACGTCAGAGCTTGGACAACTGAGCACCGAATTTGACGCCCCGCCAACAGGGCGTTTGTAGGGATCAGAACAAAAAGTACCTCTGCGCCATCGGCAGCACGGTGGCCGGTTCGCAGGTGAGCAATTCGCCGTCGGCGCGGACTTCGTAGGTTTCGGGATCGACCTCGACATGCGGGGTGGCGTCGTTGAGCACCATCGAATGCTTGCCGATGCCGCCACGGGTGTTGTCGACGGCGACCATCTGCTTGTCGACGCCGAGCCGGCCGCGCAGGCCGGCATCGAGCGCGGCTTTCGAGACAAAGGTCACCGACGAGTTGGTCATCGCCTTGCCATAGGCGCCGAACATCGGCCGGTAGTGCATCGGCTGCGGCGTCGGGATCGAGGCGTTGGGATCGCCCATCGGGGCGGCGGCGATCATGCCGCCGATCAGCACCATGTCGGGCTTGACGCCGAAGAAGGCCGGGTTCCACAGCACCAGGTCGGCGCGCTTGCCGACCGCCACCGAGCCGATCTCGTTCGACAGGCCGTGCGCGATGGCCGGGTTGATCGTGTATTTGGCGATGTAGCGGCGGACGCGGAAATTGTCGTTGTCGCCGGTCTCCTGCGGCAGCGAGCCGCGCTGGCGCTTCATCTTGTCGGCGGTCTGCCAGGTGCGGATCGCCACTTCGCCGACGCGGCCCATGGCCTGGCTGTCAGACGAGATGATCGAGAAGGCGCCGATGTCGTGCAAAATGTCTTCGGCGGCGATGGTCTCCTTGCGGATGCGGCTTTCGGCGAAGGCGATGTCTTCGGGGATCGACGGCGACAGATGATGGCAGACCATCAGCATGTCGAGATGCTCGGCCAGCGTGTTGACGGTGTAGGGCCGGGTCGGATTGGTCGACGACGGGATGACATTGGGCAGGCCGCAAACCTTGATGATGTCGGGCGCATGGCCGCCGCCGGCGCCTTCGGTGTGGAAGGCGTGGATGGTGCGGCCCTTGATCGCCGCCACCGTGTTCTCGACAAAGCCGGACTCGTTGAGCGTGTCGGTGTGGATCATCACCTGCACGTCATAGTTGTCGGCGACCGACAGGCAGCAGTCGATTGCCGCCGGCGTCGTGCCCCAGTCCTCGTGCAACTTTAGCGAGCAGGCGCCGCCCAGCACCATTTCTTCAAGCGCGGCCGGCAACGACGCGTTGCCCTTGCCCGACAGGCCGATGTTCATCGGGAAGGCGTCGAAGGACTGGATCATGCGCGCCAGATGCCACGGGCCGGGCGTGCAGGTCGTCGCCAGCGTGCCATGCGCCGGTCCGGTGCCGCCGCCGAGCATGGTGGTGATGCCTGACATCAGCGCCTCCTCGATCTGCTGCGGGCAGATGAAATGGATATGCGCGTCGAAGCCGCCGGCGGTGAGGATCTTGCCCTCGCCGGCGATGATTTCGGTGCCGGGGCCGATGATGATGGTGACGCCGTCTTGCATGTCGGGATTGCCGGCCTTGCCGATCGCGGCAATGCGGCCGTCGCTCAGGCCGATATCGGCCTTGAAGATGCCGCCCGACGCGTCGACGACCAGCGCATTGGTGATGACGGTGTCGACCGCGCCTTGGGCGCGGGACACCTGGCTCTGGCCCATGCCATCGCGAATAACCTTGCCGCCGCCGAATTTCACCTCTTCGCCATGCAGCGTAAAATCCTTCTCGACCTCGATGAACAGCTCGGTATCGGCAAGCCGCACCTTGTCGCCGACGGTCGGGCCGTACATCTGCGCATAGGCGGCGCGGGTGATTCTAGCCATAAGCAATTGCTCCCGAAATACGGCCGCAAATGCGGACCCAAGATACAGCCGGGCGAAGCCCGGCCCCACATTGTCGCCATCCTATGGTCACGCAATGACCTGCTGGGCGACACCTTCCGATCCCATTTAACGTTTGAGGTGGCAGGGTCACCCCAAAACGACCGTTTGCCAATCGATGGAAAGGAAGTTTTATGCGCAAAACGATCTCTCTCGCAGCCGCCGCCACCCTGCTGCTCGCGACCGCCGCCAGCGCCCAGCAACAGCCGGCGCCGCAGCCTGCCGAGCCGCCGGCTTCGCCCGCTCCCGCAGCACCCGGCGCTCAGCCGCAAGCACCGGCGATCCAGACCGTCAACGTCGTCGACATCGAGGAACTGCCCAAGGAAACGCAGACCAAGGTCAACGAAGTGATCGCCAAGCGCGGCGAGGACGGCCTGCAGAAATTGCGCAGCTCGATCGACGCTACCCCCCAGGTCAAATCCGCGCTCGAAGCCAAGGGGCTCACCTCGGCGCAAGTGATCGCCGCCAGCATGGACGCCAACGGCTCTCTGACCTTGATCACCAAGAAAGCGAGCTGACGATGCGCTGTGGCGGGCCGGCACGAGGCCGGCCTGCCGCATCGGGGAGGGAACCTTCGCAGGGCGGAATACGTTTCGACTTTTTGGCCTAGAAGCGAGCCTCGAAAGCGGCTCTGAGAGCGAGCGATGGCGATCACCACCTTCCCCGACAGCAGATGGCTGCATATGCTTGCCGCAACTGCGTTTCTTGCGGCGAGCGCTCCCCAGGCCGGGCTGAATGCGCAGGGCCTTGAAGGCCCTGAGACCCAGAACAAGATCATCGGCTCGGAGGTCGGCCAGGAAGAGACCAACACGGCTGTCGAGGCCGGCAAAGTCGCTACGGCGATCGACCGGACGCGTGAAAACATCGGCGCGGTGCGCAAGACATCCAAGCTCGACAAGGTCGATATCGTGTTCCTTACCGACGCCGCGCGCACGGAAGGCGGGCTGCCGCCGGCGATCGAAAGCAAGGTCGAGCAGCATCAGGACGACATTGCGGAACTGCGCGACGAGATCGAGGCGAACGCATTGCTGTTCAACGCCATCGACTCTCGACGCGTGCAGACCGAAGACGTTCTCGCCGTCGAATTCGACGATCCTGGCAAGGTCGTCATCTACGCGGCGGCCAAGCCGCCCAGCTGAGCCGAAACCGCTCGACGCTCTGGATCGCACAACGCGACCAGGGGATCTCACAGCGCGCCCAGGGAATCTCACAACGCGACCAGGGGATCTCACAATGCGCCCATGATCTTCTGCTGGAACCCGTAGACCTCGCGCTTGCCGCCGAGCGGCACCAGGGTGACGTCGCGCTCCTGACCGGGCTCGAAGCGCATTGCGGTGCCGGCGGCGATGTCGAGGCGCATGCCGCGCGCTCCGTCGCGATCGAATTTCAGCCCCTCATTGGTCTCGAAGAAATGATAGTGGCTGCCGACCTGGATCGGCCGGTCGCCGCTGTTGGCCACCTTCATGGTGATGGTCGGCTGGCCCTTGTTGAGTTCGATCTCGCCGCCTGCCGTGATGATTTCGCCCGGGATCATCGCCATCGATATGCCTTTCGCTGTCAGGATCGTGCCGTCACGCGGCGCGGCGCTCCGGGCCGCAGCCTTCGGCCTTGAGGACGCGCTTTGTCGAGGCGGGATATTTGTTCAGCATCGCAGCCGGCCTTATCGGGCGCGGCGCGAAATCACCACCGCAGTTAGGGCAAAAGCCTCCCAGAACACGGTCCACGCACTCGGCGCAGAAGGTGCACTCGAAGGTGCAGATCAGCGCATCCGTCGCCTCAGGCGGCAGATCCTTGTCGCAGCATTCGCAGTTGGGGCGTAGCTCAAGCATTTTTCTCACCTTACCTTGTCGGCCCTCACCGTATCGGCCCTCATCTTATCGGTTCATGCACGGTCACCAGCTTGGTGCCGTCGGGAAACGTCGCCTCGACCTGGACGTCGTGGATCATCTCGGCGATGCCTTCCATCACCTGCGCGCGGGTGACGACGTGGGCGCCGGCCTCCATCAGCTCGGCGACCTGGCGGCCGTCGCGGGCGCCCTCGACGACGAAGTCGGTGATCAGCGCGATCGCCTCCGGGTGATTGAGCTTGACGCCGCGTTCGAGCCGCTTGCGCGCCACGATCGCCGCCATGGCGATGAGCAGCTTGTCCTTTTCCCTTGGCGTCAGATTCATGCGTTTTCCCAGGATGGCGTAGACAGGAGCGGTGTAATCGGAATCAGAGTGACCATAATTTGGGCAGACCGGCCAGTCCGTTGAGCAATTCGACAAGCGGAACCAGCCGCTTGCGGAGCTGGTAGCCGTCCTCGGCAAACAGCCTCGCAAGAAGCTTGCCAGATTTTTTCACGCTCCAGACGCTGGCATCGCCCTGGCCGCCGATGATGTCCCGGGCCGGATCGAGCAAAGCCTCGACCCGCGGCGAGATCATCAGCACCGTCGCCATGGCGATGGCGCCGCCGGCCACGGCGGAACGGCCCAGAATCGCCGCAATGTCCGGCCCGATGCGGAAATCCTCGGCATGAAGCAGCGCTCCGTCCTGGCTGACCCGCCAGCGGTCGTGGAAAGCGCCGTGCGCCGCGCGTTCGCCCATGGCGAGGCGGCCAAAAACGGTCGCCTCGAGCACCAGCGCCTCGGCGCCGGCGGCAAGCTCCAGGTCGAGCCGGCGGGCAAAGGCCGATCGATCGAAGACGATGGTTTCCTGCGGCAGCCAGGCGATGCGGCCGCCGGCGCCGACGGTCAGCTTGACCCGAACCTCGGCACGATCGGACGCAGCGCGGTAGATTTTCTCGCAGGCCTGGGTGGTTATGCTGGCGCAGGCGCCGGCGTCGACATCGACCTGCCAGCCAAGGCGGTCGCCGCCGGTCAGCCCGCCGGCGGTGTTGATCAGCACGGCTTCGAGCGGATCGGCCGAGACTGCCGGCATGCGG
Organism: Mesorhizobium sp. WSM4844; assembly: GCF_055811775.1. NCBI lineage: Bacteria > Pseudomonadati > Pseudomonadota > Alphaproteobacteria > Hyphomicrobiales > Phyllobacteriaceae > Mesorhizobium > Mesorhizobium sp. WSM4844. Next base: position 339 of record NZ_JBVVQB010000067.1, on the reverse strand, counting down.
ATCTTGGCGGAACCATCCTGATAAAGCCGCCGAAGACGCGTGCGGCCGCCATTGCTGTCACAGCCAAGCCGCGCCGTGCCGGCGACGCGCTGGGCCGGCGGCACAAAGGTCAGGTCCTGTCCGATCATATCCACGGCGCCAACTTAAGCACACTCATATGGTTTGAATCCGAAATTCGCATCGCTTTGGAGCAGCGTAATGAACGAATTTCGGATTCAAAGCCATATGAGCAACTTACAGGATTCTGGCGTGGGGGGGGGGGGGTGGTGGGGGGGGGGGGGGGGGGGGAAAGAAAATAATAAAAGATTAAAAAAAAAACAACCCCCCGCGGGGGGATAT
>NZ_JBVVQB010000066.1:0-34254 GCF_055811775.1 Mesorhizobium sp. WSM4844 | reverse complement strand
ACTCTGGTGGTGACACCGTCGATGCTGATGGTGTTCACGCGCAGCAAGAACAGCCGCTTCTATGCATTCTTCCGTCGGGTGTTCCGGCGCGGAACGCCAGCCGATGCGACTATGGAGACCTCCGCAGGGCCGGGCTTGCTCGACGAGCCGGCGATCGACTTCCCGAAGGCCGCCGAATAGGTCGCTCCCTTCAGCCCAGGTAGAAAAGGCCGCCGGGAACAACCCAGCGGCCTTTTGCATTGTCCTGTCATGCAATGCCTCAACGCGGGGAGTTTCTCATGACGCTCAGCACCATTCTCATCATCATTCTGATCCTTATTCTGATCGGCGCGGTGCCGGCATGGCCTCATTCGCGTTCCTGGGGTTATGGTCCCTCCGGCATCGTCGGCGTCATCCTGATCGTGCTGCTGGTGTTGCTGCTGATGGGCAGGATTTGACCCGGAGTTTGGTGTGCACGAATGCTACAGCGCTGCGCGTCCTTTTGGACTCACAGCGCTGTAGCATTTGATTTTGCGCATGGTCCTTTCCGAGCCTTCGGTTCGAAACGCACGTTTTCAGGCAGCTTTCGAAACGCCATCAATCGTGGCCACACCGATATCATCGAGGGCTTCTGCCACCGCCCTATCCAGCGGCGTATGCGGGATCGTGCCGAGGATGCCTTCCAGTCTTGCCGAGACCAACTGGTGTGGCTCGAAGCGGAGATAGGACATCGAGACGAGCTCACGCCACATCGCCACGAACGGACTGCCGGCGCGCAACATCCACCACGGCATCGACGTCAGTTTCAACGTGCGCCCGAGCGCCTGCTCCGCGGCGGCCTTGATCTCCAGATCGGTAACGGCGTGGCCGGGAAAGTTCAGCGCCTCGTAGGCGCCGAGCTTGTCGAGATTCTCAGTCAGTCCGACGAAAGCCTTGGCCATATCAGGCAGATAGGCCCATCCATGCAGGAGATCGGCCGGCCCGGGGGCGGTATAGACGCCCTTGTCCATCTTGGCGGCCACCATCAGATCGAACCACGATCCGGTGCCGGTGCCGCCGAAGAAATCGCCGGCTCGCAGCAGAATGGTGCGAACTCGGCCGGCTTCGGCCTCGCGGCGAAAGAGGTCTTCCATGGCGACGCGGATGCGGCCCTTTTCCGTCGTCGGGTGGAATGGCGTGTCTTCGGTGATGACCGCCGGCATCGGCGAGCCGTAATTGTAAACGCTGCCGGGAGCGAGGTGCAATGCGTGGTTCGCCCGGCACGCGGCCATGACGTTCTCGGCCATCGGCAGGCACTTGCCCCAGTCGGTGTAGATCGGGTTGAGGCCGTTGAAGATGATGTCGACGCCTTCGGTGGCGCGGATAAGCGCTTCGCGATCGAGCCCGTCGCCGGCGACGGTCGCCGAGCCGATGAGTTCTGCCGTTATCTTGCCGCTGCGGGTGATGGCGCGGACATCATAGCCGGCGTCGATGAAGGCCTTGGCAACCACGCGGCCGAGCCGGCCATTGGCCCCCAGAATTGCGATCTTGGTCATGTTTCGTTTCCGTGTTTGCGTTACGGTCACAATATGATCCGCCCGCAAACGAATGGAAATTGACTGAATCTGGCGACATGATATTCAGTTTTGAATGGAAATCGACTGGAATCTGATCAAGAGTTTCGTCACCGTGGCGGAAACCGGCAGCCTGTCCGCTGCCGCGCGCAAGCTGGCTGCAAGCCAGCCGACGCTCGGCCGCCATATCGCCGAGCTGGAGCAGGCGCTCGGCGTCACCCTGTTCCGGCGCGGGCGGCGCGGCTACGCCCTGACAGAAGCCGGCAGTACGCTCTATGAACGCGGCCGGGCGGTGAGCGAGCAGGCGAGCGCCTTTTCGCTGTTGGCGCTGGGATCGGTCGAGGCGATCGAGGGCACAGTGCGCATTGCCGCCAGCGAGGTGGTGGCGGCCTATGTCCTGCCAGAGATGACGGCGCGGCTGGGCGCCGAGGAGCCCGGCATCGAGGTCGAGATCGTCGCGTCGAACCAGGTCGAGAATCTTTTGCGCCGCGATGCCGACATCGCTATCCGCATGGTCAAGCCGGCCCAGAACGAGCTGGTGGCGCGCAAGGTGGCAGACATTCCGCTCCGCGCCTGCGCGGCAAAATCCTATCTCGACCGGCGTGGCCGTCCGCGCGAACCCGGCGATCTTGCCGGCCACGACCTGATCGGCTTCGACCGCAGCGATGAGATCATTCGCGGCTTTGCCCAATTCGGTGTCCCGCTCACCCGCAATGCCTTCCGCTTCAGGACCGACAACCAAATTGTGCTGTGGGAGGCGGTGCGGTCGGGAAACGGCATCGGCTTTGGCCAGGAGCCGCTGGCCGACCGCGATCCGCTGGTGGAGACAGTGCTGCCGGGCCTCGGGCTGCCGACGCTTCCGGTATGGCTGGCCATGCACCGCGACGTGCGCACCAGCGTGCGCGTCCGCCGTGTCGCGGATTTCCTCTATGAGGAGTTGAAGCGCTATTCGGCCGGGGCCGCGTCAGGCGCGAATTCGGCGCGGTGAGCGAGCCCGGCCATCAAGAATACGACGACCAGCAGTCCCGACAAAGCGATGAAGATCGGACCGAAGCTTGAATGCTCGGCGATGAAGCCGATTGCCGACGGCGCCACCAGAATGCCGGAATAGCCCATTGTGGTGACGACGCTCATGCCGGTGCCGGACGACATGCCTTCCTGGTTGCCGCCGGCCGAAAACAGGATCGGCACCATATTGGCGATGCCGAAGCCGCAAAAGGCAAAAGCTGAGATGGCGAGCCAGGGCGAGGGCGCCATACCCGCCACCAGCATGCCGGCAGCGGCGACAAGCGCCGAAACGCGCAGTGTCGTCACGGCGCCGAAACGGTTGCGGACCCCGTCGCCAACGAAGCGCATGACGGCCATGACGCCGGAAAAAGCGGCGTAGGCCAAACCAGCTACGGCGAGGTCGGTGCCGAGTTCCTGTTGCAGGTAAAGCGCTGCCCAGTCGAGCACCGCACCCTCGGAGATCATCGTCATCAGCGCCATCAGCCCGACCAGATAGACCAGCGGATTTCCAGGCAGCGCGAACTTGCGATGCCCGATTACCCCCGAGGATGCTTGGACTGGCTTGTCCTCGGCGATCAGGTAGCGGACTGCCACTGCAATCACAGCGAAAGCGAGAGCCGTCACCACCGTCGCATGGGCGAGATGCCCGTAATTCTGGATGGCGAGGCCACCGAGAGCGCCGCCGGCGAAACCGCCAAGACTCCAGAAGCCGTGCGAGGACGACATGATGGCCCGGGACAAGCGCCGTTCCACCGTGACCGCATTGGCGTTCATGGCGACATCCATGCCGCCGATCGAACCGCCAAAGATGAACATGGCGATGGCCGCCAGCGGCACGTTGGGAGCCAGCGCCACAACCAGCAGGCCGAAGCTGCCGATGAGACCGAACCAGCGCAGCACGGTGCGCGACCCATGCCTGGAGATCAGGTGGCCGCACCAGGTCATCGCTGTGACCGCGCCGGCGCCGAACAGCAGGATCAGCAGGCCAAGCGTGAACTTGCTGATATCCAGCCGGGTCAGCACCACAGGGATCTGCGGCGCCCATGCGCCGGTCAGAAAGCCATTGGCCAGGAAGATGGCCGCCACGGCCCATCGTCCACGAATGGCGGCCTGCATGCGGTTTAGCGTGTCCATCATGTAGAATCCGGTCCGAAAATGGCTTCGCGTGGCAAATTAGATCGATTCAATTTGCAGTCAAGTGCTCGTTCTTGAAAGTGCTTGGGCCAAACGGCTCGCTTGAACCCAGGTTGATGAAGCCGATCTGGTCGGGCTTTGTTCGACCACGATCTTATCCGAAAACCGGTTTCCACTTTTCGGGATCGTGGCCTTAGTGATCCCTGGGGCGTCTTGCCTCGAACTCAGCCTTCTTGGCATTGGAGGCGTCGGTCTGGTTGAGCGCCTGCCATTCGGCATAGGGCATGCCGTAGATGATCTCGCGCGACTGGTCCTTGCTGAGATCGAAACCCTCGGCCTCCGCGGCATCGCGATACCAGTTGGAGAGGCAATTGCGGCAGAAGCCGGCGAGGTTCATCAGGTCGATGTTCTGCACGTCAGTGCGTTCACGCAGATGCGCGACCAGTCGGCGGAAGGCGGCGGCTTCGAAATCGCGTTTCTGCTCGTCGCTGAGTTCGGTCATGTGTTCTTGGCCTCCTTAGAGCGGCCCGGTGCGCGAGCCGAATCGTTTGACCCGATGTATATCGGGACGGCGATCGATCGCGTCAACGATCGCCGCCAGCCGTTCGGCCCAGGTGACCGCATCCTGCCGATCGGTGATCAGGTCCTGACGGATTTCGATCAGCGCATGGGCGAAGCCGTTGACGATGGCATGCCTGAACATGGTGTCGCCGCGCAGCGCGCCGTCGTAGGGCTCATTGTCGCCGACGATAAGGCTTTTGTCCTTCGCAAGCATGTCGATCAGCGGTCGCGCCACCCGGTCGTCGCGATCCCACAAGATGCCAACATGCCAAGGGCGCACGAACCCCTGCATGAACGGGGTGAAGGAATGCACCGAAAGGATAAAGGGGGCGTTTGCGCAAGCCTGCGCCACCGAGGCGATCATGGCGCCGACCGCATCGTGATAGGGTCGATAGAAGCGGTCGAGCCGCCTTTCACGTTCTTTCAAGGTAAGTGGATAATTCCCCGAAATGACGGTGCCGTCATAAAGTTGGCGGATCAATGTCGGATCGTCTTCGCCGCGATTGGGATCGATCAGAAGCCGCGAAAAATTGGCGAGTACCGCCGGCACGCCGAGCAAAGCGGCCAGTTCGCGCGTCACCGACTCGACACCGATGTCGTAAGCGATATGGCGGTCGAATTCCGCCGCCGGCAGGCCAAGGCTGCCATACTCTTCCGGCAGGTCGCGACGGGCGTGATCGGCCAGGAGCACGATGCCTCGCTTGCGGTCGCCTTCGACGACGTCGAAAGGCGCGAAAACTGTGGATCGGGTCATCGGCGGGAAATGGTCTGTTCGCTGGCTTCCAGGGAGGATGGTATCGTCTTTCCACGAAGGGGACGATTACGCAATGCCGTCGTTTGGCCACGGTTTCTGCGGAAATCTGGCGGAAGGCGACAGACCGTGCGCCGGAGCCTTTCTAAATCGATTGGAATTGAGCGGAAGGGCGCGTTGACATGCGCCCGGACTTTTCCGAAAAGGGGCGTTGAGAGATGCAAATGTGGTTCTTGAGAGGTTTCAGGATGGGTTCCGCCGGCAGGCCGCGTGTGCGTTATGCCTTCGCCATGCCGCTCCTGACCTTTGCCGTTGGCCTCGCCGCGATGGTTGCTGCCTCGCCGGCGCGCGCCGATTTCCGTGTCTGCAACGCCACGCAGAACCTGGTCGGCGTCGGCATCGGCTATCGCGCCAAGGCCGGCTGGATCACCGAAGGCTGGTGGCACATCGAGGGTTCGAGCTGCAAGACGCTGATCGAGGGCCCGCTGTCATCAAGATTTTACTATCTTTATGCAGAAGACGCCGAGCGCGGCGGGCGCTGGGATGGTCCGATCAACATGTGCGTGGCCGAAAAAGAGTTCAAGATCGCCGGCGTTAGCGATTGCGTCGCCCGGGGCTTCCAGCGCGCCGGATTCCAGGAATATGACACGGGCGAGCAGGCAAGCTGGATGGTCCAGCTGACCGATGACCCCGCAACGGGGGGCGTTCCAGCCGCTCCGGGAACAAACAGTCAATGAGACGCAGCCGCAAGGTCAAGATACTCGCCACCATCGGTCCGGCCTCCTCCTCCGAGGACATGCTGAAGAAGCTTTTCGAAGCCGGCGCCGACGTGTTTCGCATCAATATGAGCCACACCGATCATGAATTGATGCGCACACTTGTCGGTCGCATCCGCACCGTCGAGAAAGCGGTCGGCCGGCCGATCGGCATTCTCGCCGACCTGCAGGGACCCAAGCTTCGGGTCGGCAAGTTTGCCAACGGCAAGGAGACGCTGACACTCGGCCAGACCTTCACGCTCGACGACAATCCCGAGCCCGGCAACTCGACCAGGGTCTATCTGCCCCATCCGGAAATCCTGAGATCGGTCGAGGCCGGTCACCGTCTTTTGATCGACGACGGCAAGCTCGAGCTGAAGGCGGTGGAGAGCGACGGACAGGCGATCGTCTGCACCGTCGTCGCCGGCACCAGCATCTCCGACAAGAAGGGCGTCAGCCTGCCCGACACCGACCTGCCGGTCGGCGCGCTGACCGAAAAGGACCGCAGCGATCTCGATGCTGTGCTGGCCACCGGCGTCGACTGGGTGGCGCTGTCGTTCGTGCAGCGGCCGGAGGATCTGGCGGAAGCGCGCAAGATCGCGCGCGGCCGGGCGCTGATCATGGCCAAGATCGAAAAGCCGCAAGCCGTCGCCAGGCTGGCCGAGATCATCGAACTTTCGGACGCACTGATGGTAGCCCGCGGCGATCTCGGCGTCGAAATGCCGCTCGAAGCCGTGCCCGGCATCCAGAAGCAGATCACCCGCGCCGCGCGCCGCGCCGGCAAGCCGGTGGTGATCGCCACGCAGATGCTGGAATCGATGATCACCGCGCCGGTGCCGACCCGCGCCGAGGTGTCGGACGTCTCGATCGCCGTGTTCGAAGGCGCCGACGCCATCATGCTCTCGGCCGAATCCGCGGCCGGCGCCTACCCGGTCGAGGCGGTGGCGATGATGAACCGCATCGCCAGCAAGGTCGAAACCGACCCGACCTATGCCGGCATCATCAATGCGCAGCGCTCGGAGCCGGAAGCGACCGGCGCCGACGCCATTTCGCTTGCCGCCCGCGAAATCGCCGAGACGCTGAAACTGTCGGCGATCATCAGCTATACGGCGTCCGGCACGACCGGCCTGCGCGCCGCGCGCGAGCGGCCGCAGGTGCCGATCGTCGCCCTGTCGCCGATCGTCAACACGGCGCGGCGGCTATCGCTTTTGTGGGGCACGCATTGCGTCGTCTCGCCCGACGCCATCGACCTCGACGATATGGTCGACCGCGCCTGCCGCATCGCTTTGGATGAAGGGTTCGGCAAGCCCGGCGACCGGGTCATCATCACGGCCGGCGTGCCGTTGAGGACGCCCGGCTCCACCAACATGCTGCGCATCGCCTATGTCGGATCGGACGTGCAGGCCCGCCGCTAGGCTTGGCCGTCGCTTCGAATAATTTCGGTTGCTCTAAATTGGCGCGAGTTCGGCTTCCGGCGCTTTGATGTCGGCGCATTTGCCGGCACCGTAGGTGTCGCCGGCAATCCTGATTTCCACGGCCTTCGCCATTGCCTGGAGGTCCACGTCCCTGCCGGCGACCTTTTCGATCGCGCCGACAACGAGATCGGGTGCTATCCAGTCTGGCTTGTGGCCGAGATTGCGGACCCAGACCAGTTCGGCCCCGGCGATATCGCGGACGAGGCCGACCGAATGGATCGTTGCATAGACCACCTTGTCGCGGTCGCCCGAGATGACCACAGTCGGCGCCTTGATATCGCGGTAGTGCGGTGCGGCATCGAGCGTGTAGCGATAAAGCCCGGCGACATCGGTGGCGTTGGCACGAAAGGCGTTCGGCCGAAGCACCAGCGGGATCGCGACCTCGGCGACATAGAAGTCCGGCACCTTGTTGGGGGCAAAGACGCAGGCGGTGGCGGCATTCATCTGCAGCGTTCCCGACGGATAGGTCAGCGTTTCGGAAAAAAGCCGGCCGACGATCGGAATGGTTGTCAAATTGTAGTACCAGGCGGTCGCGCCGCCCGGCCAGGGATGGGTGGCAGGCGCCATGAACACCAGGCCGAGCGTCTTGTCGGGATGCTCGCGGCCGAAGGCGGTGGTCACCGAGCCGCCGAAGGAATGGCCGGCGATGATGGCTTTCCTGATGCCGAGATGGTCCATCAGCGCTGCGATGGTGCTGGCCTGTGCCGATGGGGTCTCGTTGTTGCCGGGGCCGCGCGCCGACCAGCCTGCACCCGGGCGGTCGAAGAACAGCATCTCGGCACGGCCTTCCAGCAAGGGCCTCAACGGCAGCATCTGATCCCTGAGATTGGCGCTGGCGCCGTGGATAAAGACGATCGGCGGCAGTTCGGCGTTTTCCCGCGCCGGAATGTGAACGTAGTGGATGCGGGCACCGTTTATATCCGCGAAGTCGCCGATCGGCGGATTGCGGCGCTCGATCAGCCATGAACCGGCGCGGGTGACACCTGCAAGGGTGAACACAAGCGCCAGGAGGAAGGCGAGCGCGGCGTAGATCGGGTTCATGGAGAGAGGTACGGACCGGAGCGAAATTAGTTCACAGTCTAGCTAAAAAGACTTTCACTCAAGTGGATTTGTCCGCCAACCTCATATCCCTTCGCCGGCAAGTTCTTCGGAAAGCGTGCCGACCTGATCCTGGGCACTGCGCATCATCGGATAGATGCTGAGCACGCGCTGCCAGGCTTCCAGCGCCGACTGCTTGTGGCCGGTTACCGCCATGATCTGCGCCAGGCCGGACAGCGCGCCAAAATGGCGCGGCTCGAGCTGCAGCGTGCGGTCGATGTCCGCCATCGATTTCCCAAAGTTATTCATCATGAAATGTACGGTGGCGCGCCGGTTCCAGCCTTCGGCATAGGCCGGTTGCAACGTCACCACCTGGTCGAGGAAGTCGAGCGCCACGTCGAACTTCTTGTCTTCGGCCGCCTTTTGCGACCATTGCATCATCAGGTCGATCGAGGCGCTGCCGGATTGCGACCACTCGTGCGAGATGCGCGCCGCGATGCGCTCGGCGGCTTTTTCATTGCGCTCGCGCTTCAGGTCGACAAACAGCTGGTCGAGCCTTTCCTCCCTGGTCGCGGCAACCGGAGGGGTGACCGGGTCTTCCGCTTGAGCCGGAAGCGGGGCGACACCGAAAAGAAAAAGCGCCGCGAAGAATGCAAAATGAATCCGCATGACCGGAATCTAACCCCGGACAGCGGATCGTCAAACTGAATTTAGCGTGAAAGGGCCGGCAGGCCGGTATTAGAGCGCCGCGCTCCCTTTTGGACGCGTAAAGGACGCTCCAGCATTTTGAATTCCTGGCATCGTACCTTCCGAAAATCGATTCCGATTTTTGGGTCGATGCGGTACATCATGCAGGCGCGGAGGCAGGCGCCCCCAACGCGAAAAGACTCAGCCCTGGCGCGCCTTGTAGCGCGGAGCGGTCTTGTTGATGATGTACACGCGGCCCTTGCGGCGAACCAACTGGTTGTCGCGGTGACGCGCCTTGAGCGCCTTGAGCGAATTCTTGATCTTCATGGTCTTGCCCGTCGGTCTGGGCCCGCTTGGGCCGAATTATTAAGGCGCGCTCGGAAAGCGCGCCTCTCAACTTGTGCGTGGCTCATAAACGAGGAGCCTTGCCCGTGTCAACCAAGCATGTGGCGGAGTTTGAGTTTCTGCCCTGTCGACGGCATTAATGCATGTCGCGTAAAAGTGTGCTGCGGTTTTGCGATAACGACATGCATAAAACAACAACCTAAAGCGCGTCGCGTGAGGCCGGTCAAATGCGACGCGCTTTAGAGCGGCGCCGTCGAATAGCCTCAACGGCAGCGGCTCATTCGCGTAAAATGGCCCATCTTGCGGCCGGGGCGTGCCTCGGCCTTGCCATAGAGATGCAGCATCAGATCGGGCTCGGCGAGCAGGGCCGGGATGCGCAGGATATCGTCGCCGACCAGGTTTTCCATGACGCAGTCAAAATGGCGGCCAGGATTTCCCAGCGGCAGGCCGGCGACGGCGCGAATGTGCTGCTCGAACTGCGAGACGATGCAGGCGGCTTCCGTCCAGTGGCCGGAATTGTGAACGCGCGGCGCGATCTCATTGGCCAGCAGCGCGCCGTCGGCAAGGACAAAGAACTCGATGCCGATGACGCCGACATAGTCGAGCGCGGCAAGTATTTCTGCTGCCGCCGCCTGCGCTGCAGCGGCGGTTTCGGACCCTATCCTGGCCGGCAGGGTCGAGCTGTGCAGGATGCCGCTGCGGTGGACGTTTTCTGCCGGATCGTAGGCGGCGAGCGAACCGTCCATGCCGCGCGCCGCGATCACCGAAATCTCGCGTTCGAAGGCGACGAAGGATTCGAGGATCAGCGGCACGTTGCCCATCGCCTCGCAGGTGCCGGCAAAGCCCCCCGTTTCCATATTGCGGAAGACGCGCTGGCCCTTGCCGTCATAGCCCATGCGTCGCGTCTTCAATATGCCGCTGCCGTTGAACTTTTTCAGCGCCGCCGTCAATTCGTCGTCATTGTCGACGGGGCAGAAATCCGCGGTGGGAATGCCGATGCCGTTGAGGAACTTCTTCTCCGCCACCCGGTCCTGCGCTACTTCCAGCGCGCGCGCCGGCGGGTAGACCGGGACCGTGATGGCAAGCGCGCTGGCGGCCATGACCGGAACGTTCTCGAACTCGTAGGTGACGACGGCGCTGACTGCAGCCAGTTCGGCGAGCGCGGCCGTGTCGTCATAAGCGGCAGTGATCTGCCGGTTGGCGACCTGTGCCGCCGGACAATCCGGCTGCGGCTCCAGCACGACCGTGCGGTAGCCGAGGCGCGCCGCGGCCATCGCCAGCATGCGGCCGAGCTGGCCTCCGCCGATGATGCCGATGGTCGATCCGGCGGCCAGGCTCATGGCGTGTCCGTGGGCTCGGCGGCGACCTTGGCGGTCTGGGCGGCGCGCCAGGCATCGAGCCGGGCGGCGAGCTTTTCGTCGGTCAGCGCCAGCACGGCCGCAGCCAGAAGGGCGGCATTGGTGGCGCCCGCCTTGCCGATGGCCAGCGTGCCGACCGGAATGCCGGCCGGCATCTGCACGATGGAGAGCAGCGAGTCCTGTCCGGAAAGCGCCTTCGATTCCACCGGCACGCCAAAAACCGGGAGCGGCGTCATCGCCGCCGTCATGCCGGGCAGGTGTGCCGCACCGCCGGCGCCGGCGATGATCACCCGAAAGCCGGCCGCCTTGGCGCCCTTGGCGAAGTCATAGAGCCGGTCGGGGGTGCGATGAGCCGAGACGATCAGCCGCTTGTGCGGGATGCCCAGCGCCTCCAGCGTTTCGGCGGCGTGGCGCATCGTCGCCCAGTCGGACTGGCTGCCCATGATGATGGCGACGTCGGCACGTTGATCGTCCAAGCTTCTGCTCCCGGCGGCAAAGGCGCGCCTTAGCGGAATTCGGGTCCGACGGCAAGGATGCGCTGCCTCTGCGCAAGCGTTCTGGCGCGAGGCGCCATCATTACCTAATCCGGCCAGCGCAAGGCGCCGGCGCTATCCTTGCGGGCCGACTTCATCGCATCCGCCGGACGCTCGGCGGCGCTCAACACGGCCCGCAGGCGTTCGGCGACGATTTCCGCCTCGCCGGGATGGAGATTGCACGGGTCGAGGAAGAAATGCCCGCGCTCGACCTCGTGGTTGCGCACGATAATGGGAGGCGAAACGGCCGCCAGCGCCGAGGCAAGGCCGGCGGCGGTGAATCCGCTTTCGGGCGCAACAAACACCTGCAGGCGGTCGAGCGGATTGCCGGTCGGATCGGGAATGACATGCGCGGCGATGCCCGGCATGCCCTGCAATGCGTCCTTCCACAGATCGAGCGCCGCTTCTTCCCGCTTGCGGATGCCGGCATGATCGCGCCGCTCCCAGGCCTCCAGTGCGGCCATGGCGCCGGCAATGCTTTCCTTGCCGACCTTCATCGCCCGCGCAACGCCACGGTTCTGCAGATAGGCGGCGCGCACCAGATCCTTTCGCCCGGTGACGATGCCGCTTGTCGGTCCCGAGAGAAATTTGTGTCCGCTGTAGACGACGATGTCGGCGCCGCGTGCGAGAAAGCCGCGCAAATCGTATTCAGAGGCGGCGTCGACGATCACCGGGACGCCCTTGGCGTGGCAGATCTCGCAGAACTCCTCGAGCGAGAGCATGCCGTATTGCACCGTGTGATGGGCAACGACATAGAGGCCTGCTGCGGTGCGGTCGCGGATCGCCTCGCGCACATGATAATCCTGCGTCACGCTGACCGTACCGGCCGGTACGGTCCTTGCCCCGGCGAGCCGGATCGACTGGTCGATCGGCGCGCCGTAATTGACGATGTGGCCGAGCTGGACGATGACCTCGGACTTGAGGCCCTCGGTGTCGTCCGGTAGCCGCTCGATCGCCAGAAGGTTGGTGCCGGTCATCGTGCCGGCAATCGCCATGGTGATGCCGCTGGCGCAGCACGCCGTGACGAAGCCGGCCTCGCCGCCGGTGAGGCGTGCGACGATCGTGCTTGCGGCGCGCTGCAGATCGTCCATCTCCACCCATTGCGAGGCGATTTCCGACATGGCGGCGATCGCTTCCGGGACGATGATCGAGGCGCCGAGCGCCGTCATCGTGCCGGAGACATTGATGATCGGGCGAAGGCCGAGCCGTTCGCGGATTGTCGTGTTGGAGCCGTTTGCGGAATAGGTTTTCATCTCTGGAGGTCCCATTGGTAGATTTCAGGCGGCGATCTCGACGACCGCCTCGATTTCCACGGTGATGTTGCCCGGCAGGGAGCCGACACCGATCGCCGAACGGGCGTGCCCGCCGATACTATCAAAGACAGCGGCGAAAAGATCGGAACAGCCATTCACCACCTGCGGATGGTCGCTGAAGGTCGGGATCGCGTTGACGAAGCCAAGCAGCTTGACGACACGCACGATACGGCCGAGGTCGCCTGCCGCAGCGTGCATGACGGCGAGCAGGTTCAGGCCGGTGAGACGGGCATGCTTATAGGCCTCTTCAACCGTGACGTCCTCGCCGACCTTGCCGGTGCAAAGCGTGCCGTCGGCGCGCAACGGGCCTTGGCCGGAGAGGAAGATCAGCCGTCCGCTTTCGGCATGGGTGACGAAGTTGGCGATCGGCGTCGGCGGCTCGGGCAGCGTCAGGCCCAATTCGGCGAGCCGGATGTAAGGCGTCATGAAAAGGCTCCTTGCGACAGCTTTCGCCGTCCGATGTCAGAATTGCGAGGCACGAAACCGCGCCAGGAAACTGCGGAGACGCTCATTGTCGATCTCCGCGCCCAGAATCTCGGCGGGCGGGCCTGCGGCGCTGACGCCGCCATCTGCCATGAAGATGATGCGGCTCGAGGCATCGCGGGCAAAGGCCATCTCGTGCGTGACCATCACCATCGTCATGCCGTCCTCGGCCAGGCTGCGTACGACCTCGAGCACCTCGCCGACGAGTTCCGGGTCGAGCGCGGAGGTTATCTCGTCGAGAAGCAGGATTTTCGGCTCCATCGCCACCGCGCGGGCAATGCCGACGCGCTGCTGCTGGCCGCCGGAAAGCTCGGCCGGCAGGCTGTCGGCCTTGTGGGCAAGGCCGACCCGGCCGAGCCAGTGCTCGGCAATGGCGCGGGCCTCGGTACTGCTCTTGCCGCGCACCTTGCGCAGGCCAAGCATGATGTTGCCGGCCGCCGTCAGATGCGGAAACAGATTGAAACTCTGGAACACCATCCCGGTTTCGGCCCGCATCTTCGCCAGGTCACGCTCGCTGCGGCGCTGGCGTGTTCCCGTGTCGCGGAAGCCGACCTCCTTGCCGTCGATGCGGATGGAGCCGCTGTCGTAGCTCTCCAGGAAGTTGACGCAGCGCAGCAGCGTGGTCTTGCCGCTGCCGGAAGGCCCGATGACAGTCACCACCTCGCCGCGCGTCACCTGCAGGCTGACGGAGCGCAGGACCGCGACGGATCCAAAGGATTTGGAAACCTCGGAGACATCGAGAAGCGCCGGATTGGCGGGCGTGGCGATGGGCATCTTGCTATTCCCGGATGAAGGAGAAACGCCGCTCCAACCGTCGGCTGGCCAGGGAGAGCGCGTAATTGACGGCGAAGTAGATGACCGCGCCGAGGATGTAGAGCGGCATCGCTTCGTAGGTGCGGCCGATGACCTGGTTGATGGCATGCATCAGGTCGGTGATGCCGAGCAGCGAGACCAGCGCGCTGCCCTTCACCGCATCGGTGACGCCATTGATCCATGGCGGCAGGAAACGCCTGAACGCTTGCGGGAAGATGACGTAGGCCAGTCGCTGGCGAAAGGTCAGCCCGATCGCCATCGCCGCTTCGGACTGCCCCTTCGGTATGGAACCGACCGCACCGCGCAGATACTCGATGACCTGCGCCGTCTTGAACAGGGTGAGCGCCAGCACGGCTGCCCAGAAGGATTCCAGATGGAGGCCGACGGCAGGCAGGCCGTAATAGACGAAGAAGATGAGCACCAGGATCGGAATGCCGCGAATGGTATCGCTGAAAATGCGCACTGCCCAGCGCAGCGGAGCCGGGCCATAGACAAGGCCGACGCCCATCATCACGCCGGCGACGAGCGACAACACCACGACCAGCAGCGACACCCATAGCGTCACGGCAAAACCCTGGGCCAGGAAGGGCAAGGCATAGGCGATCTGGCCAAGCATCCTAGTGCGCCGCCCTGAACCGGCGCTCGACAAGCCGAAGTGCAAAAAGAAGCGCGTAGCCGGTCAAGAGATACATTGCCGTCACCACAAGGTAGACCTCGACGATGCGGAAGGTGTTGAAGTTGATCCACTGGGCGCCGTAGGTGAGTTCGGGCACCGAAATGACCGACGCAACGGACGTGTCCTTGAACAGCGACAGGAACGTGTTGGAAAGCGCGGGCAGCGTTATGCGCAGCATCGTCGGCAGGCGCACATGGACCAGCCTTTGCCATGGCGTCAGGCCGATCGCCTTGCCGGCGTCGAGCTGTCCGCGCGGAACCGCTTCGAGCCCCGAGCGGAACACCTCGACCAGATAAGCGCCGCTATAGAGCGACAGCGTGGCGATGAACGAGGTCTGCGCGCTGTAGGCGATGTCGACCACCGTCGGCAGGCCGTAGAAGACGAGATAGACGAGCAGGATCAGCGGCACGTTGCGGATGAACTCGACATAGGCGGCGATGACGGTCCGCACCGCACGCCCGGCCGACACGTACCAGACCGCCAGAAGCAGTCCGATGAGGATGCCGATCGCGATGGAGATCACGGCCAGCTCGAGGCTGAGCAGTAGTCCGCCCCAAAGCTTGTCGAAATGCCGCCAGATCAGGTTGAAGTTTAGGGTATAGCCCATGTGTCCCTGTCATTATCGAGGGCTGTCGACAATAAGCAGGCGGAAGGGCGCGGCCCTTCCGCCGGCTTGCATCAGATGACCGGGAAGCCGGGATGGCGCGCCGGCGGCTCCTGTCCGAAATAGTCCTTGAATGCAGCGTCGTAGAGCGCCGTCTCATGGCCGAACATGGCGGTGGTGAAGGTTGTGTTGACGAAGGTCAGCCAGTCGGGGTCGCCTTGCCGAAGCGCGGCGCCGTAAAGCATCGAGAACCAGCTCTTGCCGGCATCGAAGTATTTGTCCGGATTGCGCGAGGCGAGCCATCGAACCGTCGACAGATCGACGGCGGCGGCGTCGACGCGTTTCGATTCCAGTGCCTGCAGCACGTTGGCCTGCGTGTCTATCTGCATCACCTGCGACTCCGGCAGGACGATGTGCACATTTGCCTCGGCATCGACATTCTGCAGGATGGAAACCCGCGTCGCCGAACCGCCGGCAAGCAGCTTGTCGAAGGTCTTGTTTTCGGCGTTCGGAAGGGTCAGCAAGGCGATGCCTTCGACGTAATAGGGCCGGGAGAAGTGGATCAGCTGCGAGCGCTGGGCGGTCATGGTCATGAACTGGATCGAAATGTCGACCTTATTGGTGGTCACGTTCGGAATGCGCTGGGCCGGATCCTGCATGACGAACTCGACCTTGGTCGTATCGTCGAAAAGTCCCTTGGCAAGAATGCGCCCCATGGTGATGTCCATGCCGACCAGTTCGCCGGCATCGTTTTCAAAGTGCCAGGGCGCGTTGGTGCTGCCGGTGCCGACGATCACCTTGCCGCGATCGAGAACGGTGCGCAGCAGGCTGTCCGGCGCCGCCTGCGCCGCCGCCTTCTGAACATCGACTGTTGTCGCTGCGCCCACCACTCCGGCCGTTGCAAGCCCGGCCAGTTTCAGAAAATCACGTCTTTTGGATGTGTCGTTCACGGCGACCTCCTTTTCGTGTTGTGTTCCCCTTTGCCGATACATGCATCGGTAATCTGCTGGATTGTCTCTTACAAAAGACACATGTATCCTGTACGAGACAGATACTAACACCAGGAATCAGCAATGCAAGATGGCAATGGCTTGGCAGTTCGGCCGGACGCTGGTCCGGACGAAGACAGGATTGCGGGCTCCCGCGAGAAGGGTCTCAACCGCGTGCTCCATATCCTGGAGTTTCTTCATGCGAACCAGCGAGCGATCGGGATTGGTGATCTCGCCAAGGGAGTGAATGCGCCGCGCTCGACGATCTACACGCTTGTGCGCTCGCTCGTGGATGCGGGCCTGCTGGAAATGGCCGGCGACGGCAATCGCGTCTATTTCGGGAAGAAGCTTTATCTCTACGGAATGGACTATGTGCGCGGCAACGACCTGCTCAGGCGAGGGCGTCAGGAAGTCGACAATCTTTCGCGCGAGACAGGCGAGACCTCCGAATTGTGCATGCTGCAAAACGGCCGCTACACGATTGTCCATTCAAGCCCGGGCACCAGGCCGTTCCGGATCAGTTCGGCCACGGGTCTGCAGATACCGCTTCCCTGGACCGCTTCCGGGCGCCTGCTTCTCGCCGGTTTCGAACGGGCGGTGATCGAAGACATGGTGTCCGAAGACGATCTCGTCCTGCCGGATGGCCGCAGATTGCTGCTGGACGACTTCATAGAAGATATCGCTACGGCCGGGGCTGCCGGCTACTGTGTGACCTCCGGTCTTGTCGACGCCTATACAAAGTGCCTTGCCGCGCCGGTCTTTTCAGCTGCCGGCAAGGTCGAGGCGACGATATGCCTGGTGGTTCCCATCGACACTTCCGAGGAAAAGACCGGCGATCTCATCGCCCTGCTGCGCGAACGCGCCGCGAGGCTTTCGATCACGGGATGAGCAGGATTTGTCGCGACCGTAAGTGGGATTCGCTCACGCGATGATGTCGGGGATGATCCGGTCTTCCAGCGCCATCAGCCGGTCTTTCAGGAAGAGCTTTTTCTTCTTCATGCGCTGGATCTGCAGAGGGTCGCAGCCCATGGCGATCATCGCGTTGATCGCCGCGTCGAAATCGGCGTGTTCTTGCTTCAGCCGAGAATATTCGAGGCGGATATCGGCCTGTTCCTGTTCGGACATTATTTACCGTCTGCACGTCTGCGGCGCCCAAAAATGGGCCTGATTGGGCGAGGCCGGAGGTATCTTGCACCGGCGCGCAGCCAATACCACATTTCGTATTGTCGTGGAATGCTACCACGCAGCATTCGACATCGGTGCCCGATAGTGGCACACTGTCATTATGCCGTCACAGAAGCGAAATTGCGGTGGGACGCGCCTTGACGGCTGCAATCGAGGAAACCATGAAAGGGAGAACCAATCATGTCTCTTGCATCCCATCTTGATGAGCTGCAGCGGAAACACGGCGACATCGAACGCGAAATCGATGATGCGATGAACCATCCATCGGTCGACGACCTCGAAATCGTGAATCTCAAGCGGCGCAAGCTGGCGCTCAAGGACGAGATTGAGAAATTGAAGGCGAAGCCGAAACCCACCACGCACTGACGCTCATCTACGGCGCTGCGCGTCCTTTGGACGCGCAAAGGGCGCTGTCGTGCTTCTGATTTTGGCGCATGATCCTTTTCCGAAAATCCTTTCGGTTTCGGGGTCATGCAGGGACAGTGCGCGCTTTGCCCGACCATCTTCTCCGGTGGCAACCAATGCCGCCGGAGCGTTTCCTTGTTTGTCCGGCGGTTCGATTTGACAGGTTTGCCTGCCTGTCGCCATTGACAAGCCATCTTTGCTCCTCCACCTCATGCCGGGACCTTCTATAGCGCCGCGCCTCCTTTCGGACGCGCAATGGACGCTGTATTTTGATTTTTGCGCAGATTGTTTCCGGAAACCGATTCCGGAATTCGGCGCTAACAAAGGGCAGCCGGCCATGACCGGATATTTTTCTTCACCCTTCTCGCGCCGCACGTCTGTCGGTGTCGACGTCGGCGGCGTGATGGTCGGCGGGGGCGCCCCTGTCGTCGTTCAGTCGATGACCAACACCGACACCGCCGATGTCGACCAGACCGTCGCTCAAGTTGCGGCGCTGCATCGCGCCGGGTCCGAGATCGTGCGCATCACCGTCGACCGCGACGAGAGTGCCGCCGCCGTGCCCGCCATCCGCGAGCGGCTCGAACGGCTCGGCATCAATGTGCCGCTGGTCGGCGATTTCCACTATATCGGCCACAAGCTGCTCGCCGACCACCCGGCTTGCGCCGAGGCGCTGGCCAAATACCGCATCAATCCCGGCAATGTCGGATTCAAGGACAAGAAGGACCGGCAGTTCGCAGCTATCGTCGAGATGGCGATCCGTCACGACAAGCCGGTGCGCATCGGCGTCAATTGGGGGTCGCTCGACCAGGAGCTTTTGACCAGGCTGATGGACGACAACCAGCGCCAGGGCTTTCCGCTGACCGCGCAGGAGGTAACGCGCGAGGCGATCGTGCAGTCGGCGATCCTTTCGGCCGACATGGCCGAGGAGATCGGCCTTGGCCGCGAGAAGATCATCCTGTCGGCCAAGGTCAGCGGCGTGCAGGATCTGATCGCGGTCTACACCGAGCTTGCCACCCGCTCCAACCACGCGCTGCATCTCGGCCTCACAGAGGCCGGCATGGGTTCGAAAGGCATCGTCGCCTCGTCCGCGGCGATGGGCATTCTTCTCCAGCAAGGCATTGGCGACACGATCCGCATCTCGCTGACGCCGGAGCCGAACGGCGACCGCACCCGCGAGGTGCAAGTGTCGCAGGAACTCCTGCAGACCATGGGGTTTCGGCAGTTCGTACCGATCGTCGCCGCCTGCCCCGGCTGCGGCCGCACCACCTCGACCGTGTTCCAGGAACTCGCGCAGGATATCCAGGCGGATCTGCGCAAGAACATGCCGGTGTGGCGTGAAAAATATCCCGGCGTCGAAAACCTCAAAGTCGCGGTGATGGGCTGCATCGTCAACGGTCCAGGTGAATCCAAGCATGCCGATATCGGCATTTCGCTGCCCGGCACCGGCGAGACGCCGACGGCGCCGGTATTCGTCGACGGCAGGAAGGCGGCGACGCTGCGCGGCCCTTCGATCGCCGCCGACTTCGAGAAAATGGTCGCCGACTATATCGAGCAGCGGTTTGGGCAACCTGGCAAGGCAGCGGCGGAGTAGGTCGATGCGGCGCTTCCCCTGGGCGACGCCGATTTTGCTTGGTGGATTGGTTTTGCTTGGTGGGCTGGGCTGGGCGACAGCCGTCCACGCCGATCCGCCGCGTCCCGCCAAGCAGCGGCTGCTCGACCGGGTTTGCAATCTGATCGAGGCGCATGCCGATCAAAACGGCCTGCCCAAGGATTTCTTTGCCCGGCTGATCTGGAAGGAAAGCCGCTTCGATCCCAATGCGGTCAGTCCGGTCGGCGCCGAAGGCATAGCCCAGTTCATGCCGGGCACCGCCAAGATACGCGGTCTCGCCAATTCCTTCGATATCGAGCAGGCCATCCCGGCCTCGGCAAAATATCTCGCCGAGATGAAAACCGGCTTCGGCAATCTGGGCCTGGCCGCCGCCGCCTACAATGCCGGCGAAAGCCGGGTGTCGCGCTGGCTGAGTTCCGGCGGCTTCCTGCCGATGGAGACCGAAAACTACGTTCTGGACATCATGGGCGAGCCGGCCGACAGGTTCACCGACACCGCCTATGCCGGCAGCATCCAGCCGCTCGACAAGAAAGCGAGCTTCGCGGTCGCCTGCCGAAAACTGCCGGTCATCAAGTCCCAAACCGTGGCCATGGCGTCGATCAACATCAAGCCGTGGGGCGTGCAGGTGGCCGGCAATTTCCGCCGCGCCGCGGCGCTCAATCAATGGACTGGCGTGAAGCGCCGGTTTCCGGCCTTGCTCAAGGGCCATGATCCGGTGGTCAGCCGGGTGCGCTCGCCGATCGGCAGGCGCGGGATTTATGCTGTCCGCATCGGCGCCGACTCCAAAGCCAAGGCCGACAACATCTGCCGGAAACTGCAAAGCGTCGGCGGTGCATGCATTGTGGTGCGGAATCGGTGATGGGGTATGCTCCGACTCCAGCCATAGGCCCACGATGACCGACCGTCTCTATAGCGATCCCGACCTTGTCCAGTTCTATGATCTCGAGAACGATGGCGGCGTGGATTTCGATTATTGCGTCGGCTTCGCCAAAGATGCCGGCTCGGTTCTCGATCTCGGCTGCGGCACCGGGCAGTTGGCTGCCGCGCTCGCCGATCGGCGCAGCGTGACCGGCGTCGATCCCGCGCCGGCGATGCTCGATATCGCGCGCCGCAGAGCTGGCGGGCAGAGGGTCGACTGGGTCGAGGCCGATGCGCGCAACGTCCGGCTCGGACGACGCTTCGATCTGGTGCTTTTGACCGGGCACGCTTTCCAGGTGTTCCTCACGGCAGAAGATCGAGAGGCGGTGCTTGCCACGATCGCCGCTCATCTGGCGCCCGATGGGCGCTTCATCTTCGACACGCGAAATCCAGTCGCGCAGGAATGGCTCGAGTGGACGCCGGAACGGTCGCAACGGGAACTCAGTTATCCCGAATTGGGCACGGTAAGAGCGTGGAACGATTTCCGCCACGATTCCGCTACCGGTGTCGTCACTTACTCGACCCATTACGAAATGCCCGGCAGCGGACGCGTGCTCAGCGTCGAATCGAAAATCGCCTTCCCGACAAAGGAAAGCCTTGCGCAGATGCTGGATCGGGCCGGGCTGGTCGTCGAAGAATGGCTCGGCAACTGGCGTGGCGAGCCATACGCTCCAACATCGCCAGAAATCATTCCGATCGGCCGGCTGCGCTAGCCCGGACGTTGCTTCGCCTTGAGCGTTTTCCCATTCCTTGACGTGACCGATTGAGCGTACGGATAAGCCAAAGACACCACCGCCCAATTGCGGCGCTGCGCTGACGACGTGCCCACTGATGCACGTCGTGAGCATCTCGCAGGTTTACGTGTTCTGAACTCATGGCACCTCCTCGCCAGCATTTTGCATGCTGAAGAGGAAAACATATTATGGTTCGCATCTGCTGATAATCGGTGATAGTTTCCGTTCATCTGTGACGAATTGGAATAGATATCATCGACCGGCAAGAGACGATGGGTGTGTACCTGGCAGTTGTCGAGGAAGGCGACTTCTCGGCAGCGGCACGCCGGCTGCGGATGACACCTTCGGCCGTCAGCAAAATCATCGGTCGGCTTGAGTCCCGCCTTGGCGTGCGCTTGCTGCAGCGCTCGACGCGGCGCATCAGCTTGACGGCGGAAGGCAGCACCTATGCCGAAAGCGCTCGCCGCATCCTGAACGACATCAAAGAGGCTGAAATCGCGGTTCAACCCGGAGCAGAACCGCGCGGCCGGCTGCGCGTCAGTCTTCCGAGCGCCTTCGGCCATCGCTTGATCGTGCCGATGTTGCCAGTTTTCATCGATCGCTACCCGGCCGTCGAGCTCGAGCTGATGTTCACAGATGCGATTGTCGACCTGTTGGCTGAGGAAACCGACGTCGCCGTGCGCGTTGCCGCACACAGCGATTCGAGGCTGGTGGTGCGGCGGCTGGCGCCGAATCGCCGTGTCATTTGCGCATCACCTCGATATCTCGGAAGACATGGCATGCCGACAACGCCAGACGACCTTCAAGGTCATGTCTGTCTTGGCGTCACAGCACGCGGCGGTCTCAATATCTGGGAGTTCGATGGCCCGGACGGTCTGCAAAGCATGCGTATCCGCAGCCCGATAGAGGCCAACAGCACCGAAGCGCTACGCCGGCTTGCGCTCGCCGGTATAGGCATCATCCGCATGTCGGAGATATTGGTCGGGCCGGATATCAAGGCAGGCAGACTGACCGCGCTGCTCACCGGATACAATCATCCTGACGGAGCGCCAATCTGCGCGGTCTATCCGCCTGGCCGAATTCTGTCGCCGCGCGTGCGCGTGTTCGTGGATTTCCTGGCCGAACAGTTCGCCAACCCTCCTTGGCTACACGGCGCGCCATAGTACGGGAGTACAGCTTGGAATAGCGTCAGCTGTTGCGGGCCGCCACGAATTCCGCTGCCTGCTTCAGAAGCACGGCGTCTTCGCCATAGGGACAAAGCAAGGCGTGGGCCTGGTCGACGAGGCCTTGAAGCTGGTCCCGCGCCCAGTTGGCGCCGTGCAGCGCCACCAGCGTCGCCTTGCCGGCGGCTGCGTCCTTGCCGGTCGCCTTGCCCATCTGGCGTGCATCCGCCGTCAGATCGAGCAGGTCGTCGGTAAGTTGAAAGGCAAGCCCGATCGCCGAACCGAATTCCGCCAGTCTTTCACGGTCGGCCGCCGGCGCGCCGGCAACAATTGCGCCCGCCTCGCAGGCGAAGCGGATCAATGCGCCGGTCTTCATCGCCTGAAGCCGGATGATGCCGGCTTCCTCCGGCCGGTTACGCTCGGCTTCGAGATCGAGCATCTGGCCGCCGACCATGCCGCCGGCTCCGGCGGCGCGGGCCAGCGCCAGCACCAGCGCCGCCCGCCGTTCGGCCGGCAGCATTGTCGCTTCGTCGGCAATGATGTCGAAGGCGAGCGCCAGCAAGGCGTCGCCGGCGAGGATGGCGGTCGCCTCGTCGAAGGCCTTGTGAACGGTCGGCTGGCCTCGGCGCAGATCGTCGTCGTCCATGGCCGGCAGATCGTCATGGATCAGCGAATAGCAATGCACGCATTCGAGCGCCGCCGCCACGCGCAGCGCCGCCTCGCCGTCGGCGGAAAACAGCGCGGCGCTTTCCATGACCAGGAATGGGCGCAGGCGCTTGCCGCCATTCAGCACGCCGTGGCGCATCGCCTCCATCAGACGCTGCGGCCGCGCGATCTCGCCTGAAAGCGGGCGGTCGTCGAGCAACCGCCTGAGCAGCGCCTCGATCGGCCCTGTGCGTGCGAGAAGCGCTGCCTCGAACGGTATTTGATCGTCTTTCGCCATGCCGGGGACGGGTAGCCGACACTCAGACGTTGCGCAAGAAGCCAAGCGCCATTATGCCGGGGGCAGGGAGCAGCATGGATTGAGCGGCTTGGCGGAACCGATCGTCGATCACGAAACCGAAGGGCTGGACATGGTGAGGCCGAAACGCGGCAATCGCATCGGTCTCAAACGCTGGCCTCGGCACTGGGTCCGGCGCGGTATCACCATCGCCGTGGTGCTGGCGCTGATGCCGGTGGTGTTGACCTTTCTGTATCTGCCGCCGTTCGTGCATCCGGTATCGACACTGATGCTGAAGGATCTGGCAACGTTTTCCGGCTATGACCGGCGCTGGGTCTCGATCGACGATGTTGCGCCGGCGCTGGCGCATTCGGTCATCATGTCGGAGGACGGGCAGTTCTGTTTCCATCGCGGCATCGACCTTGGCGAGTTGAGGGGCGTCGTCGACGACGCGCTGGCCGGCGAGATGACGCGCGGCGCCTCGACCATCACCATGCAGAGCGTCAAGAACCTCTATCTGTGGTCGCGGCCGCTGGGCTCGGTCCGGAAAGTCGTCGAGCTGCCGCTGGCTGTCTATGTCGATATGGTGATGTCGAAACGGCGTATCATGGAAATCTATCTCAATATCGCCGAATGGGGGCCGGGCATCTATGGCATCGAGGCCGCCGCCCAGCATCATTTCGGGGTTTCGGCAAAACGATTGTCGCGTCGCCAGGCGGCGCTGCTTGCCGTCACCCTGCCGAACCCGATCGCCCGCAACCCGGCGAAGCCCGGGCCGGGGCTGAGACGGCTGGCCTCGCTGATCGAGCGGCGCGCCGGTCGGTCCGGCGCCTATGTCGGCTGTCTGCGATAGCTTAAAAAAATTCGCGACGGCGCTGGCCAAAACGGCGCAGGGCGTGTATAGGCACCCGACTTTCTCAGATTCCGGCCCTGACGCGGCCCTTTCACGAGGGCAGCCGGGGCATTTTGACCATGTAGTGGAGCATATCCATGGCCGTACCGAAACGAAAAACCTCCCCGTCGAAGCGCGGCATGCGCCGCTCGGCCGATGCGCTGAAGGCCCCGACCTATGTCGAGGACAAGAATTCCGGCGAGATGCGCCGCCCGCACCATATCGACCTGAAGACCGGCATGTATCGCGGTCGCCAGGTTCTGGAGCCGAAGGAAAGCTGAGAACGCTTTCGACGGCTTGTGACTATTGAAGGACCGGCCATCGCGCCGGTCTTTCTGCGTTTTGCGCAGATGATCGCCCTCGAATTGTTGTCAAATATGCCAGCAGCCATGCCTATGGCAGCCGTACCGGCTGGTACTGTTATTTCGCACGGTCTTTGTCCGTGTTCGCGGTCGCATGCGAAAATTCTTGACGGCGAACGCCGAGCGCATACTAGAGAAGGCTGTCCAACCGGAGCCTTCTGATGTTCGGTGCCGTCCCGCTGCTGATCGTACCCTTCGTCCTCTATAATCTTGGGCTTCTGGGAATATTCGGCGGCGGCGACGATCCCTGGGCAATCCAAATGTTCTCGATCCGCATGATGTCGGGCGGAGTGTTCTCGATGACGCTCGGCGATCTGATCGTGCTGATCGGGCTGCTTCTCTTCTTCGTCGAAATCTTGAAATCGACGCGCACGACGAGCGTCTCGATCATGGACCACCTGTTGTCGACCTTCGTCTTCGTGGCGTTCCTGGTCGAGTTCCTGCTGGTGAAGGGCGCGGCGCACTCGGTTTTCTTCATTTTGATGGTCATCGCACTGGTCGATGTCCTGGCCGGCTTCTCAGTATCGATGCGAGCAGCCAGCCGCGACATAACCATGAGCTAATGCATGTCGCGCAAAGCATGCCTCGGGCTTGAACGAGGGTGCGCAGCGGTTTTGCTGTAACGACATGATAAAGGCGGTGAAGCAGCCGCCTCGTGCCGACGGCAGGACACGCCGGACCGCTATTTTTTCTTGGCGCGTGTCGGCTTCTTCACCGGAGCAGCCGGCGCATTGGCGAGGTCTTCCGCTTCCTTGGCAAGGCGGAGCGCCCTCAGCTTGTTGGTCTTTATCTGGCGGGCATCGCTCTCGGCGACATATTCCGCCATCGCCTTCTGACGAACCGTGGCGGCCTCTTCCTGCTTCTTGAAACGCAAATCGGCCCGCGCGCGGGCAGTATCCTTAGAGTTCTCAACCAAGGGCTTTTCCAATCCCGTAAATTATAGCTTTCAACGGCTTTAATAGCAGAGCCGCCCTGCGATGGGGGAAATAAGTTGGTCAGGCGCCGGCATCGCACCCGGCGCCCGCCACCTTTCGGGCGACAACCGCCTCGTATCCGGCCTGCAACGTCGCACGCACGGTGGCATCCGGCGGCGTGTCGGAAGGCGTGCCCAGATGTTCGTGGCGCAGTTCGTCCATGAACTTTTCCCACATCGGCGGGCCGCCCTTTTCCAGAAGCTCGGCGCGGATCGAGAGCTCCTCGCTGACCGGCAGCCAGACGCGACCCCAGGCGCCGAGATGCGCCAGGATCGGCACCAGCGTTATCGCCATTTCGGTCAGGCTGTAGATCGCCTTCTGCTTGTGGGTGGGATCGTCAGCCCTGGTCAGCATGCCGAGCGCCATCAGCCGCTTCAGCCGATCGGCGAGGATGTTGGAAGCGATGCCTTCCAGAGACCCGTTGAGCAGGTCGCGAAAGTGGCGTTTGCCGCCGAAAATCATGTCGCGAAGGATGATCAGGCTCCACCGGTCGCCGAACACTTCAAGCGACAGGTTGATCGGGCACCCAGACCGATGATCGATGCTCATGCGATTCTCCGATAGAAACCGGTTGCATTATCATATCAGTTTTATTATCTTGCAACTGATTGCGAAATGCAATCGGTCTTGCAGAGAGGAGACGGCGACCATGACCAACGCAGCGGAACCGGAAATCGTGTCGCAGACGTTTGGCGATCCCGCGCATCCGCCGATGCTGCTGATCATGGGCGCGATGGCTTCGATGCTCTGGTGGCCTGAGGCGTTCTGCCGGAAACTGGCCGGCAACGGCCTGTTCGTGATCCGCTATGACAATCGCGATACCGGCCGTTCGACCAAATATGCGCCGGGCGAACCGCCTTACACTTTCGACGACATGGTGGATGACGCCATTCGCGTCCTCGACAATCATGGCATCGCGAAAGCGCACGTCGTCGGCATGTCGATGGGCGGCATGATCGCGCAGCTTGTGGCGTTGAAATATCCGTCGCGGATCATCTCGCTAACGGCGATCAGCACTTCGCCAATCGGGATCGACACCTCGCATCTGCCAGGGACGAGCGATGCCTATATGAAGCATTCGGCCGAAGGCGCCAAGGTCGACTGGTCGGACAGAGCCCAGGTGGTCGACTACATCGTCAAGGACGCGCACGCGATCGCCGGCACCGCGCATCCCTTCGACGGCAAGCGGACGAGGGCCTTCGTCGAACAGGACTACGACCGGTCCGGCGGTTTTCAAAGCGCGACCAATCATTTCATGCTCAAGACCGGTGAAGATCGGGGCGGCGAGGATCGGGGCAGCGAGGATCGCAAGGGTAGCCTGCACGACTTGAAGGTTCCGCTCCTCGTCATCCACGGCACCGACGATCCGATCTTTCCGGTCGAGCATGGCGCCGCTCTGGCCGATGCAGTTGCCGGCGCGAGGCTTGTCCGCATTGAAGGCGGCGGCCACGAACTGCATCCCGACGATTGGGCCGCGATCGTTGATGCCATCGTCGCCCATAGCCAGGCCAGGTAAGCAGCGGGTCGAACCTTGACACACCATACAACCTGCGGGTGGAATGCGCGCGAGCGCCCCAGCCTGAGCCAAAGACCAGCAGAATCGGGAGGATATGATGAAACTCTACTGCGGCATCGGTCCGAATTCCTACCGCGTCCGCATCTTCATGGCTGAGAAAGGCATCGACGTTCCGCGGGTTGATGTCGATCTGACAAAAGGCGAGCACAAAACCCCGCAATTCCTTGAGCTCAACTCACTCGGCCAGATTCCCGTGCTCGTGCTCGATGGCGGGACGGTGATCACTGAAAGCATCGCCATCTGCCGCTATCTGGAGGCGCTTCATCCAACGCCGGCACTATTCGGCTCGGACGCGGTCAGCCAAGGCAAGGTCGAGATGTGGAACCGCCGCGCCGAGATCGAGATCTTCGGAACGATCGGCAGCATTGCGCTGCATTCCGATCCCATGTTTGCGGAGCGGCTTGTGCAGTTCCCGGCTTTCGCCGAAACCCAGCGCGAAGCCGTTCCGGCAAAGTGGGCGTGGCTTGACCGCGAGATCGCCGATGGCCGCCCGTTCATCGCGGGCGACCAGTACTCCGTCGCCGACATCACCGCCGCCGTCGCAGCGTGGCTTGGCGCCTTCTTCGGAGCCGACATCCCGGACTCGCTCGTCAATGTCCATCATTGGCTCGACCGCGTTCAGAAACGTCCAAGCTGGAACGCTTAGGCCGGTGTCTGACATTGTTTCAATGAGATGTGCGGCTCAGCGCCAGCACCTGGATCCAGAGGAGCTTCGCCATGCCTGTCTACTGGCAAAGATGCGACGGCGCAGCTCAGCTTCCGGGCGAGCCAAGCTGCTCGGCTTCCCAGAACTGGTCGAGCCAGATGTTGAGCTTCAGGAAGCCGGCACTGCTGACCGTATAGACGCGCCTTGTCCCTTCCGGCTTGGCGTTGACCAGCCCGGCGTCGAGCAGCACTTTCAGATGCTGCGAAACCGCCGGGCGCGAGACCGGCAACCCGGCGGCCAGTTCGTTGACGGTCTTCGGGCCGCGCCGAAGCTCTTCCAAGAGATGGCGCCGGTTGGGATCGGCAATCGCCATGAAGGCGTCGGAAAACATCATGCCTTATTTGTGAGGCAAAGTTTTCCAAATCTCAACCGTTGGTTTCAGGCTTTCTGCGCGGATCGAGCCGCAAGGCTTCCGGCGTGATCGAGCGCTCAGCCGGTTGCGTCTTGAAGGCGTCGCGGTCTTCGATTGGCACCGGTGCGCGCCGGCTGATGCGCAGCAGCGTATAGCCTGCCAGGCAAAGATGCGCGAGGGCCGTTGCAAGGAACAGGCTTTCCGGACGCATCCAGCCCATCAGGCCGGCGGCCAGCAGCGGCCCGATCATCGTGCCGAAACCATAGAGCAGCAGCAGGCCGCCGGACACTTTGACAAAATCCTCCGCCCGGGCGTGGTCGTTGGCATGGGCCACGGCGATCGAATAAAGCGTGTAGGCAAAGGCCCCGTAGGCGGCGGTGCAGACGATGACGAAGACGCCGGAGCGCGGCTCGAACAGGAACAGCGCGATGGCGAACAGCGCCGCGCCGAAGGCCAGGCCCGCCAGCACAAAGCGGCGGTCAGTCTTGTCGGAGAGACGCCCGGCCGGAAGTTGCATGGCGGCGCCGGCGACGACCACCAGGCTCATCATCAGCGCGATCTCCGCCGTGGAAATGCCGATGCGGGCGCCATAGACGGCGCCAAGCGTGCCCCAGGCGCCGTTGGCGACGCCGATCAGAACGCAGGCGATCGCCGACACCGGCGAATTGACATAGAGCCCCTTGACGTCGAGCGAGACGTCCTGCAGCGGCTTGGGATGCGAAGCCGTCGACACTGCGGTCGGAATGAGCGACAGGCAGAACAGGATACCGGTGATCATGAACAGCGAGGCCGACTTCACATCACCGCCGGCAACGATCATCTGGCCGCCCATGATCGAGGCATAGGTGACCATCATGTAAAGCCCGAAGACGGCGCCGCGGTTCTCGTTGGTGGACTTCTCGTTCAGCCAGCTTTCGATGACCATGAAGGCGCCGGCCATGGTAAAACCGGTGAAGGCGCGCAGCAGGATCCAGACATATTCGTCGATGATCAGCCCGGTGAGCAGTGCGACGATGGCGCCGCATGCCGCAAAGGCGCCAAACGCGCGTACGTGACCGGCGCGGCGCACCAGGCGCGGCGCAAAGAAGCAGCCGGTGACGAAGCCGCCGGCCCAGGCGGTGCCCATCAGGCCGAGCGACGCGGTCGAGAAACCTTCCAACTGGCCGCGCAGCGGCAACAGCAGCCCGTGCAGCCCGGTCGCCGCCAGTAGGAAAGCGGTGCCGCGAAGCAGCGAGAGGATCGGTCGGTAGCTTGCAAACATCATTTAGCTGATCCGGCTGGAATCTAGGGATGGTCTGAAGACAGCCGCATTCGAGCTTTTCGGCGGCGGGCGATTCGGCTCTGGAAACTATTCGCGGCGAAACAGCGCCTCGGCCGCTGATTTGGTGGTGCCCTTGGTCTTGAGCTCGGCTTCGAGGCGGGCGATCTCGTCGCGCAAGATGCCGATCCGCTCGGACAGTTCATCGACGGAAAGCAGCGACAGATCCTGCCCGATCTCATGCGAGCGCGCTTTCTTTTTGGGTTCGTCGTCGAAGATCGCCATCGTCGCTCCTCGCTCATGCGCAAAAATTAAATTGCTGCCTTGCGCGTCCAATCGAACGCCCGGCGCTGCAGTGGCCATTTGCCTGATTTGGCAATGAGCATACATAGGGCAGGGGCATGGATGCAAACAGTCGGCAATAAAACCGGCAAGTCGGCAAGAAACTGGCGAAGCGAGACGGGAAAAATTCATGGCGAGCGGACAGGACAAGATTCCGGCGAAGATGACGGCCATCGCGATCTCGGAACCCGGCGGACCGCGGGTTCTGAAACCGGAAACGCGCGACGTGCCCGTGCCCGGACCTGGCGAAATCCTGATCCGGGTGCGCGCCGCCGGTATCAACCGGCCGGATGTGCAGCAACGCAAGGGCGTCTACCCGCCGCCGCCTGGTGCGTCGGACCTGCCGGGCCTCGAAGCATCAGGCGAAGTTGCCGCTCTTGGCGACGAGATATCGCGCTGGCGCGTCGGCGACCGGGTCTGCGCGCTGACGCCCGGCGGCGGCTATGCCGAATACGTCAAGGTGCATGCCGGCAGCGTGCTGCCGTTGCCCGCCGGCTTTACCCACACCGAAGCGGCGGCGGTACCGGAAAACTACTTCACCGTCTGGCATAATGTCTTCGAACGCGGCGCCCTGAAGAGCGGCGAGACGCTGCTCGTGCATGGCGGCTCGTCCGGGATCGGCACCACGGCGATCCAGCTCGCCTCGGCCTTCCGCGCCCATGTCATTACCACTGCCGGCAGCCAGGAGAAGTGTGACGCCTGTCTGAAGCTCGGCGCCGACCGGGCGATCAACTACCGCGAGGAGGACTTCGTCGCGGCGGTCAAGGACGCGACCGGCGGCAAGGGCGCCAACGTCATCCTCGACATGGTCGCCGGCGACTATGTGGCGCGAAACTACGAGGCCGCGGCGGTGGAAGGTCGCATCATCCAGATCGCCACGCAGAGCGGGGCGGTGGCAAGCACCGACTTCTCGAAGATGATGGCCAAGCGGCTCACCCACACCGGCTCGATGCTGCGGCCGCGCACCGTCGAATTCAAGGCGGCGATCGCCGCAGCGCTGGAGGCGCAGGTGTGGCCGCTGCTCGGCACCCGCAAGGTAGCACCGGTCATGGACATGATCTTTCCGCTCAGGGAGGCGTGGCGGGCGCATGAGCGGATGGAGGACGGCGACCACATCGGCAAGATCGTGCTCGATGTCGGCTGACGGTCGGCAAGCAAGCTGAACAAAACCTTAATTGCGCAATGCAACAAACGCATTGCCGCCATGCAAAAGCGTCTGTTCAACTTTTCATCAGCGGTGCCTATTTGAGCGGCATCGAAACGATGGAGGACTACCATGAACCCGATCCGTGCTTTCCGTAACTGGCGCATGTACAATGAAACCGTGCGCGAACTGAACCGCTTGAACGCCCGCGAGCTCAACGACCTCGGCATCAACCGTGGTGACATCGAGAGGATCGCCCGCAAGACGCTTTGATCCGCCAAGCAAGAGCCGAGGCAGGCGGATTTCCCGCCGTCGGTTCCGAGCCCGCTGGACCAGTCCGGCGGGTTTTGTCGTTTTGAAGTCCGAGGCAACAGCAGCGGCTGCTTTGATGGCCACTATCCAGATCCGAATACAACTCGACCGCAATCTGCGGTTGACTCCAGTTTCAGCGTGGGCATTTTGATCGCGCGGGACTAGGTCAGAGGGTGGGAGCGCTGATCCGGGCCAGTAGCGTGCTGACTCTGAAACAGGCTTGGGCCCATGTTCGACGATCTGACGGACAAGATCTACGAGGCGGCTTTCGTGCCGGAGCTTTGGGGGAAGACGCTCGAATCTGCCGGCAGTATTTCTGGCTCGGCCACTGGCGCCATCTTCCTGTTCAGCGCCGATTCTCCGGTCCGCGGCAGATTGAGTGACGTTTCTTCGGGCAACGCCATCCGATCCTTGTTTGACGAATTTGTCGCCAGCGACGCCTGGAAATTCTCTGACGCCACCCAGCGTATGTGCAGCATGCAGCCGGCGAGCTTCGTTCAGGTCGAAGATTTCCTGACAGCCGAAGAGGTCGAAAACGATCCTGTGCGGGTAAAACTGAGAGCGGCCGGTATCGGCGCGCACGTTTGTTCGGCAGTTGCGATGCCGAGCGGCGAACTCGTCACTTTCGTCTTTCAACGGTGGATGAAGGATGGCACCTACGATCGGGCGTCGGTCGATCGGCTGGATCAGCTTCGCCCGCATTTCGCGCGGGCCGGCATGGTCTCGGCGCGATTGGGGTTGGAACAGGCCAGGGCGACCGTCTCGGCACTCGAGACCATCGGGCTGCCGGCCGCGGTCATGACTGCATCGGGACGCGTGCTGACGGCCAACGGCCTGCTGGAAGAAATGACCGAGATATTTCTGCCAACCGCCTATGGCGGCATGGCGATCGCCAATGCCTCCGCCAATGCGCTTTTCCAGCAGGCCATCCTCGAGAACCGCAACGATTTCGCGGTCCGATCCATTCCTGTTGCCGCGAACGAAAGCCGGCCGGCTCTGGTCATCCATCTTTTGCCGCTGCGCCGCGCCGCACATGACATTTTCACCGGCGCGGACATCCTGGTTGCTGCAACGGAAGTAAGGGCCAGTGCCGTCGTGCCTTCACCAATCCTCCTCGCGGGCCTGTTCGACCTGACGCCCTCCGAGGCACGTCTGGCCGCCGTGCTTTCGCAGGGACGACCCTTGAAAGATGCGGCATCCGACTTGAAGATCACCGTGAAGACCGGCCGGACCTATCTCGAACGGATTTTCGCCAAGACCGGGACAAGTCAGCAAAGCCAACTCGTCGCCTTGCTCAAGAGCACAGAACCGCTCAATCGCAGATGACGATCGGCCTAAAGCGCGTCGCGTTCGACCGGCCTCATGCGACGCGCTTAAGGTTGTTGTTTTTATGCATGTCGTTATCGCAAAACCGCTGCACACTTTTGCGCGACATGCATTAAATCGGTGGAAAGGCCGTCTATTTGTCGCTTCAATGGCTAAGCGCGGCAAAACCAATCGCTATCAAGGCGCCTCCCAGCACGATATCCATGTGCTTGCGGAAACGGTTGTAGAATTTGCGCATGGCTGGCTGGGAAATAGCCAGGCCGACAAGGCCAAACCAGGCGATTGCAATGGCAAAAACCAGCGCTACCACGGATATCTGGATTGGCCCGCGCGTATTCAAGCTCAGCGCAGAGGATGCAAAAAACAATGCGGTGGCCGGATTTGCCGCCGCCGTGACAAACCCCAGCCGGAAGTACCGAACGATTGAAACCGGCTTCGGCTCGTCGGCGCCGATCGTGATCGACAGCGCCCGCCGCATCGAATTCCAGCCGATGAAGACCAGCATTGCGCCGTAAAGGCTGGCGGCTATCTGGTGCGCAATGCCCCCCGGCGGCAGCGCGGCGGCGCCCGTCGCGACGACCATCGCCAGCGAACTCGCGCCCAAGGCAATGCCGGCAGCTGCCGAAAGCGCTGTAGTACGCGAAGCGGTTAGCCCGGCCTGCGCGACGACAGCAAAATTGGCGCCCGGCAGCATTGCCAGAAGCGCATAGGAAATGGCGAACGGAAACAACCCCGCCGCGACAGCGTGCCCGGTTTCCAACATCGATCAGCCCACATCGGCGGCGGCTTGCTCTCCCAAAGCAGGTCGCCGCTACCGGAGCGAAATGTGGATGAAACATGTTCCCACTAACAGTCGGCAAATGCCGACAGAAGGACGTTTTGTTGCCCGGGCTAGCGGCCGCCGCCGCTGAGCGGCTCACCGAAGGCGCGATGCTGAAGCCGACAAGGCTGCCTTGACAGGTTCGATATCTCCCGCCATCTCGCGACCACCTTCCAAAAACGTTGCGGAACGGCAACGGAGCGGCTATATAAACCGCGATTTTCCCATTTTGGTGGCTCTAAAACCACCGCCCGCGCGGGAACGCGGGCGAACGAGAAGGATATTTGCAATGGCCAATACGCTGCTGATGCCCAAGGCGACCGCCGTCTGGCTGGTCGACAACACCGCGCTGTCCTTCGAGCAGATCGCGCAGTTCTGCGGACTGCATCCGCTCGAGGTCAAGGCGATCGCCGACGGCGAATCGGCGCAAGGCATCAAGGGCATGGACCCGATCATGACCGGCCAGCTGAGCCGCGACGAGATCGCACGCGCCGAGAAGGATCCGAACCATCGGCTGAAGCTGTCAGACCCCAAGGTGCGGGTGCCGGAATCCAAGCGCAAGGGTCCGCGCTACACGCCGCTGTCGAAGCGCCAGGACCGGCCCAACGCCATCCTCTGGCTGGTGCGCAACCATCCCGAGTTGAAGGACGCGCAGATCGCGCGCCTCGTCGGCACCACCAAGTCGACGATCGACCAGATCCGCGACAGAAAGCACTGGAACTCAGCCAACCTGCAGCCGATGGATCCGGTGACGCTGGGGCTCGCCTCGCAGATCGACCTCGACATGGAAGTCAACCGCGCCTCGCGTGGCCGCGAACAGGCACAGCCGGCCGGCGACACGCTGCTGCCGGCGGCATTGACCGAGCGCCTCGTGCCGGCGCCGGAGAAGCCAAGGGACGAGGATGCGGAACTCGACGCCAACGCCGTCTTCGCCAAGCTCTCGGCGCTGAAGTCGAAGGACGAGGACAAGGACGACGAGGAGGGCTGAGGCGCCTCTTCCTTCTCCCCTTGTGGGAGAAGGTGGATCGGCGCGCAGCGCTGAGACGGAAGAGGGGTGTTGGAAGAAATGAGGCGTCGGCGTTCCCTGGAACAGCCCTCATCCGGCCGCGGAGCCTGTCCTCGGGCTTGCCGGAGGCAAGACCCGTGGGCGGCCACCTTCTCCCACAAGGAGGGCTTTGCAC
>NZ_JBVVQB010000065.1:0-35250 GCF_055811775.1 Mesorhizobium sp. WSM4844 | reverse complement strand
CCCCCCCCCCCCCCCCCCCCCCCCCCCCCCCCCCCCCCCCCCCCCCCCCCCCCCCCCCCCCCCCCCCCCCCCCCCCGACAGGGAGGATTCGACGATGAAGTTGATGCTGACCGAAAGAGCGCTGCATCCGCAGGCCGAGCCCGTCGCCGACGGTTTTAAAAAAGGCAGCATGAACCGGCGCGAATATCTCGCCACCATGGCAGCACTTGGCGTCAGCGTCGCCGGCGCGCTGGCGCTTGGCGGCCTCGCGCCTTTCCCGGCCAGGGCGCAGGAGCCGAAGCGCGGCGGCGTCTTGCGCGTCGCCATGAACGTCAAGGGCTGGAAGGACCCGCGCACCTTCGACGGCGTCGAAATGTCCAATGTCGCCCGCCACTGCAACGAATATCTGGTGCGCTGGAACCGCGATTTCACCTTCGAGCCGTGGCTGCTCGAGAGCTGGGAGACCAGCGACGACGCCCGCGTGCTGACGCTGCATGTCCGCAAGGGCATCACCTGGTCGAACGGCGACACTTTCAACGCCGACGACGTTGTCCACAACCTGACGCGCTGGTGCGATGCGAGCGTTGCCGGCAATTCGGTCGCCGAGCGGATGGGGGCGCTGGTCGACGCCGCCACCAAGAAGCCGATCGACGGCGGCATCGAGCGTGTCGACGACTTTACCGTCCGACTCAATCTGCCGAAGCCCGACATTTCGCTGATTGCCGGCATGACCGACTATCCGGCGCTGATCATGCACCGCAGCTACGACGGCGACGGCGATCCGCTGAAGGCCCTGGCGATCACCACTGGACCTTGCGAACTGGTGGCATGGGACGCCGAGGTCGGCGCCGAGGTCCGCCGCAAGGACAAGCCGTGGTGGAAGGGCGATTTCTGGCTCGACGGCATCCAATGGGTCGACTACGGCTCCGATCCCAATGCGATGTTTTCGGCCTTCGAATCGGGCGAGATCGACACCAACCACGAAACCGCCGCCGATACCGTCTCGCAGACCGACGCCATGGGTCTGAGCAATTCCGAGCTTGCCACCGGCTCGACCATCGTCGCGCGCTTCAACGTCGGCAATCCGCCCTATGGCGACATCAGGGTGCGGCGCGCCGCCCAGCTCGCCGTCGACAATGCCGCAATCCTGAAGATCGGCATGGACGACCGCGGCAAGCCGGCCGAGAACCATCATGTCGGCCCGATGCATGCCGAATACGCCGATATCGGCCCGGCCGTCCGCAATGTCGACGAAGCCAAGGCGCTGCTTGCCGAGGCCGGCAAGTCCGATCACGAATACGAGCTCATCTCCGTCGATGTCGACTGGCAGAAGAACACCGGCGACGCCATCGCCGCGCAGATGCGCGACGCCGGGCTGAAGGTCAAACGCACCGTGCTGCCGGCGGCGACGTTCTGGAACGACTGGAGCAAATATCCTTTCTCCTGCACCGAGTGGCTCGGCCGGCCGCTGGGCGTCCAGGTGCTGGCGCTGGCCTACAGATCGGGCGCTGCCTGGAACGAGACCGCCTACGCCAATCCGGAGTTCGACGCCTTGCTCGACAAGGCGCTGGCCACACCCGACGCCAGTGCGCGCAAGGAGATCATGGCCAAGATCGAGCGGAATCTGCGCGACTCCGGCATCATCATCCAGCCCTATTGGCGCTCGGTCTACCGGACGTTCCGCAAGGGCGTGCACGGCTGCGAGCAGCATCAGTCGCTGGAGCAGCATTTCGAGAAGGTCTGGCTCGAGGCGTGATCGCGGGTCTTTCCTTCTCCCCTTGTGGGAGAAGGTGGATTGGCGCAGCGCCAAGACGGAAGAGGGGTGCTGGATGGAGTGCGGCGGTGCCAAGCTGGAACACCCCTCATCCGGCCGCTTCGCGTCCACCTTCTCCCACAAGGGGAGAAGGGAGAGCGGTGCCAGGCCTTGAAATCTCCTGCCCAAGCCGCACCGTTTCCCGCACCAACAAATCCAGGTCGTCGCGCCGGGTACGGTGGTTGTTGATCGCTGCCCTGAGGCAATGCTGGCCGTGCACCGTCGTATCCGAGAGGACGGCGATGCCGTCTTCCTGCAGCCGCAGCATGATCTCGGTGTTGAGTTCCTTCTGCCGCTCTCCCGTCAGCCCGTCGCCACGGTAGCGAAAACAGACGATGTTGATGTTCGGCGGCGCGACAAGTTCCAGCAGCGGTTCGGCCGCGATCAGGGCGCCGAGATAATGTCCTTGCGCGATGTTCTGGTCGATCAGGCGGCCGAATTTCTCGATACCGTGCTGCTTCAGCGCCATCCACACTTTCAGCGCCCTGAAACCGCGTGACGTCTGCAGGCCAAAATCATGCAGCCACTGCCCCGAGGCGAGGCCGCGCGGCGTCGATTCGAGATATTCCGGCGTCACCGCGAACGTGCTGCGATGGGCAGAGGCATCCCTGATCAGCACGCAGCCGACCTCGAACGGAGCGTGCAGCCATTTGTGCGGATCGAGCGCGATCGAGTGGGCGTGCTCGATGCCGGCAACGCGATGGGAATTTTCCGGCGCGATGGCGATCAGCGCGCCGATGCAGCCGTCGACATGGAACCAGAGGTCTTCCTGCGCCGCCAGCCTTGCCAGCGCCTGCAGATCGTCGATCGCGCCGGTGTTCACGGTGCCTGCCGTGCCGATCACGCAGGCCGGCCGAAAACCCGCCTGGCGGTCCTCGGCGATCGCCGCCCGCAACGCGTCGATGTCGATCCGCAATCCGGCGTCGGTCGGGATGCGGCGCAGCGCCTGGTTGCCGAGGCCGAGCGCCTCCATCGCCTTGCGGTGGCAGGAGTGAAGCTGGTCCGAGCCATAGAAACGCAGCGGCTTGTCGATGGCGGCAACGCCATGCTCGCGCACGTCGATGCCTGCCCTGGCGTTGCGGGCCACGGTCAGGCCGATGATGTTGGCCATCGAGCCGCCGCTGACCAGCGTGCCGCTGGCCGATTGCGGAAAGCCCATCATCTGCTTGCACCAGTCGACGACCTGGCTGTCCATCAGCGCGGCGGCATGGTTGCCGCCGCCGAGGTTGGAGCCCTGCACCGCCGCCAGGAAATCACCGAGCGCCCCGGTGAAATTGCTCGATCCCATATACCAGGACCAGAAGCGCGGATGGATGTTGCCCATCGGGTAGGCCATCACGTTGCGGGCGACCTCGCCATAGACCTGGGCAAGCGGTTGAGGCGATTGCGGCAAGGGCGCCGCGAAAAATTCTCTCACCTCCGCCGGCATGTCCTGCCACACCGGGCGTTCCCTGACATCGCGCAGATAGTCGACGGCGTCGTCGACGATCCGGTGCGACAGCGCCTGCACATCGGCCCAGTCGACCGGATCGAGCGTTTCTTCGGCAACCATATCGGCAGTGCCGGCGGCTTTCAGCATGGCGTCCATCCCCGTTGCTCCCGATGCGCAATTATGCGGCCGGGAACTGGCAGCCCGGTGTTGAGCGCGACAGCGCGATCTCCTCGGCGTCCATCTCGGCTTCGATGCCGTCGAACAGCGGAGTCGTCATGTAGCGTTCGCCGGTGTCGGGAAGCATGCACAGGATCACCGAGCCGGGTGCGGCTTTTTCGGCGATCTGGCGCGCCACCGCAAAACTGGCTCCGCCGGAAATGCCGGTGAAAATCCCTTCCTTTTGCGCCAGCGCCTTGGCCCATTTGATGCCCTCGGGCCCGGCAATCGGCACCACCTCGTCATAGAGGCTGGCGTCGACCGCCTCCTGCAGGACGTTGGGAATGAAGTCCGGCGTCCAGCCCTGGATCGGGTGCGGCTCGAACGCCGGATGGCTGGCGGCGGGTGCGCCGTCGGCGCCGCGCTGCTGCGCCTTGCCGCTGCCGATCAACTGGGCATTGGCGGGTTCGGCCAGCACGATCCGGGTTTCGGGACGCTCGCGGCGCAGCACGCGCCCGACACCGACGACGGTGCCGCCGGTCCCGTAGCCGGTGACGAAGCAGTCGAGCCGCGATCCGGCGAAGTCGTTGATGATCTCGCGCGCCGTCGTCGCCTCGTGAATGGCGGCATTGGCCTTGGTCTCGAACTGGCGGGCCAGGAACCAGCCATTGGCCTCGGCGAGTTCCACCGCCTTGTTGTACATGCCAAAACCCTTCTGGGCGCGCGGCGTCAGCACCACCTTGGCGCCCAGCATGCGCATCAGCTTGCGGCGCTCGATGGAGAAACTGTCGGCCATCGTCACCACCAGCGGGTAGCCCTTCTGTGCGCAGACCATGGCCAGGCCGATGCCGGTGTTGCCGCTGGTTGCCTCGACGACGGTCTGGCCCGGTTTCAGGGCGCCGCTGCGCTCGCCCTCTTCGATGATGTTGAGCGCCAGCCGGTCCTTCACCGATGCCGCCGGATTGAAGAACTCGGCCTTCACATAGATCGTCACATGATCGGGGCCGAGATTGTTGATCCTGATCACCGGCGTGTCGCCGACCGTGTCGATAATGCTGTCGAACAGGCGGCCGCGCCCGGCCGTGGTCCTGATTTTCCGTTGCTGCAACATGTCTGCTCTCCCCTTATTGTTGTCGTCACGAGGTGTCGTCGTCACGAGCCGGTTACAAACCGGCGGCTTGGGCGGCGAGGTTTCGAGACCTTGCCGCAGTACGGTTCCGGTGCCGCCAACGCGGCCCGGAACGGTGGCAATGCCGGCTACCGGCGCGGAAAATTCGTTGCCGGATGCACTCGATCGCTTTCGATGGTAAAGCAAAGGACAACTGGCCAGCGTGGGAGCAAGCGTGGAAACGCACGTGGAATCCGCTCGATCGAGCCTGGACGGCGCAGCGGCCGGGCTGTCCGTGCGGCTGCTCGGGCCGCTGACGGTCATCCGCGACGGCGCCACCGTGCAACTGCCGGCATCGCGCAAGCTGCGCGCGCTCTTCACCTATCTGGCGCTCGCGCCGCATGCCGTCGGCCGCAGCCGTCTGTGCGAGCTTTTGTGGGATGTGCCGAACGATCCGCGCGGCGAGCTTCGCTGGTGCCTCAGCAAGCTCAGGGGCATTTTTGACGAACCGGATCGCCACAGGATCGAAACATCAGGCGACACGGTCGCGCTCGATCTGAAGGGCATTTCCGTCGACGCCGTCGATGTCGCCTCGGCCGCCGCCAGCGGCATCGAGACGCTCGATCTTGAGCGGCTGCAGGCCCTGTCCAGACTATTCGTCGGCGACTTCCTCGACGGGCTGGAGATCGACCGCAGCCCGCATTTCAACAGCTGGCTTATCGCGCAACGCCGCCGCTTCAGCTCGTGGCACG
Source organism: Mesorhizobium sp. WSM4844 (assembly GCF_055811775.1). NCBI lineage: Bacteria > Pseudomonadati > Pseudomonadota > Alphaproteobacteria > Hyphomicrobiales > Phyllobacteriaceae > Mesorhizobium > Mesorhizobium sp. WSM4844. The sequence goes on along the minus strand of NZ_JBVVQB010000065.1, from coordinate 30,010 downwards.
CCGCCATTCTGGAACAGCTGGTCAGCAAGCTGCCGGCGGATGCCGACGAAATGTCCGCGCATCTGGAGACATGGCTGGAACTCAATCCGTTCGACGAGCGCGCGCACGTGGCTCTTCTGACAAGCCTGGCGCGACGCGGGCAGATCGCCGCCTGCGAGGACCATCTTGCCTCGGCGGCGCAGCTGTTTGCTTCGGAGGATCTGGATTTCGGACGCGTTCGTGAGGCATGGCGGTCGATCCGCAGCGAACGACCTGCCGCGACGCTCCGGGCGCAGCCGGCGCTGTTGCCGGCAGCCGCGCAAGCGTCAATTGTGCTTCCCCATGCCGATACTGCTACGTCGAAGGCCTCGCTCGCGGTGATGCCGTTTGTCGAGGAAGCCGGGATCGGCGGCCCTCGCGGCTGCCCCTCTCGCGGTGGATTGGCCGACGGCCTGACTCACGACATCATCACCCGTTTGGCCAAGCTCAGGGATTTCTTCGTCATCGCCCGCGGCTCGGTCTTTGCGCTGGCCGAAAAGAACGTCGCGCCGGAAGATGCCGGCCGGCGACTCAACGTCGACTACGTCGCCACCGGGACGGTGCGCAGCCAGGCTGGCCGTGTCGCGGTCAGCGTCGAAGTTGTCGAGGTGCGCACGGCCAGGATCGTCTGGGCCGAGATCTTCGAACGCAGGCCCGACGACATCTTTGCCGTCCTCGACGACATCGGCGACAGCATCGTCTCGTCGATCTCGGCCGAGATCGAGATGGTCGAGCGCAACCGCGCCATGCTGAAAGCCCCCAGCTCGCTGAATGCCTGGGAGGCTTACCATCGAGGCCTCTGGCACATGTATCGCTTCACCCGCACGGAAAACGAGCAGGCCCGGCATTTCTTCGACATGGCCCTGAAGCTCGATCCGACCTTCGCCCGCGCCTATGCCGGCCTGTCCTTCACCCATTGGCAGAACGCCTTTCAGCGCTGGGGAGACCGCGACCAGGAAAGCGCGCTCGCCTTCGAGACCGCCGGCCAAAGTCTTCTGGTCGACGATCACAATCCGGCCGCGCACTGGGCCATGGGCCGGGCGCTGTGGTTGCGCGGCGAGCAGGACGGCTCGCTCATCGAGCTGGAACGGGCCGTCGATCTCAGCCCCAACTTTGCGCTCGGCCACTACGCGCTTTCGTTTGTCCACTCGCAGTCGGGTGATCCGAACGCGGCGATCGGTTCATCCGATCACTCGCGCCATCTAAGTCCGTTCGATCCGCTGCTGTTCGGCATGCTCGGCGCCAGGGCGATGGCGCATGTCCGCCTCGGCCAGTTCGACGAGGCCGCCGAATGGGCGCTGAAGGCCGCCGCCCGTCCCAACGCGCATGCCATCATCCTGGCGATCGCGGCGCACTGTCTTGCGCTGGCGGGGCGGCTTGACGAGGCCCGCACTTTCGCGGCCGCCATCCGCAAGACGCTGCCGAATTACTGTGCCGACGATTTCATCGGCACCTTCCGCTTCGAGCCGGACGCCGCAGCCCTGTTCCGGCAAGGCGCCAGGCGCATCGGCTTGGGGTGAACCAACCCACGCAACCCTGACTCGGCCTACCGAAGCCGTGGTGGTTTATGCCAATCGCCAGCGTTGGAGATTTGTCTGCCCGACCGGCCGGCAGCGAAGGTCCACAGCACTTTCAGCGGCGAATCTCAGTGGCAATCGCAAACTCCAGGATTAGCCGAAACCCCCTCCCTTCGTCATCCCAGGGCGGAGCAGGAGCGAAGCGACGTCGCGGAAACCCTGGGATCCATGCCGTTACATCAGAGCGTCACGACGGTGCAGAACCTTTTATGGCGGAGCGAGGCGCCCCCCTCTGTCCGGCAGGACAGAGGGGGGCGCGAAGGATCACTACAGATCAGCATTTATCCTGAGCCGCTGCATTCTCGCGCTTCTCTCAGCCGGCTTGCCGCAATTATATGCCGAGCATCGACTTGGCTTGGTTGAGCGCAGCCTCCGACCCTGCATGATCGCCGGCGGCGTGCAATTTCTCGCCTTGGGCGCGCAGTTCCTTGACTTTGTTCATGTCGGCCTCGGCCAGCGTCGCGGTCGGCAACGCCGCGTCGATCGCGGCCATGATGGTCGGGCATGAATTTGCAAAGGCTGCCGCAGGAACGACCGCCAGGAAAACCGCGAGCGAAATTGATCGTAACATGGACGTTTCTCCCTTGCCGGAACGCGCAATTTCGCCGACCGGCGCAGGAATGGTACAGCGAATGCCCGAACCTGCCAATCGCGATGATGCCGCTGGGTTGAGACACGCTGCCGTCGGCCGGGCTTTTTCTCCTAGTGTCTGAACCTCGCCGCGGCTGGTCGCCACCAATCGTCACGTCCGAAGCCGACGCCACGTTCGCGGCAATCGTCAGATCGCCGCAAAATCCTTCGACCAGAGCGGATCAGGTGGGCTGAACGGATTTGACATTGCCTTCGGTATCGACAAGGCAGCTTGTCTTCTTGCCGCTGGCATCGAGTTCGACCCGATAGGTTGTGGAGTCGATCTTGCTCGACGAAACCGGAAGTATTTTGCTGCTGTCGGCACCGCTCGCCTTGGCGGCTGCGTCGGCGCAAAGCAGCTGAAGGTCGGCCGGGGCCGTCTCGACCTGGGTCCTGGACATCTGGTCCTGAGGCGGCGGCGGCGGCGGCGTGCTGACGCAAGCGCTCAAGGCCCCCGCCAGGAACCCAATTGCTGTTGCCCGGATCGAAGTTCTCACTGCAGGTTTTGCCGACATTGCTTGTCCCTCTCCGAATGCCGCTTCACACACCCCGGCTTCACACACCCCGGCTTCAAACACCCTTGTAAAGTGCCGCCCCCTGCATGAGAACGATGACCTTGGCCCCAACCTTGACGCGCGATGCCAGGTCGGTGATGTCGTCGTTCCGCATCCGGATGCAGCCTGATGACACGTCGAGCCCGATCGTCCACGGCTCCGGCGTGCCGTGTATCCGGTAGATCGTGTCCTGGTCGCGCTCATACAGATAGAGCGCCCTGGCGCCGAGCGGGTTGTCGGGCCCTCCCGGCATGCCTCCCGCATGTTTGACAGCATTCGGATCGCGAGCGACCATTTCGGCCGGCGGCGTCCAGGTCGGCCATTCCGCCATGCGGCCGACGCGCACGATTCCGGCCCATCCAAAGCCTTCCCGGCCGACGCCAATACCGTAGCGCATGGCGCGCTGACCCGGCTGCACAAGGTAGAGAAAATGCTGGTTGCCGTCGATGATGATCGTACCGGGGGCTTCCGCGGTGCGGAACTTGACCATCTGCGGGCGAAACGCCTCTGGCACTTGATTATGCGCGGCATAGTATTTGCGCGCCTTGGCGCGGTCATAGTCCACCCATTTGCGGGTTTTCGGATCGAAAACCTGGGTTCCGGCAGCCAGCGCCGCCACCGCGACAAGACCGAGCGCTACCGCGACAATTGCCGTCAGGCAGCGCCGCTGGAGAGCGGTGCGTCCCGCGATCGTCAGCTTTCCGGTCATGGATTTGCCCACCCTTGCACCCGAGCGCCCTGCGCGGCGACCCATTGTTTGGCGTACTCGTAAGGATCCTGGCGCTCCACCTGGAGCGCATAACTCATCTTGGTGGCGTCCTCGGGCTTGAGGGCGATCCGTTCCAGGAACGCGACCACCTCAGGATATTTCTTGCGCAGCGAGGTGGCGTAAGCGATGTGGAAATGTGCCGTATCCCATGACACAGGCGCGCTGGACTTCGAGACCCAGAGCGGGTCCTCGGAAGGCAGCACGATCTTCCACTTTGCCGGGTCAAAAGGCGGCTCGGCAAGCCGGACAATTTCGTGCAGTTCAAACACGTGATGCGGCGCATAGCAGGCAAACACCATCGGATGAGCCGTGGCAACCGCGGCATCGACAGCCGCCATTCCGACATCCTCCGGCGTCTCCAGCAATGTCATTGTCTCGGCGTAGCCATAGCTGTTGGCGCGGACACGCTCGATCGCCGTCGAGGACCAACCCTCGGCGCCAATCCAGAGTTCTCCGCGTCCGTCCCGATCCGTGTCCAACGCGGCGGTTTTGCGCGGGTCGGTGAGATCCGAAATGTCGCGGATGCCAAATTTGTCGGCAGTTTCGCGGGTGGCGCATATGCCCTGCCATGCCGGCACACCGATGGGACTGATGGCTACCGTGCCGGCGCCGTCGACATACTTCTTCACCAGATTGTCCAGGTTGGGCAGCCAGATTTCGGGATGAATATCCACCTCGCCCGAATCGAGGCCGGCAAAGGCAATGAGCGTCCCCATCTCGCGCACATCGGCATCGAGCCCGAAATGTTGCTTCAGGCTGACCTTGAGAATGTTTGCCGTCGCCTGGCCCGACGGCCAGTTCGGCATTGCAATGACGAGATCAGCCGCGTGGACCGGAACCGCCAGCATCGTCAATGCCGCCAGCGACATTCTCCGCAGGCACCGCCGAAATCGGTTGTGCATTTCTTTCCCCTCGTTTCGGTGCCGAAAAAGAACCGGGACGGGAACAATCTGTCACGGCAAGCACCGGGTTGTGACACCAGCCCCATCTTCTGACGGCAGCTGCTGAAGGTGCAGCAGTGCATTCGCCAAGGAGAGCGCCGTCACATGCCGCCCCTGCACGCTACTCGATGACATTCCGTATGGGAAGATGCTCACAACCGCGGCCGCCTTGTTGGGTGAGGTCATTCGCAAGGCGACAGCACCTTTGTGTAGCAGCTGATGACCCGGAAACCCAAGGTTTCCAGGAAATCAAGAGCTTACAAAGGGATTGGTGCCCAGAAGAGGACTCGAACCTCCACTCCTTGCGGAACACGGACCTGAACCGTGCGCGTCTACCAATTCCGCCATCTGGGCTGGTGCGGGCTCTTTAGGCGGGCAAACGGTGAGTGTCAACGCGCTTTTTTGAAAGCTGCCCCGCCGGCTCAGCCGGCCAGCACTTCCTTGGATGCCACCGTCGAATCGGCGTTGAGCCTGTAGATGACCGGCACGCCGGTGCCGAGCTCCAGCCTGACGATCTCCTCGCCCGACTTGCCGTCCAGCGCCATGATCAGCGCGCGCAGCGAATTGCCATGCGCCGCGACCAGGACTGTGCCGCCGCGCAGTACATGCGGCTGCAGGTCGTGCAGATAATAGGGCCAGACGCGCGCGCCGGTGTCCTTCAGGCTTTCGCCGCCGGGCGGCGGCACGTCGTAGGAGCGGCGCCAGACATGCACCTGCTCCTCGCCCCATTTCTGGCGCGCGTCGTCCTTGTTGAGGCCGGAGAGGTCGCCATAGTCGCGCTCGTTCAGCGCCTGGTCGCGGATGGTCTCGAGATCGCTCTGGCCGACCGCGTCGAGAATATGCTGGCAGGTCTTCTGCGCCCGGATCAGCGACGAGGTGAAGGCGATGTCGAATTTCATGCCGCGCGCCTTCAGCTTGGCGCCCGCCTCCCTGGCCTCGGCGTGGCCCAATTCGGTCAGGTCGACGTCGCGCCAGCCGGTGAAAAGGTTCTTCAGGTTCCATTCGCTCTGGCCATGGCGCACGAGCACGAGAGTTCCCGACATTTTTGCTCCTTCAGTTTGGTGGATGAGATCGTCTCAGGCGAGTCCGAGCACGTCGCGCATCGAATACAGACCCGGCTTCCTGCCGCGCGCCCACAGTGCGGCCTTGACCGCGCCGCGGGCGAAGATCGCCCGGTCCTCGGCATGATGAGCGAGCGTGATGCGCTCGCCGGTGCCGGCCAGCAGAACACTGTGGTCGCCGACCACCGAACCGCCGCGCAGCGTGGCGAAGCCGATCGAGCCGGTCTTGCGCACGCCGGTATGGCCGTCGCGCGACCGCACGCTGTTCCCGTCAAGGTCGATGCCGCGCCCGGCGGCGGCGGCTTCACCGAGCAGCAGCGCCGTTCCCGACGGCGCATCGACCTTGTGCCGGTGATGCATTTCCAGGATCTCGATATCGAAATCGTCGGCATCGAGCGCGCGCGCCGCCTGCTCCACCAGCACCGCCAGCAGATTGACGCCGAGGCTCATATTGCCTGACTTGACGATCGTCGCGTGGCGCGCCGCCGCCGCTATCTTTGCATTGTCGTCCGCCGAGCAGCCGGTGGTGCCGATGACATGGGCGATGCGCGCCTGCGCCGCATAGCCGGCGAATTCGACGGTCGCCGCCGGGCTGGTGAAATCGAGGACGCCGTCGGCTCTGGCGAAAGCCGGCAGCGGATCGTCGCCGATCACCACGCCGATAGTGCCGATGCCGGCCAGTTCGCCGGCATCCTTGCCGAGATGCGGCGAGCCGGCCCGCTCGATCGCGCCGGCGACGCGGGCGCCCGGAATGGTGTGGATGGCGCGGATCAGCGCCTGGCCCATGCGACCGGCCGCGCCGACCACCACCAGGCCCATTTCACTGACGGGCGGGTCGTTTGTGGCCGTACCGCTCATAAATTTCTCCCAATCGCTTTTTTCGCGCGCCGCAGCAGAGTTTGGATTGGCTTGCCGTCGTCGACAAGCCCCAGCCCCTTGTTGCCCTGCACCCGGTGGAACCGGGCATAGACGCTGTGCGGGTCGGCCATCAGCGAGGCATGCGTGCCTTGCTCGACCAGCCGGCCCTGTTCCAGTACGATGATATGATCGGCATTGACCACGGTCGACAGCCGGTGCGCAATGACGATGGTCGTGCGCCCCGCCATGATCTGGGTCAGCGCCTGCTGGACGCGCGCTTCCGCTTCGTTGTCGAGTGCTGAGGTCGCCTCGTCGAGCAGCAGGATCGGCGCCTGCCGCACGATGGCGCGAGCGATCGACAGGCGCTGGCGCTGGCCGCCCGACAGCGTCAGGCCGCCTTCGCCGACAGGGGTGTCATAGCCCTGCGGCTGCTGGCGGATGAAGCCATCGGCCTCGGCCTGTTGCGCGGCCAGTTCGATCTCGGCGTCGCTGGCGCTCAACCGCCCATAGCGAATGTTGTCGCGAATGCTGCCTTCGAACAGATAGGGCTGCTGCGAGACATAGGCGATGCAGCGGCGCAGCGACTGCTTGGTGACTTGCGAAATGTCCTGGCCGTCGACCTCGATGCTGCCCGCCTCGACATCGTAAAAACGCTGCAGCAGCGCCACCAGCGTCGATTTGCCGGCGCCCGAGGCGCCGACGATGGCCGTCATCTTGCCGGCGGCGGCAACGAAGCTGAGATCCTGCAGCACCGGGGCGTCGGCGACATAGCCGAACGACACATTGTTGAAGCGCACCTCGCCCCGGGTGATCTTCACTTCGGCCGCACCGGGCGCGTCGCCCTGCTGCGGCTCGAGGTCGAGCAACTCGTAGATCATGCGCGCATTGACCAGCGCCCGTTCCATGCCGACCTGCATGCGCGCCAGCCGCCGGACCGGGTCGTAGGCAAGCAGCAGCGCGGTGATGAAGGAAAACACCGCGCCGGGCGGCTGGCCGCCGACGGCTGCCCGGTAGCCGGAATAGGCGATGACGCCGGCGACGGCGAAACCGGCCAGCATGTCGGAGATCGGCGATAACCGTTCCGAGACGCGGGCGATGCGGTTCGCCCGCTGCTCGGCGCCAGCGACAAGATCGCTGATGCGGCGCGACAGCTCGTCCTCCAGCGTAAACGCCTTGACGATGGCGATGCCTTGCGTTGCTTCCTGCATGGCGCCGATCAGCCGCGCGTTTATCTGCACGGCTTCACGGGTGGCGCGCCTTATCCTGCGGGTCAGATAGACGACGGTGTAGATCAGTGGCGGCCCGATCAGCAGCGACATCAGCGACAGCATCGGATCCTGCCAGATCATGACGCCGATCAGCGCGATCAGCGATACGACGTCGCGTGCCAACGATGTCAGCGTCATCGACAGGAGGTCGCGGATGCCGTTGACGTTCTCGTTGATCTGGGCGGCCAGCCGTCCCGAGCGCGTGTCGTTGAAGAAATTGATGCCGAGCTTCATCAGATGGGCGAAGATGCGGCGCTGGTAGCGCGCCACCAGATTGTTGCCGATCCTGGCCAGCGTCACCGCCTGGCCGTAGGTGGCCAGCCCGCGCAGCATGAAGGCGCCAAGGATCAACAAGCAGATCAGCGCAATGAGATCGCCGCGCTGCTGGTAGAATATCTGGTCGACGACATCCTTCATGATCCAGGCGGTGAAGGCGGTCGTGGCCGCAACCATCACCAGGCACAGAACGGCCAGAACATAATACCAGCGATAGTCGCGGCCGTTCTCGGCGAGGATGCGGCGGATCACCGCCACGACCTCGCCGGGCCGGGCTTTGGCTTGGTGGTTTGGGGCTTGGGTGTTTGGCGACTGGCTCAAGTCGGGATCGTTCCGTGACGTCGGTCCGGCTCCGCGGCCGGGTTAATTCGGCAATCCTCTTAGCGCCCCGGTGCCGGCTTGCCTATGGCCGAGGCCGGCAAAAACTCTGTGGGGTCACGCCCGCCAGCGTCGCCCCGCCGTCTGGACGCCGAACAGCGATGGGTTTCTGGCATAGGCGGCAAGGCCGGAAAGCGCTGCCAGCGGATGGGTGATCACATAGACCGGCATGGTCCGCATCAATTCGCTGTGCGGCGCCTTGTCCTCGAAGGCGGCGCGGAAATTGCCTGACTTCAGCGCCGGCAGGATTTTCTGCGCGATGCCGCCGGTCAGGAAGACGCCGCCGCGGCTCATGAACACCAGCGCAAGGTCGCCGGCGGTGCGCCCCAGGCAGGTGACGAACAGCGACAGCGCTTCCTCGGCCACCGGATCCGACTTCGCCAGCGCCGCGGCGGTGACCTCGGCCGGCGTGGTCAACGGCGCCGGCTTGCCGTCCGCCTTGGCCACCGCCCGGTAGGCATTGACCAGGCCGCGTCCGGACAGGATCTGTTCGCCGGAGATTCTGCCCTCGAGCTTCTCGATATGCGCAAACACCTGGAAATCGCGCGGCGAGCGCGGCCCGATATCCATGTGCCCGCCCTCGCCGGGCACCGGGATCCAGTGGTTCAGCGCGTGCACCAGGCCGGCGACGCCAAGCCCGGTCCCGGGGCCGAGCACCACGCGCCCGGCATTGGGCTCCGGCGCATCGCCGCCGATCTTTTCCATATGCTCTTCGCCGAGCGCCACGACGGCCAGCGCCTGCGCCTCGAAATCATTGAGCACCACGACGTCGCCGAGGCCGAGGCTGGCAAACATTTTTTTCGGCTTGACGATCCACGGGCAGTTGGTGAGCGGGATCTCGTCGCTGTCGACCGGGCCGGCCACCGCCAGCACGGCGGAGCTGGGCCGCACCGACGAGCGGTCGAGCACCGCCGCCTGGATCGCTGAGTCGATCGTGTTGAAATTGGCGGTCTGGACGATCTGCGGTTCGGTTGGTTCCGAATCCGCGTCGAGCACGATCGAAAAGCGCGCATTGGTGCCGCCGATGTCGCCGATCAGGACCGGAAACTGCAGCACTGTGTCGTCGTCGCCTGGCATGCTCTCGTCCGTCCCGGTTCCCAGTGGCGTTCCGCCGTTCTTTTGTTGACTAGCGCATGACCCGGGAAAGGGAAAGTCGCTTCAGGGGAGAGCGTTGGCGCTGCCCCTCACCTGCCTGCCGGCATCCTCTCCCCGTATAGTGACGGGGAGAGGGACGCTCTCGATGGTTTCGCCAATCTCCAACGCTGCAAGAACGGCGCCAAGGCAGCGGCCAGCCCTTTCTCCCCGTCACTATACGGGGAGAAATGCCCGGCAGGGCAATAAGGGCGGCGCCGACCCCAACAGTTGGTTGTCTCCAACATTAGCTGGCCTCAGTACCCCGGCCGGGGTCGCGGCAGCGGAATGCCGATCTCGGGCGTTTCGGCGTAGGCGTTGGCCGTGGCCGGGAGGGCTGCCGCGCCGCTTGCCGATGCCCGCGCCGGCGACGGAGCCTTGGTGAGAACGGGTGCAGCCGCGACCGGCACCCCGTCCTCGCCATAATAGTCGCCATAATAGGTGACCGCCTCCGCCGAAGCCGGATTTGGCCCGTCGAGCACGGCCTGGCATGCTGCGGGCAGGCTCGCCATCGTCATCAGGTCGCGCGCTTTCGGCCTGTCCGGGTTCTTGTTGGGGCGCCACGGCTCCTCGGTGAACCACCATGCCAGCGACTGGTCGCAGCCGTCGCCTGGCGCGGTGTTTTCCTGCGCCTTGCATTTGGGCGAGCCGGGCTGGCAGCCGATGCGGATGTGGAAGTGATAGTCGTGGCCCCAGAACGGCCTTACCTTGCGCAGCCATCCACGGTCGCCCTTCACCGTGTCGCAGAGCTTCTTCTTGATGCCGGGATTGACCAGGATGCGCTCGACTTCCGCATAGCTTGCCGCGCGCTTCAGCAGCCGCGTATGCGCCGGTGCCCACAGCGCATCTTTCACCAAATGGGTCTTTTCATCGACAAGCAGGGTGGCGCTCATGTTTTCGCGCTGCTCGAGCGAAAGCTTGCGGTCGGGCATCGGCGTCAGCCAGATGTCGGCGTCGAGGCCGATCTGGTGCGAGGCATGGCCGGTCAGCATCGGGCCGCCGCGCGGCTGCGAAATGTCGCCGACCAAAAGGCCGGGCCAGCCATCGGCCGCGGCGTCGCGCGACAGTTTCTCGATCAGCGCGATCATCGTCGGATGGCCCCAGCGGCGGTTGCGCGAAGGCCGCATCACCTCCCATTTTGGGCCGTTCAGAGGTATGGCGACGCCGCCGGCAAAGCAGCCCTTGGAATAAAAACCGATCGACTGCGGCGCAGCCACGGCCGGCAGCTTTTTGGCGCCGAACAGGTTTTTCGCCAGCTCTTCGGCCGTCGCAGGTCGCGCTGCAAGCCCCGCCAAAGTGAGGACGGCGAGTGCTGCTAATGCATGTCGCCCAAAAGTGCGCAGCGGTTTTGGGACAACGACATGCATAAACAGAGATCTAAAGCGCGTTGCGACGCGCTTTAGCAGCAGCGATTTGCCGGGCAATGGTCGCTTCAACATCGTCATGAAAGCAGAACCCCTCTGCAAATTGGGTCGAATCATAGCACGCCCGGCGCGCGATTTCGATCACGACCGCTTCATCGGGCTGCGCGCCTCGCCGTCGCGCCAGTTACCCAAAACCCACATATGGTCGAAGGCCGACCGGTAGTCGGGAAAGCGGAAGCGATAGCCGGCCGCCTTGATCGCCGTGTTGGCGACACGCTTGTTCTCGCGATAGAAGGACCGCGCCATGGGCGAAAGTTGGGCGGTCTCGAACGGAATTTCCGGCGGTGGTGTGACGCCCATCAGCCCTGCGGCATAGGTGACGACGTCCTGCGGCGGCGCCGGCAGGTCGTCGGTGACGTTGAAGATGCCGCCGCTGGTGTCCTTGAGCAGATGCCAAAGCGCCCCCGCAATGTCGTCGCAATGGATGCGGTTGAACACCTGGCCCGGCTTGACCAGCCGCCGCGCGGTGCCGTTTTCCAGATTGACCAGGGCATTGCGGCCCGGCCCGTAGATGCCGGAAAGCCGCAGGATCGCCACCGGCCGGGCGATGTCTCGACCCAGCTTCAGCCAGTCCTGCTCGGCGGCGACCCGCAGCATCGAGCGCTTCGACAGCGGCCTGCATTCGGCGGTCTCGTCGACCCAGCCGCCGCCATGGTCGCCGTAGACGCCGACGGTGGAGAGATAGGCGATCCATTCGAGCGCCGGCATCTTCGCGATTGCCTGGCGCGCCGCATTCAGCACCGGGTCGCCGGCGTCTTCCGGCGCCACCGAGACGACCAGGTGGGTTGTTCTCTCGAGCGCGTCGCTGATTTCAAGCGTCAGCGCGCCATCGAAAAGCAGCGGCTGGATTCCGGCTTGCCGCAGCGCTTCGAATTTCTCCGCCGCGCGTGTCGTGCCAAGGATCGTGCCGGCATCCTTGCTGGCGCGGGCAAATGCCTTGCCCGAATAGCCGGCGCCGAAAATGAGGATCTGCTTCTCGCTCATGCATGCGCCTCGATCTGGTTTGCCAGCGCCAGGCGCCATTCGCGTCGCACGGCCTCGTCGCCTTCTGCTTTCACCGCAGCGGTGGCCGACTTGGCGAATTCCGAAGCCGGCACAAGCCGTGACAGCGCCCATACCGCTGCGCCGCGCACCAGCGGCGAGGCGTCACCGAGCAGCGCATGCACGGCGTTTCCGAGCGAGGGTTCGCCGGAATTGCCGGCGGCGATCAGCACGTTGCGGACAAAGCGGTCGCGACCGATGCGCTTGACCGGCGAACCGCTAAAGAACGACCGGAAGGAAGCGTCGTCGAGCGCCAACAGATCGGCGAGCGGCGGCTCGCGCAAGTCCGCGCGGGCGACGAGCTTTGCCTCGGACGCTGCCCGGGCAAACTTGTTCCATGGGCAGGCGGCCAGGCAATCGTCGCAGCCATAGATGCGGTTGCCGATTTTTTCGCGGAACTCGTGCGGGATCGGCCCCTTGTTCTCGATGGTGAGGTAGGAGATGCAGCGGCGCGCATCGAGCCGGTAGGGAGCCGGAAAGGCGTCGGTCGGGCAGGCGTCGAGACAGGCGCGGCAAGTGCCGCAATGGTCGTCTTCGGGCGTATCGGATGCAAGCTCGGCGGTGGTGAAGATGGTGCCAAGGAACAGCCAGGAGCCGTGCTCGCGGCTGACCAGATTGGTGTGCTTGCCTTGCCAGCCGAGGCCGGCGGCTTCTGCCAGCGGCTTTTCCATCACTGGGGCGGTGTCGACGAACACTTTTACGTCGCTCCCAGAGTGCCCCACGATCTTGCCGGCGATCTCTTTCAGCCGGCCCTTCATCACATCGTGATAATCGCGGTTCTGCGCATAGACGGAGATCGCGCCCCGCTGGCGCTTGCCCAGCACCGCGCGCGGGTCGTGGTCCGGCCCGTAGTTCATGGCCAGCACGATGATCGAGCGAACTTCGGGCCAAAGCGCCATCGGCTCGCCACGGCGTTCGAGCGTCTCGGCGATCCAGCCCATCGAGCCGTGGAAGCCGTCGGCGACGAATGCGGCAAGCCGGGCCGGCGCCTGCGGGATGGCATCGGGCGTGGTGACGGCAACGGCATCGAAACCGGCGCGCCGCGCCTCGCGGTCGATCAGCGCGCGCAGATTTTGCGCTCTAGAAATCGAGGTCCGCATAATGTGACACCGGCGACAGGCCGCGCACCCGGTCGGACAAAAGCGGCCGGAACGATGGCCGTGATTTCACCCGTGCATACCATTCGCGCGCGGCAGCGTGTTCGCGCCAGTCGATCTCGCCGAGATAGTCGAGCACGGACAGCGCAGCCGCAGCCGCGAGGTCGGCATAGGTGACCTTGCTGCCGGCCAGCCAATGGCGGGTGCCGGCCAGCCAGTTGGTGTATTTCATGTGCTGGCGGATGTTGGCGCGCGCGGCGCGGATCGCCGCCGAATCGGGCGAGCCGCCGCCCGCCGTTTCCGGCATGATCGGCTTCAGCACGCGCTCGCGCACCAGGTGCCGCGTCACCTCGCTATCGGCCTTGCTGAGATACCAGTCGGTCAGCCGGCGGATTTCGGCGCGCTCCATCGGGTCCTCGGCGAACAGCCGCTTGTCGCGCTTGAGCACGCCGCGCGTCTCGTCGAGATATTCGCCGATGACCATGGCGCCGACGATCGGCACGTCGCCCTCGGCAAGCAGGATCGGCAGCGTGCCGGCCGGGTTCAGCGCCAGGAACTCCTTGCGCCGCATCCACGGCTTTTCCTCGATCAGCACCAGTTCCTCGCCATACTCGCCGAAAGCGAGGCGAACGAAGCGGCAGGTGGCGAACATCGGGTGGTGGAAAAGCGTCAGCATGGTCCCGCGATAATAGAGCGCACTGGCAAATCGCCGGCTGCGCCGGTAAGTCTTGGCCGCCCCGATTCAGGGGGCCGCCCCGATTCAAAGGGCCGTCAGGGTGCTGCGACCTATAGGAGGAGTTCCGCGCCATGACAAGCAAGCCGTTCTTCAAAGCTCTCACTCGAACGCCGAGGTTTCCATGGAAAGCCAGACCATTGTCGAAGCGCTGCTGCTCGGCATGATCGAGGGCATGACCGAGTTCATTCCGGTCTCGTCGACCGGCCATATCCTGCTTGCCGGTCATTTTCTCGGCTTCCATTCGACCGGCAAGGCCTTCGAGATCCTGATCCAGCTCGGCGCCATACTGGCGATCCTCAGCGTCTATTTCCATCGCCTGTGGCAGATGCTGGTCGACCTGCCGCGTGATCGGGTGACGCGGCATTTCGTTCTCGGCATCCTCGTCGCCTTTCTGCCGGCGGCCGTCATCGGCGCGCTGGCGCATGGCTTCATCAAGACGGTGCTGTTTGAATCGCCGAGGCTGATCTGCGTCATGCTGATCATCGGCGGCCTGGTCCTGCTGTGGGTGGATCGCTTCAAGCCGAAGCCGCTCTATCACGACGTCGAGCGGTTTCCGCTCCGGCTCTATCTGCAGATCGGACTGTTCCAGTGCCTTTCGCTGATCCCCGGCACGTCGCGTTCCGGTTCGACGATCGTCGGCGCGCTGCTTCTGGGCGTCGACAAACGCGCGGCGGCGGAATTCTCCTTCTTTCTCGCCATGCCGACGATGGTCGGCGCCTTCGCCTTCGACCTGTTCAAGAACCGCAATGTGCTGACCAGCGCCGATCTGCCCATCATCGCCGCCGGTTTCGTCGCCGCCTTCGTCGCGGCGCTTATCGTCGTGCGCTTCCTGCTCAACTACGTCTCGCGCCACGGCTATTCGCTGTTCGGCTGGTGGCGGCTGGTTATCGGCACCGTCGGCCTGGCGGCGCTGTTCGTCCGGGGGTGAGGCGGCACGCTTGTTTTGTCGCCAAGGGCTCTATTTGTTCGTTTGGTCTAACAATGTCGGCTGATGGTGGGAGACGACCAGCGTAGACCCGCCCCTCCAACTGAAGCCGTCATCGCGGGGTCGTTCTCGCCCGCTTGAATGCATCTGATGGCCGAATCGACTGTGTTCACCACTCTTCAGAACTTTTTCACGCCGATATCATGACTTCGAACGAGCCCTCGCGTCCTCTCTCCCACGACGTTCCCACACGGTTCGGGCGTCGAACTGAGGAGATAAAGGATGATCAACCGCATCTTGGGAGTTCTCGTGATCGGCGCCGCGACCACCGCGTCCGCTGGTGATGGTCTGAGCCGCCACATTCTCGAACGGGCAGCAAGCTGTTGGCCTACGCAGACGGCGATGCGCGGGATCAGCTTCAGTGCAGATGTCCACGTCAGCTTCACCCGCGAGGGGCACGTCAGTGCCATCCAAATCGTCGATGTTGCGCCACAGACCGAGACGTTCAAGGGCTTGGCCAAGGATTTCGCGGACGCATTGAAGCGTTGTGGCCCGTACGCCACCGAAGGCATGAGCGAAATGAACCTCAATCTCTCATGGCCGCTGTAAACGCAGCGAAGTGCTGCTACTTCGCGACCGAGAATTCGTAACGCTTGACGCGAGACAGAAGTATGTATTCGTTCGGGGCTCCGGGCGTGACGCTCAGGTTGCGGAACACGGCGCCACAGCCCGTCAGTTTACGCGGATAGGCGGTGCACAGGCTGTCGCCCTGCACCCACATTCGACCGGTCACGACCTCCTCACCAACTGTTCGGGTCACGCTGCCGTCTGCCGCAATCACAGCATGGTAAGCCAAGACATCGGGCAGAACCTGGCGTCCCGTCAGCTCGTGTCCGATCATGAGATTACCGATGTCGACGCCATTCATCCGTTCAGCGGATTCGGGTTCCATTCCGGCAGGAAGCTCAGAAACCCCTGCCTTCCTCAAGCCATCGAGCAGGCGAACGATATCTTCCTGTCGCTTGTAGACGAAGAACTGCTGCGCGATCAGCAGGTTCGGCTGACCCTCCTGCCTTTCCGACAGCACGCTTCGGAGCTGCTCCAGGGCTGAGGCCGCTTCCGGCAGGCGATCGAGATGCGCAAGCGCTGCGACAAGAACATGCAGGCCGTAGAACTTCGTCCAGGGATTGGGCGACCGAACATCGACCTGCTCAAGCTGCGCGACCGCCTCCTCGTAGCGGCCCTGGCCGAACGCCGCCAAGCCAGCCTGATAGTGTCGCCACTCCGTCCACCCGGGATCGACGCGTAGGGCCGCCTCGAGAAAGGTTCGCCCCTCAGCCGGCCTGCCGTTGAAGATGAGGGCCTGGCTCAGCCCTTCGTAGGTCCAGGAATCGCTCGGGTCGAGCGCTATCGCCTTTTGCAGGGCAGCCACCGCCTCGTCGGACCTATGCTCCCGGACCAGAAGCTCGGAAATCAGCTGATAGTAACCGGGCGACGGATTTCCGGCAGCGATGGCCAGATTGCCGTAGAGCTCGTCGTCGATCTCGGTCCAACCAAGCCCTAGGGCCTGTCTCCTCGCGTCGTCGGCATCCCAGTGGAGCCATGCCAATTCCGCGGCCGCCGCGCCGAAATCGGCATCCAGCGCCAGGGCCTGGCGCAGGTAGCGAGATGCGTCCACGGTGCCTGATGGTGTATCCGTTCGTCGCGCCTCGATAGCGCGCCGAAAAGCCTGGTAAGCTTCCGGATCGTCAGTATCGCCGGACACGGCCAGGTTTGCTTTTCCCGGGACGAGCTTTAGCTGCAGCGCGGCGACAATCTGACCGGTCACCTGGTCCTGGAGCTTGAACACATCGCTGAATGGACCTTCGAACCGCTCGGCCCAGATCTGGCCAACCGTCGAGGCATCGACCAAGTGCGCATTGATGCGCACTTCATCGCCGAGACGTCGAACCGAGCCCTCCAGCAGGTAGCGGACGCCGAGCTCTTTCGCGATCTTCGCCGGCGGCAGACCGCTGTTGCGATATGCACGCGCGGCATTGTGCGAGACGACAAACAGGCCGGGAACGCGCGCCAGCTCTGTCGTCAGATCGTCCGCGAAACCGTTGGCAAGATAGGCCTGCTCCTCGGCTTCGCTGAGATTTGCGAACGGCAGAACCGCGATCGAGAGCGAGGTCGGCACTCCCGTATCAAATGTAGGCCTCCAGATGAACGCCGCGACTGCGGCAATGATTGCCAGTACAGCGCTTACAAATATCAGGCTTCGCCGGCTTTTGGTCTCGTGCTGGTCAGGATAGGCAGTGCCGTGAACCTGCGGGTAGCGATCGTGAGGTATGCCGGGCGCTTGGCTTTCGGGGACAAAGCGATATCCCCGTCGCGCGACTGTCTTGAGCAGGCTCTGCTTCTCGTCGCCGATGGCTTTCCTGATTTCGCTGATGCACTGGGAAAGACTGTTTTCCGTCACCGCGATGCCGGGCCAGACAGCGTCCAGGAGCTCCTCCTTGGTCACGACACGGTTGGCGTTGGCGACCAGATGCTTCAGCACCGCGAGCGATTGAGGCCTCAGCGGGACATCTTCACCATGCTCGCCGTGCAGGAGACCGGCGTCGAAATCGAACTCGACACCGTTTAGAACAAGGCTCGGGGGATTGACCAGGTTCAAGGCTGCTCTCGATCATCGTGCTGATCGTTCGGGCGGCATGTTGCTCGGCAGGCCGCCTTTGACTTGAGAATCGGCGCCTGTCGCCGAAAGTCAACCAGCGTTTGAAAGTCGGCGCTGCTTCCCGGGACGAAACCTTGGCGCTGCGATCGCAAACGTCCGGAAATTCACGACCGAGCCGACTGGCGCATCGACTTGGATTATGCCGCGATGGAGCGTTCTACGTGGAATGGTCAGTGCGCTGCGATCCGTATCCCACCGGCGACTTCCAGAGCCTAGCTCCGCCCGTAAAAAACATTCTCGACATGCACCGGCCAGCGCCACGGCAGCACCGCGACCATGTCGAAGCGCACCGACAATCTGCCATAGTCGGACTGGCGCGACAGCCAGAGATCGGCGGCGCTTTCGATGCGGCGCTCCGATTCGCAGCGAACAGCTTCCATCGCTTCCACCAGCGTGCGGCGAGCCTTCACCTCGACGATCAGCACCAGGTTGCCGCGCCGCGCTATCAGGTCGATCTCGCCGAACCGCGTGCGGTGGCGGCGGGCCAGGATCCGATAGCCCTTCACCATCAACGCCGCCGCAGCCAGCCACTCGCTGCGGTGGCCGCGCCGATAGGCGCGCTGGCGGCTGGCGACCGGGCGTTCAGCCATCGCTGTCTTTCCCGGTGTCGCCGTCTTTGCCGGTGTCGCCCTCTTTCCCACTATCTTTGAGTTCGAGCAGCCGCCGGTAAAGCGCCTGCTTCTGGCCGCCGGTCATCTTGGCGGCTTCCGCCGCCGCCTTGGAGGCCGGCATCTCGGCGGCAAGCGAAAGCAGAAGCCGGTCGATGTCCGCCGGCTCGTCGGCCGTTGCGTCCGACGGGCCGACGCAGATGACGATCTCGCCCTTCGGCGTGTCGGCCGCCGCGTAATGATCGGCGAGCGACTGCAAAGTGCCGGTCCGGATCTCCTCGAAGGTCTTGGTCAGCTCGCGGCCGATCGCGGCCTTGCGGGCGCCGCCCAGCGCCTCGACCATGGCACCGAGCGTCTCGGCCAGCCGCCGCGGCGATTCGAAGAAGATCAGCGTCGCCGGCACGGTTTTAAGCGCTTCCAGCCGGGTCAGCCGCTGGCCGGTCTTCACCGGCAGGAAGCCGGCGAACAGGAAGGCGTCGGAGGGCAGGCCGGAGGCCGTCAGCGCCGCGAGCGGCGCCGACGGGCCGGGGATCGGCACGACGCGAATGCCCTGGTCGAGCGCTTCGCCGACCAGTCGGTAGCCGGGATCGGAGATCAGCGGTGTACCGGCGTCCGAGATCAGCGCCACGCTCTGCCCTGCCAGCAAGGCTGCGATCAGCTTTGGGCCGGCCTCGCCGGCATTGTGCTCATGATACGCAGTGGTGCGGCGGCGGATGCCGTAGCGGTCGAGCAGCACGCGACTGACACGCGTGTCCTCGCAGGCGACGATGTCGGCGGCGGCGAGCGTTTCAAGCGCGCGTAATGTGATGTCGGCGAGATTGCCGATCGGCGTCGCCACCAGGTAGAGCGCCGGCTCGAGCGGCCGGGCCGGTATCTCGGTCTGGCCGATCACGTAGCTGCGTTTTGCCGACTCGCCGGTCACCGGTGTCCCCCGTCAGGCTCTGACCTTGAATGCATTCGGCTCTGTTTGGCACGGCTCACGCCGGGTTGCAAAACCCATGCCGAAGTGACGCGGCTGTCATGCCTTTGCCACACTGCGGAACGAAACCGTGCCCGGCGGATTTATGCCTGATCTCGGGAGGAGCAGGATGGACAGCCTCAAGATACAAGACGTTTTCGAACCCTACTATGCAGGCCGCAAGCGCTTTGCCGTGCGAAAGGACAAGGGCCTGCCTGCCAAAGCCGGCGCCGGCTCGGCTAAAAAGCCGCGAAAGCGTCGGCCGTCAAAGGCAACCAAGCTCGAGATCGAGCCCTCGACCGGCACCGGCAGCACGATGGAGCACTGACCAGACGATGCCCAATCGCTTCGACATTTTCATCACCCGCCTTGAAACCAAAAGCTCCCGCAATGGAGCGCCCCCACATCCGACAAGCGATCGATACCGTGCACGCCGCGACAAGGGCGAGGCCAAGCCGGCTCGCGACGGTGAGGCGGACGCCGAGAAAGACCACGCCAGGCGCCCCCCCAAGCACGACGCCTGACTACCGCGACCTTCGCGATTGGCCGAGACACCTCTCTCTAAAGCGTGGGGGAAACGCTCGGCCACATCATTCAGCCCGGATAGTTCGAGACGCGCGCTTCCAGCAGACGCTGGGTCCACGAACTCATCGTCCTCTGGAATGTCGCCAGCCTCTGTTCGTAACGTGCTAATATTGAATCTGCGTGCGCGCGCTTGAGCGTACGGGAGAGGGTCATGTCGGCGACTTTAACCGCACTGGGCAGCAGAGAGGCCTACAGGCTGGGAGATTTCAACCTGATTGGTCGTGGCGAACATTCCACCATACGCTTGGAAGACGGGGAAGTTTCGCGCCAGCATGCAACGATCCGGCGCGACGGCGCGAACTACTGGGTTGTCGATGTCGGCAGTGCCAATGGCAGCTATGTGAATGACGTGGCGCTCACAACCGCGCGTGTGCTGCACACCGGCGATCGCGTCCAGTTCGGCAGGTCGATTTTTGTTTTCGACCAGGGCACGACTGCCCCCGATCCCGATTCGCAAGTGGCGAACACAAAAACGCAATGGGGCAACCCGGCAGCCCCCAAGAGCCGGCCGGCCACGCTGTTCGTTGCTGATTTGAAGGAGTTTACCGCAATTAGCGCAAGGCTGTCCCCGGAACAGGTGGCGGCCCTCCTGGCCGAGTGGTACATGGACTGCAATATGATCTTGAAGCACTACGGTGCCTCGATCGACAAATTCATCGGTGATTGTGTATTTGCTTATTGGCACGAGACGGCAGCGGATGTCTGTGTCGCTGCGGTTCAGGCTGCTCAGGCGCTCCGCGCTGCGGAAGACGCGGCCACGTCGCCAACCCGAGTACTGGTCCGGGAACAACAAGACATCGTACTCGACAGCCGCATTGGCCTTCATGTGGGTGAAGTTGCTATCGGCGCTATGGGCAAAGGCATCAACACCGCGCTGGGCGATGCCGTGAATTTGGCCTTTCGTATTGAGGGATTGACGCGAAAACTGGACAAGCCGCTGTTGGTCAGCGCCCAGTTCGTCGAGCACTGGCCTGAAGGTAGTCAATATTTCAAGTCCTGCGGCTATCACGAGGTCAAAGGGCGCGCCGAGATGATCGAGGTATTCAGCCTAGAATAGTCGCGCCAGCAGTAGGAGAGGCAGCCATGGGGCTCAGAAATCTTCAGGCATTTCTATTTTTCTTGCTTCTGATGGTGCTGGGCTTTTCAGCGCCGCTACGCGCTGCTGAAGGTAAGCGCCTTGCGTTGGTAGTCGGGAATTCTGCCTACACGGCGACAACGCCGTTGGCGAACGCCGCCGCCGACGCCCGTGCCTTTACAGCGTTCCTGAAGGAAAACGGCTTCGAGGTAGACAGTCTGATCAACGTCGACCGGGCCGGTTTCGCTAGAGGACTCTCTACTTTTTCAAAGAAGATCGGGCCAGCCGACACCGCCTTGTTCTACTTCGCTGGCCACGGGATGCAGCTGAAAGGCGAAAATTTTCTGCTCGGGCTCGATGCCGAGCTGCTGTCGGAGTTTGATGTCGACGCCGAAGCCATCGCGCTGAATTCCATTATAGGCACTATGGAGCGGAAAGCCTCGCTGTCGCTTCTTTTCGTCGATGCCTGTCGCAATAATCCGATCGCCGACCGGCTGAATGCAAGCGTCGAAGGCGTCACCCGCGGCGCTGCGTTGAAGGGGCTGGCGCCTGTGGGTTCCACCGGCTCGGGAACGATGATCGCCTTCTCCGCTTCGCCTGGCCAGGTCGCCTACGATGGAGTCGGTGAGAATTCGCCTTTCACGACGGCCTTAGTTGAACATATGTCCAGCCCTTCGCTAGAGGTAGGTACGGCTTTCAAGCGTGTGATCCGCGATGTCCGCATAAAGACGAACAACCTCCAATCGCCGCAGATTGTCTCGAACATTGCCGCTGAATTTTACTTCAACGCCAGCGCGCCGGCGACCGCTGTCGCCGCATCCGATTTTCTCGCCCAGATAGATTTCGAAAAGGCCGAGCGCATTGCCACTGCACGCGGCTGGCAGCTTTACTTGGCCAAGCACCAATCCGGCTCTTTCTCCGACAGCGCTCGCGCTGCGCTGCGTCTGCTCGAAGGTGGCGGCGATGGCCTCGTGTCGCCGCAGGAAGCTGAACGCCGTATGAAGCTGACGCAGTCTCAACGCAAGGAAATCCAGCTGACGCTTTCCGACCTCGGATATGACATAGGTGCGGCGGACGGCAATCTCGGTCAAAAGACTCGCAGGGCGATCTCTCGATATCAGAAGGCGCTGGGGCTCACCGAGACTGGATACATCAATAGCGTCGTCGCCAGCAGGCTGGAGCTGGTTGGCGTCACGAGCACGGATTCCGTCGTATCTGCCGACGAGGCGCGGCTCTTCGACCCCGAGGATTTGAAAGGGCTCGAAACCGATGAGCGCACTATTCGCGCCGCGCAGTGCCTCAGGGGCAAAGAAATCATCTACGGCGAGTTTGGGAGCCGCCTCTATGTGGCAGTTTACGATCGCCACTCGTCTTGGCAGACCGCCAAATCTGCTGCCCAGCGGTGTGAAGCGCATCTGGCGGCGATCTCGTCAAAGGCGGAGAACGACTTTATTTACGGGCTGTTCGAGACTGATGAACGGATGTTCGAAACTGGCTTCGACGGAAGAGTGTCCTACAAGATGGGTCCGTGGATCGGCCTTGAGCAGGATCCGGGGGGGCGCGAGCCTCGTGGCGGCTGGCGATGGCTGACCGGCGAGGCAATGACTTACAACAATTGGCTTCCCAACCACCCCAACGAGCACAAGCAGGGTGATGATTTTGCGATGTTTTATGCTCATTTGGACGGCAACCGCGACACGGCCGATCTCAAGGCGAGCACGTGGGACGATATGGGTCCGCAAAACAGCTCGCACGGCTACATTATTGAGTTTCGATAGGATGAGGTGGAAGATGGGAGCGCCAGCATGCTCTCTGCTGCCGCTTACCGGTTCTCGCCGGCTTCAACACACGACCCGTGGCCGTGATCGGCGCCAGATCGGCAGCCTCTGCCGAGGCACGTCATTCGCAGATTGTAAGTCGATCGCGGCAGAAGCCGCTGCCCCGGCGAGCCCCGGCGGCCCGCGCTCTGACCCTGCACTCATCGTGGGTTTCTGCTCTGCAAACGCGAGCTGGCCGGCTCGCGCTCGGAGCAGCGGCGGCACGCTTCTGTTCCGTTGGCGATCGTGGCCGGGTGTTCGGGTTGTTCGCATTGCGGGGTTTTTCTATCGAATTCGGCCGGGCAACCACCGGACACACGCGCGCTGTGCTTCCTTCCAGTTTCTTCAAAGCAATTTCTGTCGGTTTCGCCATGTCGATCTCAGCGCCGGAGTAGCGAGCGAAACGGCGCAACGCCTCCTGGGTTCTTCCACCCCAGATGCCGTCTGGGTTTCCCGGATTACACCCAACGCGGCCAAGCTCGCGCTGTATCCGCTTCGCCAGTTCGTTCGGGGCATCTTCCTGGCCGGTGTCCGATTGATGATCTGCATTCTCCAACTGTTGAATTTGCAGTCTGGCGAGAGGCACAAACAGGCCGTCCGGGTACAGTCGAAGATAATCCTTTAACGCTCCGCTGCTTTTGGAGCCGCGGATTGAGGTCCACAACTCGATTTCCGTCAGGCTCGCATCTCGGCTGCTGTCGGCTGGCGAGACTGTCGTTGCGCCACGAGGAGGGGCAATGAAAATTTCCCTGCCAGGCAGCGATCCATACGTGAATGGTTCCTGCTTGCCGCCTGTCGCGGCCAGAACAGTGTCGCGAACCTTGCGAAACACGAATTGGATATCTACCCCGGGTTCACCCAAATGCGCCAACAGCCCTGCAGTGTAGGGACTGTTCCGTCCCCCTCCATCGAATGCGGTCGTACCTTCCTTCGCAGCGTACCCGACCAAGGTTCCGGCTGCCGGCTCAATCGCAGCCAAGCCTCTGCCAATGGAACGCGTTGCATTTGATCTGCGCATGGCCGCGATAAAAGGGTTGTCCCGGCAAGCATCAAGTAGAACCACTCGCACGCCGGAGACACGGGACAACGCGTTCATCACCAAATCGAGCGGGATTGCCTCAAACTCCACGTCGGAATCAGCGCTCAGGCTGACATCTGTAGGAACCAGAAAATTTCTATTCTCAACCTCAACCCCGTGTCCGGCGAAGAAGATTATTGCGAAATCTGCACCTTCCGCCTCGCGACCGAACTCCTGCAGAGCTTTCCTGAACGCGGTATGGTCCAAGTCCATCTTGCGAGATACTTTGAACCCTACCTTTGAGAGCAAGGCCGCCATGTCAGCAGCGTCATTGTTCGGATTGGGAAGTCTAGCCACCCGCTGATAGTTCGAATTGCCGATCACCAGCGCAACGCGTTTTTCAGCCCACGCCACCTCCAGCCCGCCGATCAGGGCAATGACAGCAAGCGCGATGTTGAAGAGGCGCATTTTAGCCCCGTGCTCTGCTTCAACCGCATATTAGCGGCACCCGACAGAAGCTTGACCAGTCAGGCCCACGCTTGCAAGTAAATATCGGTCGCGGATTGCAGGCTGGCCCGGCGCTGGGATATTCCTTCGTGCAAATATTACCGCGCCAGATCGGCCACTACGGCGTCCAGCACGATCATGCCGGCCGGCGTGGCGCGCAGGCGGGCATTGCCGATCGGCGCCACCAGCCCCTCGCCCTGCAGCATCGACAGCCGCGCCGTCGACAGGCCGCGGCCGGAAAACGCTTCATAGCGAGAGAGGTCGATGCCCTCGGCCAGCCTCAGCCCCATCAACAGGAACTCGTCGGCCTCTTCCGAGCGCGTCAGGATCTCGCCGCCGGTGACGCCATGGCCCTTTGCCTCGACCAGATTGGCCCAGGTTTCCGGCATTCGTTCGGCGATCGTCACCACGCGACGGCGGTTTTCGACGAAGCGGCCATGCGCGCCAGGACCGACGCCGACATATTCGCCATAGCGCCAATAGGTCAGATTGTGCCGGCTTTCGGCGCCTGATCTGGCGTGGTTCGAAATCTCATAGGCCGGCAGCCCATGCGCAGCGGTGATCTCCTGCGTCAGCGCATAGAGATCGGCGGCATGGTCATTGTCGGGAATAGCGAATTTCCTCGCCGCATGCAGCGCGTGGAACGGCGTGCCTTCCTCGATGGTCAGCTGGTAGAGCGACAAATGGTCGGCGGCGTGGCCGATCGCCTGTTCGAGTTCCGCCTGCCACGCTTCCGGCGTCTGGCCGGGCCGTGCGTAGATCAGGTCGAACGACAGCCGCGGGAAAATCTCACGCGCCAGGCCAATCGCATGCAGCGCTTCATCGACATTGTGCAGCCGGCCGAGAAAGCGCAAATCCTTGTCGTTCAGCGCCTGCACGCCGAGCGACACCCGGTTGACGCCTGCCGCCCGGTAGCCGCGAAAGCGCTCGGCCTCGACCGAAGACGGGTTGGCTTCCAGCGTCACCTCGATGCCGGCAGGCACCGTCCAGTTCTTCGCCACCGCGTCCAGCACCGTCGCCACGGTTTGCGGCTTCATCAGTGATGGCGTGCCGCCGCCGAGAAAAATGCTGGTCACCTCGCGCGGTCCGGTGCGGTTGCGCATCGTCGCAAGCTCGGTCTCGAAGGCGCGCGCGAAACGCTCCTGGTCGACCGGCTGGTGGCGGACATGGCTGTTGAAGTCGCAATAGGGGCACTTGGTCGCGCAGAACGGCCAGTGCACGTAGACGCCGAAACCGGGGCTGCGGTCGAGCAGCATGGTCATTTCACCGCCGATCGCGCCAAATCCAGTCTGGCCTGTGCGAATTTCTGGAAGGCGCGAGCCCGATGCGACAATGCCGTCGGCTGGCCGGGCTTCCAGCCATGTTTCTCCTCTGCGGTCATCTCGCCAAAAGTCTTTTGGAAACCGTCCGGCACGAACACCGGGTCGTAGCCGAAGCCGAGTTCGCCGCGCGGCGGCCATACCAGCGTGCCCTCGACTTCGCCACGGAAATATTCGGCCGCGCCGTCGGGAAAGGCCAGGCAGATGACGGCGACGAAGCGGCCCTTGCGCTGCGCTGGATCAACCGCGCCGATTTCCTGCAACGCCACTTCGGCTCGCTGCATCGCCATGCCGAAGTCGCGGCTCCCGTCGGGCGCCTCGGCCCAGTTGGCGGTGTAGACGCCGGGCGCTCCGCCCAGCGCATCGACACACAGGCCGGAATCGTCCGACAATGCCGGCAGGCCTGTCGCCTTGGCGGCGGCAAAGGCCTTGATATAGGCGTTCTCCTCGAAGGTGGTGCCGGTCTCGTCCGGCTCCGGCAGGCCATATTCCTTGGCCGACTTCGCTTCTATGCCGAACGGCGCCATCAGATCGGCGAATTCGCGCAATTTGCCGGCATTGTGGCTAGCGACAACGATCTCATGTCCATCAAGCGAATGCATCAGATGCCCCAGATTCTTGGTTCGGCGAATTCGATCGAATTGCCGGAGGGGTCGCGAATATAGATCGAGCGGCCACCCTGCGGCCATTCGAACTCGCTTTCGATGGCGATTTTCTTTCGCTCAAGATGCGCTCTCCAGCGCACGATCTCGTCCGCGCTCGCCGCAAAGCAGAGATGGCCGTCGCCGACCGTGCCGTGCGGCGGCACTTTCAGCCTGGCATCGGGCGCCGGCGGCACCTTGGTCGCCTCGGCGTTGAAGATGAGCAGCACGCCGTCCCCGCAACGGAAGAAAAGATGCCTGCCGTCGACCTTGCCCAGCAGATCGAGCCCGAGCACATCGGTGTAGAATTTTTCCGCGGCACCGAGGTCGGTCACGTAGAGCGCTGATTCGAGGATGGCAGAGGGAGTCATGACAGGGTTAAGCTACAGCCATCTGCTGCAGGCTGACCAGTCGCGCAATGCCTTTCTTGGCCAATTCCATCAGCGCCGCAAATTGCTCTTCCGAGAAAGGCTCGCCCTCGGCCGTGCCTTGTATCTCGACGATGCCGCCCTTGCCGGTCATGACGAAATTGGCGTCAGTGCCGGCCGATGAATCCTCGAGATAGTCGAGGTCGATGACCGGCTGGCCGTCGTGGATGCCGCAGGAGATAGCCGCGACATGGTCCTTCAGCACCTTGGCGACGCTGGCCATCTGCCGGGCTTCCATCCAGCGCAGGCAGTCGTAAAGCGCCACCCAGCCGCCGGTGATCGAGGCGGTGCGCGTGCCGCCATCGGCCTGGATCACGTCGCAGTCGACGGTGATCTGCTGCTCACCCAGCGCCTGCAGATCGACCACTGCGCGCAGCGAACGGCCGATCAGCCTCTGGATTTCCAGCGTGCGGCCGCCTTGCTTGCCAGCCGAAGCCTCGCGGCGCATGCGCTCGCCGGTCGAGCGCGGCAGCATGCCGTATTCCGCCGTCACCCAGCCCTTGCCGGAATTGCGCATCCAGCCCGGCACCTTTTCCTCGAGGCTGGCGGTGCACAGCACGTGGGTGTCGCCGAACTTCACCAGGCACGAGCCTTCCGCGTGCTTGGAGACGCCGCGCTCAAAGGAGATGGCGCGCATTTCGTCGAATTGGCGTTTGGAAGGGCGCATTCAGGCTTCTTTCTTGTCGTTTTAGGAGTCGTGGCCGGCTTGTAGCCGCACGCGACGAGAGGCGCAAAGGAAAATGGACCAGTTGCGCGGGCGCGGCCGATGTCTATATCCTTGGGCCGGAGGTATTTGGCTCGAATGACCAAGGCAGTCGATCCCGGTTCCCAGTCGGCGGCAGCGCTCCAATCCCCCGCGCTTCAATCGCCCGCGCTTCAATCGCTCGACATGCGCTCGCGCGACATCTTTCGGCGCATTGTCGATTCCTATCTGAAGGACGGCGAGCCGGTCGGCTCGCGCAGCCTGTCGCGTATCCTGCCGTCTTCGCTGTCGCCGGCCACCATCCGCAATGTGATGAGCGATCTCGAGCATCTCGGCCTGATCTACGCGCCGCATATCTCGGCCGGCCGATTGCCGACTCAGGCCGGCCTGCGCTTCTTCGTCGATGCCTTCATGGAGCTTGGCGATCTCTCCGACGAGGAGCGCCGCACCATCGAGGCGCAGGTGCGCGCCTCCGGCTCTGGTGCGACGCTGGAGCACATGCTCACCGAGGCCAGCCAGATGCTGTCCGGCATGTCGCGCGGCGCCGGCCTCGTGCTTGCCGCCAAGAACGAGGTGGCGCTCAAGCATATCGAATTCATCCAGCTCGAGCCGAACAAGGCGCTGGCCGTGCTTGTGTCGCAGAACGGCGACGTCGAAAACCGCGTCGTCGACCTGCCCGCTGGCATCACCGTCTCGCAACTGCACGAAGCCTCGAATTTCCTCAACGCCCATATCCGCGGTCGCACGCTGGCCGAGGCGCGGGTCGAGATCGCCCGCATCAAGGAAGAGACCAGGGCCGCCCTCGACACGCTGTCGCAGGATTTGGTCGAGAAGGGCCTTGCTGTCTGGGCAGGCGCCGAGAGCGGCTTGCCGGCGCGTCTCATCGTGCGCGGCCGCGCCAATCTGCTAGAAAATGTCACCGCCCAGGCCGACATCGAGCTGCTGCGGCATTTGTTCGAGGATCTGGAGACGCAGGACGGGCTGATCCAGCTTCTCGACCTCGCCGAGGAAGGCTCCGGCGTGCGCATCTTCATCGGCTCGGAAAACAAGCTGTTTTCGCTGTCGGGGTCGTCTCTGGTCGTGGCGCCCTATCGCGACAAGGACGCCCGCGTCATCGGCGCTCTCGGCGTCATCGGCCCGACCCGGCTGAACTATGCACGCATCGTGCCGATGGTCGACTATACCGCGCAGCTTATTTCCCGCATGCTGCGATAATGCATATCGCCCAAAAAACCGATGCGTGTCGCACGGATCCCTTCTAACGCGACACGCTTTAGGGAACCTCAAGGAGAAAAAAATGGCGCTGGAATCATTCAAGGCTCAGATCAGCCTGTTGCTCGAGCAGATGATCAACCAGCCCGAGGATCAGCATGAAGTACAGGAGCAGTTGCGCGAAAAGCTGGGGGAGATGCGCGCCATGGGCCTGCCGCTGCCGGCCGATCTCGTCGCGCTGGAAAAGCGCCTCGACGACGATTTCTACGCCGCCGGGAACTGACCCCGAAAGGTGCAAGGACGGCTAGCCGACCGGCGAACATGAGGATCTCATGACCGGCTTCGCCGTCTCCGGCGACGCGGTCTGGGGCCGACTGGCAAGTGTTGCGATGCCCGGAGGACGGCGCTGGCTATCGCGGAGGACGGCGCCGGTTGCATCTGGCGCGTCACCTGCGGGCGAGGATGTATTCAGCATGCGACCCAGCGGATATTTTCAAACGGCAGACTAGCTTGCGCGGCCGAAGGCTTTATCCTGCCTGGTCGAGACTTAGTTGCCTGACTCACTTAATTGCCTGACCCTTGCCCATCTGACCTCTTGGGAGCGAAACCAATGAACAAGCCCGCCACCACCGTGCCTGTGCCCGGCCGCGGCCGCATCTACAATTCGATCACCGAGACGATCGGCGACACGCCGCTGGTGCGGCTCGACAAGTTCGCCGGGGAAAAGGGCGTCGTCGCCAATCTGCTGGCCAAGCTCGAATTCTTCAACCCGATCGGCTCGGTCAAGGATCGCATCGGGGTCTCGATGATCGAGGCGCTGGAGGCATCGGGCAGGATCGCGCCCGGCAGGACCACGCTGATCGAGCCAACCTCGGGCAACACCGGCATTGCGCTCGCCTTCGCCGCCGCCGCCAAGGGCTACAAGCTGATCCTGACCATGCCGGAAACCATGTCGGTCGAACGCCGCAAGATGCTGGCGCTGCTCGGCGCCGAACTGGTGCTGACCGAAGGGCCGAAAGGCATGAAAGGCGCCATCGCCAAGGCCGACGAACTGGCCGCGACGCTGCCCGACGCCATCATTCCGCAGCAGTTCGAAAATCCCGCCAATCCGGAAATTCACCGCCGCACCACAGCCGAGGAAATCTGGAACGACACTCATGGCGAAGTCGACATCTTCGTCGCCGGCATCGGCACCGGCGGCACCATCACCGGCGTCGGCCAGGTGCTGAAGCAGCGCAAGCCCTCCGTGCATGTCGTCGCTGTCGAGCCGGAAGCCTCGCCGGTGCTGTCGGGCGGCCAGCCCGGTCCGCACAAGATCCAAGGCATCGGCGCCGGCTTCGCGCCGAAGATCCTCGACACGACCATCTATGACGAGATCGTCAAGGTCTCCAACGAGGATTCGGTCGCCAATGCGCGGCTTGTCGCCCGCCTCGAAGGCGTGCCGGTCGGCATCTCGTCGGGCGCTGCCCTGCAGGCGGCGATCGTCGTCGGCTCGCGGCCGGAGAACGAGGGCAAGAACCTGGTGGTCGTTATTCCGTCCTTCGCCGAACGCTATCTGTCGACGATCCTGTTCGAAGGGCTGGGGGCTTAGGGCATATTTGTGCCGGCCTGCGGTTGCGGTTTCCTGCGCTTCCGTAGCGCCCGCTAATTGTCGAAGCCGGCGCCGCCCCTCATTGCCCTGCCCGTCCTCCGCAGCAGCTGCGGAGGGTGGACCGGGCATTTCTCCCCGTAAACGG
>NZ_JBVVQB010000064.1:27829-36189 GCF_055811775.1 Mesorhizobium sp. WSM4844 | reverse complement strand
GCCCCCGCCCCCGTCTACGACCTCAAAGGGCTGAACTGCCCGTTGCCCGTGCTCAAGGCAAAAAAGCGGTTGGCCACAATGCAGCCGGGCAGCTGGCTATGGCTCGAAACCACTGACCCCCTCGCCGTCATCGACATTCCCGCCTTCTGCACCGAGATCGGCCATCGGTTGATCGAAACGGCAGCGGTTTCCGGCGGCCATCGCTTTCTGGTCGAGCGCGGCGGCGGCTGAGCGGGATAATCTCCCCCCTTGAGGGGGAGATGGCCGGCAGGCCAGAGGGGGTTGCCGCGCGTGAAGCGCCAACCTTATCTTTCGTTCCTACGGGGCGTCGCACCAGCCGAGACGACCCCCTCTGTCGCCTTCGGCGACATCTCCCCCTCGAGGGGGGAGATCAGCCGCTTCACCGCCCGGCGATGGCCAGCGGGTTGTTTTCCAGCGCTGCGCGGTCCGGCGAGTCGATCGACGGCCGGTTGGTGAAGGCGGCAAACAGCCGGCGGACGTAATCTTCCGGCATGTCGAGCGTGATCAGCACCAGCCTTGTGCCGCGTTGGCCGTTCGGCCAGGACGGCAGCCGCGCCGGCGGATGCAGGATCTTCTGGACGCCGTGGACGACCAGTGGCCGCGACGGGTCTTCCAGCAATTCGATGACGCCCTTCATGCGCAACAGGCGCTCGCCATGTGCTGATCGCAACAGGTCGAGGAACATCTCGATCGCCGAAAACGGCACCGGCCCGTCATGAACGAGCGAGTAGGAGCGCACGCGGGAATCGTGCCGATGGTCATGATCGTGGTCATGATCGCCGTGGTCACCATGGTGGTGGTGGTGGTGATCATGGGCGGCTTCCTCGCCCAGCCAGCGCCGCACGTCGGCGGACTTGGTGGCTGGGTTATAGAGGCCGCAATCGAACAGCGCCGCTGCATCGGTCCTTCTGTCACCCGCATCGAGCAGCTCGGCACCCGGATTGATCTGCCGCAGCCGCGCCCGCAAGGCCTCGACGTCGCGCGGATCGGTGGCCAGATCGGCTTTCGTCAGCACGATGCGGTCGGCGACCGCCGCCTGCTTCACTGCCTCGACATGGGCGTCGAGCGTCGCATCTCCGTTGACCGCGTCGACCAGCGTGATGACGCCGTCGAGCCGGAAGGCCTCGACCAGCGCCGGATGGGCCATGATCGACTGCAGCACCGGCGCCGGATCTGCGAGGCCGGTGGTTTCGATGACGACGCGGGCAAGCCGGGCGATGCGGCCGGTCTGCAGCCGGTCGACGAGATCGGCCAGCGTGTCGACCAGTTCGCCGCGCACCGTGCAGCAGAGACAGCCGTCGGAAAGCTGGATGATGCCGTCGGAGGCCTGTTCGACCAGGAGATGGTCGATCGCCACCTCGCCGAACTCGTTGATGATGACCGCGGTGTCGGCGAGCGCGGGATCCCTGAGCAGCCGGTTGAGCAGCGTCGTTTTGCCGGCGCCGAGAAAACCGGTCAGCACCGAAACGGCGATGGGAAAGCCGCTGCTCATCAGCCTAGTTCACTGCCTTGGCGGGCTCCTGGGCCGCAGTAGCGGAACCGATCACTGCCGGCTCCGCGCCGGGCGGCGGCGGCAGGTCGGGCCGCCAGCTCGGCAGCGGCACGTCGGCATATTCCTGGCCCGATGCATCGAGCATGGCTTTCGGTATCGGCCCGGTGGCGCCGCCAAGGCCGACTGCGACCAACGCCGGCGCGTGATCGAGTTTTTTTCGATAGGGAGATTTTGGCGCATTCTTATCGCCGACGGGGGCGGCAGCTTCCGACTGCTCCTTAGCCGGCTTCTTCCTGCAAATCTCGTCGTTCATGTCGTTGACCGATGTGGTGTCGCCATAGGAAGGCAGCGCCGCCACCGTCAGCCAGCCCGGTGTCGGCGTGGCAAAGCCTTGGTCGAGCAGCCTGGCGACGGTCTCGGCGCGGGTGATGGCCGACTTCTCGCCAAGCACCACCGCCACCAACGTGCGCCCGTCGCGTGTTGCCGAGCCGATCATGTTGAAGCCCGACGGACAGACGAAGCCGGTCTTCATGCCGTCGGCGCCGGGATAGCGGCCGATCAGAAGATTGTAATTCGAGATCTTCTTCTTGCCGACGGCCAGGCCCTCGATCGAGAACCATGGGGCATATTGTGGAAATTCCGTGCGGATCGCCATCACCAGCAAGCCGAGATCGCGCGCAGTTGTATACTGGTCCGGCGAAAACAGCCCGTTCGGGTTGACGAAATGCGTTCCGGTCATGCCGAGCCGGCGCGCCTCGGCGTTCATGCGCTCGGCGAAAGCGGCCTGCGAACCGCCGATGTTCTCGCCGATGGCCATGGCGACGTCGTTGGCCGATTTTACCAGTATCATCTTCAGCGCGTTATCGAGCCGCATGACCGAGCCGGGCTTGAAGCCCATCTTGCTCGGCGGCTCGCTGGCGGAACGCTTCGTCACCTTGATCGGCGAATCGACCTGGACGTCGCCGGCGGCAATCGCACGAAACGCCACATAGGCGGTCATCAGCTTGGTCAGCGAGGCAGGATACCAGCGCTTGAATGCCTCCTGGTGCTGGAGGATCTTGCCATTCTCCAGGTCGAACACGATCGTCGGATTGGCGAGAGCCGGGCCGGCCAGCGCCGCAAGCGCCACGGCGCCCGCGAGCAACAATTTGAGGAAACGCCTGTACCGCATGGTGGAATCCGAGATCGCCTCTTGCCGCAGTCGCCTCTGGCTCCGTAAGATTTGTTACGCGATCGCCAGCATGGTGATCCGGTCCCTCTATCCGGATCACTATCTTGCGGTGCTATTTAGCCTATGTGACGTCAAGATGGCAAAGTGCCTGAATGACAATTCTAAAACAGCAGGCACAATTGCAAAGCAGCAGGCAGAGCCCGTCTGCTCCAACAGCGAGATGGAACATCATGCCGATCCTGAACCGCGCCGCCGAAATGCAAGACGAGGTCGCCGGCTGGCGCCGCCATCTGCACCAGACGCCAGAGCTGAATTTCGACGTCTTCGAGACCGCCGCCTTCGTCACCGAGAAGCTGCAGGCCTTCGGTTGCGACGACGTGGTGACCGGACTCGGCAAGACCGGTGTCGTCGGCATCATCCGCGGCCGCCTGGGCGAAGGCACGAGCATCGGCCTGCGCGCCGACATGGATGCGCTGCCGCTCAACGAGATCACCGGGAAACCCTACGCCTCGACTATTCCGGGCAAGATGCACGCCTGCGGCCATGACGGCCACACCGCGATGCTGCTCGGTGCCGCCAAATATCTTGCCGAGACGCGCAATTTCGCCGGCTCCGTCGCAGTGATCTTCCAGCCGGCCGAAGAAGGCGGCGGCGGCGGCAACGAGATGGTCAGGGACGGCATGATGGAGCGCTTCGGTATCTCCAAGGTGTTCGGCATGCACAACATGCCGGGTCTGCCGGTCGGACAATTCGCCATCAAGCCGGGCCCGATCATGGCGGCGACAGCCGAATTCACCATCACGGTCAAGGGCAAGGGCGGGCATGCGGCGATGCCGCACGGCACCATCGACCCGATCGTCATCACCAGCCAGCTCGTCGGCGCTCTGCAGACGATCGCCTCGCGCAGCACCGATCCGGTCGAGGCTGTCGTGGTGTCGGTGACGAAATTCCACGCCGGCGACGCCTACAATGTCATTCCCGAGAGCGCCGAGATCGCCGGCACCGTGCGCACGCTGAAGAAGGAGGTCGCCAGGAAGGCTGAGCAGCGTGTGCGCGCCATCTGCGAGGGCGTGGGCGCGGCCTTCGGCGCAACGATCGAGGTCGATTACAAAGCCAATTATCCCGTCACCTTCAACCATCCGGAGGAGACGGTCTTTGCCAGCGATGTCGCCGCTGAAATCGCCGGCGAGGCACAGGTGCAACGCGCCATCCAGCCGGTGATGGGCGGCGAGGATTTCTCCTACATGCTGGAAGCGCGGCCGGGCGCCTTCATCTTCATCGGCAATGGCGACACCGCCGGTCTCCACAACCCTGCCTACGACTTCAACGACGAGGTCATCCCGCACGGCATGAGCTATTGGGTGAAGCTCGCGGAGACGGCGCTGGCCGCTTGATGCATCGGCCATAAAACCGCTGTGCGGCTTGA
This sequence comes from Mesorhizobium sp. WSM4844, assembly GCF_055811775.1. NCBI lineage: Bacteria > Pseudomonadati > Pseudomonadota > Alphaproteobacteria > Hyphomicrobiales > Phyllobacteriaceae > Mesorhizobium > Mesorhizobium sp. WSM4844. The sequence goes on along the minus strand of NZ_JBVVQB010000064.1, from coordinate 32,079 downwards.
TCCGAGGGGTGCGCTGCGATTGGGATGGTTGCAAGGCGGTCGGGCCCGGGACGTGGCGATGCTCCGATCGTCACTTCCGACCTGACCGCCTCCGCGCAAGACCCAAGGCAATGCCCAGGGCGATACCGATTCCGATACCCGCAATAATATTGTCCGACGCGACGCCGATAGCCACGCCGATCACAACGCCGAGTGTGATGTGTTTGGCATCCATCATGCCGGGTCATTTAGGGTGGAAGGGGAGTGCTGCAACCGCTGGTAGGCTGCCATCCGATGTTGCCTGGGATCGCTACGGCCCGCTCTTCGGGTCGTCGACCTCCAGCGCCTCCATGACGGGCGCCAGATCACTCTCTTCGGCCGGATCGGCGGCCTGCGGCTGTTCGCCTGTCCTGGCCTTTTTCAGAGCTTTCTCGATGGCCTCTTCGATGTCGCCGATCTCGTCTTGGCGCACCTCGTGGCCATAGCCGGCCGCATCGGCATCCTGCTCGAACTGCTGAACCAGGACGGCCACGCTCACTTCGCTTTCCGCGGGCAGGTTACCGACGTTCTCCTGGAGCCAGGTTTCGAAGAACTCTTTCGTGGCACTCATGCGGGTCTCTCCTTCGGCACACTAAAGCGCGGCGGTGGTCCGAAGTTCCGCTATTTCCGGCTCATCTTTGCGGTCCACTCGTGACCGGCCGATTGCGTCAAGCTTGCCTCTTGGCGAAACGGTCCGAAGCAGTTATGTGTCGGGCCGCGTGGTCCCGTAGCTCAGTAGGATAGAGCGGCAGATTCCTAATCTGTAGGTCACAGGTTCGATTCCTGTCGGGATCACCATAGTTTTCAATTACTTAGGGAGCCATCGCCGTACTTTTTTCTGCGATTTTGTATGGCGAACTTTGTACACGTTGTGGTCGTAGCGCGCTTTGTGTGCGCTTGGTGCCAGCCAGACACCGTTTTCATACGCAACGTGCAGTGCACTCAGGAAGAAGACAAAACAGATGATGAGACCAAATAGTTTACCAAACTCCTGGCTCCTGGACCACGCCCTGCTTCGAGACACGCTACGTCATCACGCCTGTTTCCGTTCCGGTCGCAACGCTTCAATTCGTCAGAAAGAACTAGAAGGGAACGCCTTGTAGCTCATGCCCTCAGGCGAGCGTCGAAAGAAGCGCCACAACGGGAAATTCCGCACGGCATATGGCCTGACGCCGTTGCCCGACAAGATACTCTATCTCGATCCTAACCAGGTGGCGCCGGAAACGATCAGCGGGCTGCCTTGACCACTCGAAATGGTAGCAGCATTGGCACTCGCCGTTCGTATTCCTGGTATTCGGGGAACGCGGCGCGCAGCACGCGCTCTTCGTTCACGGCCCGCCGGAACTGAAGCATAAACCAGCAGGCACCGACCGCAACCGACGAGATCGACCAGTTGGCGATGATAACACCGCTGATTGTGATCGCCTCCGCAACATAAAGCGGGTGTCTGACGATGCTATAGGGGCCGGCGATCACGAGCTTTCGAGCTGTCGCCATTATAGAAAATGACCGTCCAAGCCAAAGCAGGCAGTAGGCTGAAAGGATCGTGCCCACCACGATCATCGCGGTTCCAAACAGTCGAACTTCTGTTGGAACGGTTCCGACCGGGAGTACGACCAGCAAGAACATCACAAAGGTTCCCGCGATCGAGACTATGCGCGGTGCAAGGCCCGACGCGCTGGCCTTGGCCGGCAGCCTCACCAGCGTGAAAAAGAGCGACATAGCCATGAAGATCAAGGCAGCGATCCGAGAGATCAATACTAGCGACCATCCTTCGAGACTCTCGCGCGCATTGAATATGCCGCCAATTGTACCTGTTTCCAGCACTACCAGCGCCGAGAAAATAGCCAGGATCGCGGCCTGGCCGGCGAAGTCTTCAATTCGACTGGTCATGATTCAGCTCCGCCATTTGCAAGTCTGATGCGATGGGCCTTTTAGGCGTGGTGAACGGATAGGCGAGCTGTCCCAAATAGGCATCTGGCACCGGCTCGTCGGTCCCGTATTTCGTCGGCATCACTTCGGGCATGTACATCGTGCCGAATATCGCATCGATGATAGAAAGCTGGCCGGCGAAGTTCTTGTCGATGGCCGCTGGCTCGTTAGCATGGTGCCAATGATGAAAGAGCGGTGAGGCGACCACCCACTTGAACGGCCCAAACCCGATCCTGATGTTCGAGTGAATTAGTAGCGCCTGCCATTGGTAGATCAGCCCAGCGATGATGATTGGCCAGACCGAAAAGCCGAGGGCGTAGATCGGTAGGAGCGACGTCGCCTTGACGAAGAGTTGGTCGAGGGGATGAACACGGTGGGCAGCCAGGGCGTCCAGTTCTTCGATGCTGTGGTGGATCGCGTGAAAACGCCAAAGGAACGGCACAGAGTGGAGCGTCCTGTGGGCGACGTAGAAACCAACGTCCGAGATAACGATCACCTCGATCGTCTGGAGCCATATGGGCTGCGCCCGCACCGTTTCGCCGATGATACTCGGAACGGCTGAATTGATGGCCGTTATACAGGCGCCGACAAAGATCAGAAATCCGATCTTGAACAGCAGTCCGGTCACCAGCAGGTGAAGGAGGTCGGTTACGAACGCCCGTCGCAGGTACCGTCGCCCCTCATGCAGCGGCACCAGATGCTCCAGCGGAACGAAGATCATAAAAACGATCAGAATCGCTTTCAGATCGATTATCTCAAACATTATTGAAGCCCACCAAGCGGCTGACGCAGGTATGGCCGAACCGTTTTCCGACGCTGGCCTCCGCGTGGCGAGCGGTCCGGCCGGCTATCTGTGGCCATCACAAGATTGCCGCGGCAAGTGACTAGCGGAACAGATATTTTGATACCTCTGGATTGCCTCGTCGCCACATAACGTTATCCAGAAAGTAGTGGTGCACGTTGATGAATATCCACGCTATGAAGAGGAACAGCGACGAGCCGAGCACCTCTTTATTATAAGGAATCAAAGCAGACAACGCGATCGGGACCAGCCAGAAACCGAGAATCCCAAGAATACTGCCAATGATGATAAAGGCCAGCACTCGCAACCTATACATCGGGCCAATAATGGACAGGACCTTGAATTCGGGTTCTATAACAGCATCTGAACGGTCGAGCTCTACATTGGTCTGATAACGCCAGACCACCGCCAGGTACTGCAACGAATGGAGCGCCGGCACCACAAGCAACCAGAGCGGGTTTATCCTCACAAATAGAATCCAGGCGTATAGAGACACGACGTAAGCGACGACGCCGTTGTACGGTAGCGTGCCACCATGCTTGCGCCAGCGATTGATCAGCATCACGACAGTGGCTGCCGTGGAAGCAGCGGCGGCAAATACGGCAATATTGGTGACCCATGAGGGGGCGGCAAATGTGTAGTAGTCCAAGCCCCAGAATTGCCTTTCGGTGATCACCGCGTTTGTCTGAAGCCAGGCGAACAGCCATACGGCATAGCCGTTGAACAGCAGCACTTTCTTGTCTTGCTCGTTGAAGAACCTGCGCTTCAATACGGCGTCCACCATCAGCATGCCGTAGCCTTGCTTGACATAGTGCCAGCCCACAAAAAAGGCCATCGCATTGCCAGCATAACCCAGCAGGCGCGCATTCCCCGCTATTGAACCGTAAGCAAAAAAACCGCCCATGATCAGCGGGACGACAATGCCCGCGAAGATGTAACGGACCTGAAGGTTCTTGTCATATCCGTCTCCGCGCACCTTCCGCCCGAAATTGCGATAGAAAAGTTGATAAGAGTGGGCAAAGTGCGGATGGTTTATCAGATGAGCCAGCAACAACATCGTTGCGCCCAGGAAACCTTCGTACTTAAGAGGGACAAAAAACAAGACCGGCAGGATGAGCAACGCGCTCCCGCCAAGCATGAGAAAGTCAGCGACCGGACCAAAAAGATACTTCTGTGGGGCCGCCGCCACAGGAACTGCATCCGCCGAAAGGTGAAGTGCCATATTTATGCCCCGTGGGGAAACTCATTTAACAAGCCCGTCGTTTCCTAACGGTTAACGTGAAACGGTTGTGATCACGATAATTGTTGGTCGTTCCATCGCTGCGGCATATCTTCTTCTTACGCCCGTCGCGATAGCGTTCCAGGCAAAGCGCATTGGGGGAATCGCAATCGCGGGGCGGGCCCCGCACAGGGAGGGGGGGGGCCCCCCCCCCCCCCCCGCCGGGGGAAAGCCCAAAAAAAAGGGTTGTTACCCCGCCCCCCCGGGGGAATGAGGGGG
>NZ_JBVVQB010000064.1:0-27819 GCF_055811775.1 Mesorhizobium sp. WSM4844 | reverse complement strand
CCACCCCCCCCCACCCCTCTTGTTGGGGGGGGGGGGGGGTTGTTTTTTTTTAAAAACACACTTTTTGGGTATACCCCCCGGGGCCCCCCCCCCCCTTCGGGGGGGCCCCCCCCCCAGCCCGAACGCGACGGCGATCTCATCACGATAGAACTGGATTGCTGCCGCGGCCCGACGGAGTAAGTCGGCGCGCTCCACAGGCTCAGGGGTACGGCAACGGTGACAACTGCCCTGACGCCACGGTCGCCATGATCCTATACCCAAATGGGTCATGCGCGGCCCATGGAACCACTCTATTATCGATGAGGGGTAGCTTGCTGCGAGCAAAATCGCACTTGGCAATTGGTGGGGCAGGGGGAAACTACGATCATTCCTACGACCGCGCTGATGTCAAAGCTGAGTGGTGGCGAGCGAATGCCTCAGGCCTTGCTTCATGCTGGAGGGCAACATGCGCGCCTCTTTTCGACGTATGTTCATCAATCTGGATCGAGTACTCCTTAAGCTCGCGTCAGCTGTACTTCTCTTTTGCGCGTGGAGCGGGGATATCCATGCCAGAGAGCTCAAGGCAGGAGAGTTCAAGAAAACGAATTGCTGGTTCGAGGTTCCGCGCGACCGTGGAATGACGTGCGGGACTCTCAGTGTCCCTGAAAACCGCAAAAAAGCTTCTGGGACTGAAATCACTCTATCGGTGGTGGTCTTCGAACCCGACCGCGAGCGGCATGAGCCCATTGTGTTTCTCACGGGCGGGCCGGGCCAGCCCACCGATATTGGCGACAGGGAAGACATCGAGGCATGGTGGCAGTTCATAAGTGATCAAAATTGGATGATCGGGCGCCGAGTGGTCGTGGTCGACCAACGAGGGATAGGAAAGTCAATTCCCAGGCTGAGCTGTTCGCGATACTTCAAGGCCGATCATTGGAACTCCATTTCGTTAAGCGTCGATGCTGAAATCAGCTTTGACAAGCTCATGAGAGATGAGGTGGCCGCGTGCCGAAGCGCGCTGATAGCAAAGGGCATTGATCTTTCCGCCTACAACACCACCGAAAATGCAGCAGATATCAACGACGTTCGGAAGGCTCTTGGCATAAAGAAGTGGGTACTCTACGGCGTCTCTTACGGCACAAGAGTTGCCTTGGAAGTGATGAACGAGCATCCAGAGGGCATCTCGGCGAGCATTCTGGATTCCGTTCTTCCCCTTGATATCGACTACCTCAAGGAAGACGGAAAAAATCTGGATCGTTCTTTGCGACTGCTGGAACGAGATTGCCAAAAATCAAAAAATTGCATGCGCGAACTGGGAGACGCGGTGCGAGCGATCGTAAAGCAATTGGACAAACAGCCGGTGCTTTTGCGGAGCGATGACGGAGAAAACGCTCCCGCTCAGTACAGATATGTCTCCGGAGCGGATTTTCTCGAACTTGTATTCGGGCTGCTATATGATCGTTACGCTATCGAAGATATTCCAAAGCTCGTCGAGAAAACATACGAAAACGATTTCAGACCGCTTGCGGATATGATCTTTGAAGGTGACGCTACCGAGATTGCCCAGGGTATGGATTTTTCGGTCACTTGCTCTGAGACCAACAGATCCGAGCTGCCTGACAAGCGCCTCGAATACTGGACGAAGTGGATCGGAGAGGCCGACTATACCTGGGTTTGCCCGCTTTGGTTTCCCCAGGGAATGACGGTTTCGCAAAAGCATCCCCGCCGCCTGGATATCCCGACCCTGCTGTTGTCGGGAGAGTATGATCCGGCAACACCAACTCACTGGGCATATCGTGCGGCCAAAAGCCTTCCTTTTGGGCAGGTCGTCGTGCTTCGCGGGATTGGGCACGATGTGATCGATTCCGACCCTTGCGGATCTGAGGTTGTCGCCGATTTCCTGGCCAACCCCAGACGCAAGCTGAAGACTGGGTGCATTGGACGGATGCAGGCCCCGCAGTTCACCGCGGCGGCGGAGGAGCAGTGGCGAGGGCCAGAAATGCAGCGGGCTGCGGCGATAAGGTCGCCAAAGCAGATGAGGTCGCCGTTCCGGTTCAGGCATCGCTCTTCAACATCGCCCAAAAAACACTAATTCCCTGGCGGCAAGCGCCGGCAAGCTGCATCACGATCGCGGGCGGCCCCGAGACGGTCCGACTCGCTATCCAACATTCGGTATGTTTAGATAGGTGCCTACCAAGGGGCTGGCGGTGGGCGCTGCTTTCGATTTTGACGCGATCGGTGTTGCCTTTGTCGAGGCAGCCCTCGATCCATCACGGTGGGATTCCGCGATGGAGGTGGCAGAAAAGGCCACCGGGAGCGCCGGAGCGCTGCTCTTCGACATAAAAGGGCATCTGCCACTCGTGCCTTGCAGCCGCACCATGGCCCCTGCTCTCGACACCTATGTCCGCGATGGTTGGATTGACCGCGACGAGCGGTATCGCCTCATCAACTTCCTCGATCGGAAAGGGGTCACCTCGGAGTTCGACCTCCTGACGTCAGACGATATCGCCAAGCATCCATACTACCAGGAATTCCTCGCGCCATTCGGCCTGCGATGGTGCGCAGCCGTCAAGATCGCCGCCGGAGACGACTTCTGGGCGCTGTCGCTGCAACGGTCGATCCAACAGGGCCCGTTCACGCCAGACGAAATGAGACAGCTGGCGGACCTTTCGAACAGCTGGGCTCTGTGGCCGCAGTTGCGCGGGCGATAGGTTTCGGGAGGGCCGACGCGGCACTGGATGCGTTTGGCGCCACCGAAACGCCTGCGGTCATGTTGGACAGAAGTGGCAATGTCCTCCGGTCCAACGCTCCGGCGGAAAGGCTTCTGGGGCGAGGCCTGCAGATTACGCGCCGGCGTCTGGTCTCCTTTGACCGAACCGCGACCGATGCTCTCGACCGATCGCTGAAAGCGCTGCTGTGTTCGCCGGACACGGCCGCATCGATGCCACCCGTGCCACTGCCCAGGCTGCAAGGGCGACCGCTCCTTGCCTATCCGTTGCGACTGCCGAAAGTCTCCTACAACGCGCTGGCGCCGTGCCAGGCAATCGTCATCCTCATTGATCCTGACGCGAGACTCCCTCCTCCTGCCGAAGACGTGCTGCAGGCCTGCTTCAGGCTGACAGCGTCCGAAGCGAGGCTGGCGAGAAAGATTTGCGCGGGACACGGCGTTGAAGCGGCAGCTGACGAACTTGGCGTTTCCTATGAGACCGGGCGCAACCAGCTGAAATCGGTCTTCGCGAAGACGCAGACGCATCGGCAGTCGGAGCTGGTCGCGCTTCTCACAAGGCTCTCGAACGGCCGATAGTTTTTCGCGCATGACCGTTCTGTCCAGTATCATCGGTTGTTGCACGCCTCCGCTCGTGACCCCGCCGCCCTGGCACACCATCATATACGCCGACCTGTTTTCGCGTCGAACAGATGGGCGCAGGCGCGATCGACTTCGATCCCTATCGCCGCGCCCTGCTTGAGCGGCAGCCGCTCGCGGAACAGGCAGGCAATTTCCTCGCCGGCGCAGTCGACCTTGGCGAAGATTTCCGAACCCGTGGCTTCCAGAAGCGTGACCGTGCCCGGCATGCCCTGGGCAGTTGCGCGGATGTGCTCGGGACGGATGCCGTAGACAAGTTCGCGTCCTGCAGCGTCGGTCGGACGGGCGCCTTCCGGCAGCGGCAGGATCAGCCCGCCGGCGCTGCGGAACACGCCTTCCTCGATGCGGCCGGCAATAAAATTCATGGCGGGCGAGCCGATAAAGCCGGCAACGAAGAGATTGGCCGGCTGGTCGTAGAGGTCGAGCGGCGCACCGATCTGCTCGACCAGGCCGTCATGCAGCACGACGATCTTGTCGGCCATCGTCATGGCTTCGATCTGGTCATGCGTGACGTAGATCGTGGTGGTGCCGAGCCGCTGGTGCAGCGCCTTGATCTCGCCGCGCATCTGGACGCGCAGCTTGGCGTCGAGATTGGAGAGCGGCTCGTCGAACAGGAAAACCTGCGGGTCGCGCACGATGGCGCGGCCCATGGCGACGCGCTGGCGCTGGCCGCCGGAGAGCTGACGCGGGTAGCGCTCAAGCAGCTTTTCCAGGCCGAGGATGCTGGCGGCATTCCTGACGCGGCCGGCGGTATCGGCAGGATCGGCTTTCTTGATCTTGAGGGCAAAGCCCATGTTGTCGGCCACGGTCATATGCGGATAGAGCGCGTAATTCTGGAACACCATGGCGATGTTGCGGTCCCGCGCCCGCAGATTGTTGACCATACGCTCGCCGATGGTGATCTTGCCGCCCGAGATCGTTTCAAGGCCGGCGATCATGCGCAGCAGCGTCGACTTTCCGCATCCCGACGGGCCGACCAGGATGACGAATTCGCCGTCGGCGATGTCGACGCTGACGTCGTGAATGATCTTGGTGGCTCCGAAAGCCTTCTGCACGTTGTTGATGGTTACCGATGCCATTGGATTTCTCCGGGAGAAGAGTGATGTCGAGCTGGAATGCGTCTTCAGCCGCCCTTGACCGCGCCGGCGGTCAGTCCGGCGACGATCTGCTTTTGCGCGAACATGGTCAGCACCAGCACCGGCAGCGTCACCACCAGTGCGGCGGCGGCGAGCGGCCCCCAGCTCACCTGCTCATAGGAAAGCATGTTGTAGACGGCGACCGGCAGCGTCCGCGTCTCACGGCTGGCGAGCACCACGCCAAAGACGAAATTGTTCCACGAAAAGATGACGGACAGGATGAAGGCGACAACGATGCCCGGCTTGGCGATGGGCAGGGCGACCAGCCGGAACACCTGCCAGGAGCTGGCCCCGTCGATGTTGGCCGCCTCTTCCAGTTCCATCGGCGTGGTCTCGAAATAGCCGATCATCACCCAGACCACGATCGGCACCGTCACCACCAGATGGATGATGATCTGCGGCCAGAGCGTGCCGAGTATCCCGATCCATTGGAACAGCAGAAACAGCGGGATGAGATAGGACAGCCCCGGCGTCATGCGGGCGATCATGATGACGACCGCCGATTTTTCGGCCTTGAGCCGCGCTATGCCATAGCCGGCCGGTACGCCGATCAGCAGCGCCAGCAGTGTCGCCGTGCCGGTGACCAGAACCGAATTCCAGAGATAGAGCAGGAAATTGTTCTCCTCGAACACTTTTACATAGTTCGACCAGGCGAAGCGTTCGGGGATCAGGATCGGCGGATAGGCGCCGTTGTCGATCTCGAATTTCAGCGAAAGCGAGATCATCCAGAGAAAGAAAAGAATCGCCGGCGAGACGATGACCAGTGCCGCGAAAAACAGGCCGATCTGGTTGAGCAATCGTGAGCTCATCTATTTGCCCTCCGCGTCGTTCCACTGCGAGCGCTGGCGCAGCATCAGGAGGATGAAGGACAGCGCCACGATGACAATGAAGAACACCACGGCCATGGCTGACCCATAGCCGATGTCGTAATAGGAGAAGGCGGTGTTGTAGAGATAGATGTTGATGGTTTCGGACGCCGTGCCCGGCCCGCCCTGGGTCATCGCATAGATGATGTCGAAGCTCTTCAGCGCATCGATGGTGCGGATGATCAACGCAATCATCAGGAACGGCGCGATCATCGGCAAAGTGAGGTAGCGGAATTGCTGCCAGGCATTGGCGCCGTCGATCTCGGCGCTCTCGAACGGCTCGCGCGGCACCGAGGCCAGCCCGCCCAGCACGATCAGCATCACCAGCGGCGTCCACTGCCAGGTCTCGACCGCGACCAGCGAAGGGATGACCGTGTTGGCGTTGAATATCCATTCCTGCGCCGGGATGCCGACCAGCGACAGAAGGTAGTTGAGCACACCGAGCTGGGGATGGAACATCATGGTCCAGACCAGCGCCACGGCAACCGGCGTTGCCATCATCGGCATGACGAAGACGCCGCGCAGCAGGCCGCGCAGCGGAAACCTGGCGTCGAAGATCAGGGCGGCGACAGTGCCCAACAACATCGGCGCTGCCACCGACAGCGAGGTGTAGGTCAATGTATGAACAAGCGATTCCCAGAATCGCGGGTCGCTGGCCAGACGGAGATAGTTTTCCATCCCGGCAAAGCTCCGCGACTGGCCGAGCGTCCAGCGGTTGACGCTCATCCAGAGCGTGAACGCCCAGGGAAAGACGATCACGGCGCTAACGACGACGAGCGCCGGAACGACGAAGGGCCAGTAGTTGGGAGCCAGCCGGATCGTCTGGCTCCCTTCGATGGCTTGCGTCGTCACCCCGGTGCGTTCAGGGGCGATGGCGGACATCAGCCCTGCTCGCTCCTGTCGAGAACCGGCTGGAACTGTGCGGTGGCCTTCTTCAGCTCTTCGGCAGGATCGGCACCGGCAATCATGTTGGTCAACGCCACGCCGTAGATGTCGCGGAACTCGGTGACAGGGATGATCACCGGCAGCGCCAGCCTGCTGATATTGCCGGACTGAACCACTGCATCGAGCCAGCTTGCCGGCATGGTGACGCCTTCGCGCACCTTTGGGTCTTCCAGCACCGACTTGCGGAACGGCACGCCGGCGCCGGCCTGGAGCAGGCGTGCGCCCATCGCCGGGGAAACCGCCCACTGACAGAACAGATAGGCGGCCTCCTTCTTTTCACTGGAGGCGGTCACCCCGAGGCCGTCGCCAAACGTTCCGGAGGCATGCGCCTTGGGCCCCTTGGGCATGACGCCGTAGCCGACCTTGCCGACCACGCGCGACTTCTCGGGATTTTCCATCGGCGGGGCAAAACCGACGCCATCGAACCACATGCCGATCTTGCCTTGCAGGAACGCGGACTGCGCTTCCGCCCAATTGAAGCCGGTGACGCCCGGAGGGGCGGACTTGGTCATCAACCTCTGGTAGAGGGCAGCGGCCTCGATCGCCTCGGGCGTTTCGGTGCGCAGCTTTCCCTTGTCGTCGAGCGGCGTCATGTCGTAGCCGAGCATCAGCGACGTCCACACCGGCGTGTTGGCATTTTTCAGGCCGCGGGCGACGAAGCCGAACGTGTTGGTCGATGGATCGGTCAGCGCTTCGGCGGCGGCCACCAGTTGGTCGAACGATTCCGGGTACTTTACGCCCTTGGCCTCGAACAGCTCCTTGTTCCAGTAGACGATCCAGTAGTCCACCGAGAAGGGCAGCGAACGCAGCACGCCCTGGTTGTCCTTGGCGAAAAGCATGCCGGCCTCGGCGAAATCGCTTTCGACCAGGCCGGGATCGGTCAGGGTCGGATCGGCGAGATAGCCGGCGATGTCGGCCAGCCAGCCACCCTTTTCGAACTGGCGCTTCTGCACGTGATAGCTCAAATGCACGACATCGAAGCTCGGTCTGCCGGAACTGAGCTCGATCACTGTCTTCTGCCGCTGCTGCTGTTCCGGCGTCGCCTCGGCGTTGACCTTGATGCCGGTCAGTTCCTCGAATTCGGCGATGTATTTCAGGATGGTGTCGCTGCGCGGGCTTTTCACCAGATTGACGTCGAGCGTGGTGCCGGCAAAGCGCTTCCAGTCGACGCTGGCGGAAAAGCTCGGGCGAAGGCCGGCCATGCCCGCGGCGGCGAGCGCCGTGGTTCCTGCAAGGACTTGCCTTCTCGTTGGCTTGAACGGATTGGACGACATTTCTTCCTCCCTTGGGTTGCTGTCGTTGTTGATAGTGTCGCGGCAGCCGCGAACCATACGTCCTCAGATCTGGAGCGCCAACCGGCGCGCATTGTCGATATGCCGGCTGATCGCCTCGACCGCCTTTTGCGGATCGCGGCTCTCGAGCGCTTCGATCACCGTCAGGTGCTCCTGCATCACCGGCACGACGCGCCCATCGATGCGGAAACGCTCCTGGTGGATCAGTCTGATCTTTACCGAATTGACCAGATACGCCTTGGCGATGATCTCGTTGCCCAGCGCATCGATGAAGGTGTCGTGCATGGCCCAATCGATGTTCTGGGCCTTGGCTTCCATTTCCGGCGTCGGCGTCTGCGACAAGGCTTGAGCCAGCATGTCCTCATGTTCGCGCCGCAGGCCGGCGAGCACGGCGTCGGAGGCGTTGACGGTGAACAGCGCCACCGCCTCACGCTCCATGAACAGGCGAAACTGGAAGGCCTCGCGGATCAGGTTGATGTCGATATGGGCGATCTGCATGCCGCGCTGCGGGATGGTCGTCAAAAGCCCCTCGGCCTCGAGACGCGGCACGATCTCACGGATGGCGCCTAGCGGCAGCCCGGTAAAGGCAACCAGTTCGCGCTGCGACACGAACTGTCCCGGCTTGAGATCGCGGGCCAGCAAATGCCGCGTGAAGCTGGCATAAGCTCTTTCCCTGAGGGTTGCCGGTTCGCTGCTGTCGTCCATTTCAGCGCGCTTCCCTTTGCCGGTCAGGCCGGCTCTGTCGCAAACAGCCTGTCGTAGGCGGCAGCAAGCTCTTGCCGCCCCTGCGAACCGATCGGCTCCAGCGGCGGACGGACCGCCAGCCAGCGCTCGTCCCCGGTTTTGCGCGCCACCATGGCCTTCACCGCCGGGATGACCGAATATTTAAGCAATTCGAGCACGAAGCTCTCGACACGGGCATCGTCGCGCCCATCCTCGGCCATGGCGCGGATTTCGCCGGTGACGAAATTGGCCATGCCGGAAATGGCGCCCTGCCCGCCCTGGCGCACGCTTCTGGCCAGGTGCCGCTCGTCGCCGATCAGGATCACCATGTCGCCATGGGCTCTTAGCAGCGCCTCGCTGTAACTCCAGTCGCCACCCGAATCCTTGACACCGGCGATCACGCCGGGGAAGGCCGCACACAGCCGACCGATCAGGGTAAGCGGGAGCGGCACCATGGTGACAGAGGGGATGTTGTAGAGGAGGATGCCGCGAGCCAGCGGCCCGAGCGCAGCGAAGACGGCAGAAAACCATCCGAACAGCCCGTCCTCGCCGACATTCTTGAAGTAGCTCGGCGGAGCCAGCAGGATGTTGCGGACGCCGCATTGCAAGGCATGCCGCGCCTGTTCAGCGGCGTCTTCGACCGCATCGACCAGCACGCCGGCAACGAGCCGATGTGCCGGAATGCCGGCGGCCAGCATGGCCTCGGTAACAATCCGCCGCTCTGCCGTGCCCACGGAGGCGCCTTCCCCGGTGGTGCCGAAGAGCGTGGCGCTGCTGCAGCCGGCGCCAAGGCAGGCCCGGGCCTGCGTGACCATGGGAAGGATGGCGATTTGCCCGGACGCATCGAAAGGCGTGGCGAGAGCAACCGAAAGACCAAAGCGCGAGACCACTATTTTCTCCAGATGTCGGCGTGCAATCAGTACTAGCACGCTAACATGTTAGTTGTAAATTGCGGCGACCACCTTTTCGAAACGGCGTCGACATGGACGAATATATGAGGCGGATTTGGGCGGCTGCCGTCTTTCCGGCAGCGCAATCCCTACTGTCCCGTCGCGTCCGCGTAGATATCGAGGACACGGGTGATGCTGCCGATCAGAAGCTCGTGAGCGACGGGCTTGACCCGGCGTGCGGCAACCTCGGCGTCGAGCTGCCCCAGATACTGGCTGATCAGCGGCCGGGGGATATCCTTCTCGCTCAGCACGTCCAGCAGCGCCTGCATTGCGCGCTGCGCCTCCGGCGTCGGCCAGTAATAGCGGATGCGGTCGCTGAACGAGAAATGCCGCTGCGCGCGCTGCTCGTCCGGCGTGCCCGGATAGTATTGCTGCCAATTGTCCGGCGACGCCAGCATGATGCGTTCCATCGCGGCAGGCAGGCTTTCGCGCGAAGTGTCAGGCGCGAGGATATCGGCGATATGGCTGAGCCCATACAGCGCTTGGCGAAGCGCGAAGGTCAGCCAGGGGCCGACCTTGAGGATGGCAAAACCGTCGCGAACGAGAGCATTGAGCGCTTCGGCCGGCTGGTAGTCGGTCGAATGCGCCTCAAACACGACCTTTGGCATACGGTCGAGCACAGCTACCAGTTCAGTCGCCTTGGCGGGTGCATAGGGCATGATCTCGGTGTTGCCGAATTCGACGCCGGGCTGGACGACGGCGCCGACCGCACGGCCAAAAGCGGCTTCGAGGCCGGCACGGGAAAACGCTCGCTCGTGGATTTCTACGGTGCGCAAGGCATCTGCGGGCGCCGTCACATGCAGGTGGTCGAGCGCCTCCAGCGCCCCGCCCGGCACCGGCACTTCGGTGCCGATGACGTAGACCGGTTTTTCGCCGCCTGCCCGCTCGACCGCCGCCTCGGCGATTTCAGCAAGTTCGGCCGCACGCGCGGCGATCGTTTCATCAGCGAGCACGGCTGGATCGTCGGCGCAGGCCATGCTCGTATCCAGATGCATCTTGGTGAAGCCGGCGCTCGCATAGGCATCGATCATCGCCGCAGCCTTCTTCATCGCGGCGGCGGCAGCCATGTGCTTCCAGGGATTCGGCCCGAGATGATCGCCGCCGAGGATCAGGCGATCGACGGGGAAGCCGACTTTGTGCGCTTGCGCCTCGACGAAGCTGCGGAACCCCGCAGGTGTCATCCCGGTGTAGCCGCCGTCGTGGTTGACCTGGTTGCAGGTGGCCTCGATCAGCACATCCGCGCGCCGCGCCGCACCGTGGCGCAGGGCAGCCTCGATGACCAGCGGATGCGCCGAGCAGACCGAGGCGATGCCGCTTCTCTCGCCCGCGGCGCGCCTCGCCGCAATGTTCGCAAACCTTCGCGTCGCGCCACTCACTGCGTGTTCCCCGTGGCGATGAAGGCCTCGACCGCTTCAAGCGGGAAAATGCCTTCCATCGGCCCCTTGCGGGTGACGGCAAGCGCACCGCAGGCATTGGCGATCCGCAGCGCGTCGGCAGGAGCCGCCCCGCGCAGCCAGAACGAGACGAAAGCAGCACCGAAGCAGTCGCCCGCACCGGTCGGATCGACCTCGTCGACGGCAAAGCCGGACGAGGCGACCGCACCGTGATGATCATGATAAACGGCGCCGGCGGCGCCTTTCTTCAGGACGATGCAGGACAGGCCACGGGCCAGCAGTTCGTCGACTGCACCCTCCTCGTCCCTGGCGGACGAAAACAGGAAGAGCTCCTCGCCGCTCGGCAGGAAGATGTCGGTTCGCGCCAGCACTTGGTCGAGTGCTTCGCGCATGCCGGATGCCTGCATTATCTCGCGGCGGATGTTCGGATCGAAGGACACGGTTCCACCTCTGGCCTTGACCGTCTCGATCGCCGATAGCGCCACCGCGATGGCGCGGTCGGAAAACAGCGACGAGCCCATGACATGGACATGATCGGCACCGGCGAGCAGCTTTGTCGCCGCCGCGTTTGTCTCGATCAGGCCGGCGGCGCTGTTGCGGATGTTGAAGACGAAATGCCGGCTCGCGTCGGCCCGGTAGGTGACGAAGGCCGTGCCCGTCGCATGGCCCGTGTGAACCGCGATCGCCGACACGTCGGCGCCCAGTGCCCGCAGCCGATCGATGTTCAGCCTGCCGAAATCGTCGTCGCCGACGGCGCCGATGAGGCCGGCCGGCTGGCCGAGCGCCGCCGCCTGGCCGATGAAGATCGCGGGCGCGCCCGACGGGTAGGGCCCAAGCAGCGGACCAGGCTCGAGAAAGCTCTGACCGATCCGCTCGGCCATGATCTCGACCAGAATCTCGCCGGCACCGACCAGCTTCTTCATCTCGCGCAATCCCTCGAATTCGCCTACTGCAAGTGAATACGGCTTGTGCTTTTTCGCGTCAATTAATAAATTTACGCATGGAAACTATACAATTTTACTGTAAAGTTTCGCCTTGCATTCGGGGGCTTTGATGTCGATGACGCACAAGACGATGGAGGATTTTGCTCGCTCTTGTGGTGTCTCCAGGCCGACACTGTCGAAATATTTCGACGATCCGAGCAGCGTCAAGCCGGCGACACGTCAGCGGATCGAAGTGGCGCTGCGCTCGTCCGACTACCAGCCCAATCTGTTTGCACGCAACCTCAACCGCAAGCGGACCCGCAGCATCGGCATTGTCGTGCCGACGCTCGCCGATCCCTTCTATTCGGAAATGGTGAGCCGCATCGAACTCAGGCTGCGCGACGAAGGCTACTGGCCGATCGTGATCTCCTCGCACGGCTCGCGCGAGCTCGAAGTGGAAGCGACGCGAACCATTCTTTCGCTAAAAGTTTCCGGCGCGCTGATCGCGCCGCTCGGCCGACGCTCCGACGAGCGCACGCTGGAGAAGCTGACACAGACCATACCGATCGTCTATTTCGACACTTATCTCGAGGGCGACACGCCATTCGTCGGCAACAACAACAGCCAGAGCGTCTCGACCATCGTCGATTATCTCTGCCGCTCCGGCGATGCTCCGGTCTATTTCGATATCCCGCACGTCAACCACAATTCGCGCGAGCGCCTGAACAGCTATGTCGGCGCCATGCAGCGGCTCGGGCATGAGCCGGTGCTCATCGGCACCCCTTATGACTACAGCTGGGATTTCGAACGGATCGGCTATGAGCAGATGGAAGCGATGCTCGTCCGTGGCGGCCTGCCGGGCAAGACCATTCTGTGCGCCAACGACCGCCTCGCCTTCGGCGTGATGGCTGCCGCCTACTCGCAAGGCCGCAAGGTCGGACGCAAGGGCGATTGCGACCTGCGGGTCGCAGCCCATGACGACCATCCGCTGAGCCGCTACACCTGTCCTGCCCTCACCACCATGGCGCAGGACTTCGCTTCCATGGCCGGACGCAGCGTCGAGACGCTGCTGGCCTTGCTTGACGAGGACGACGCGGCAGTTGCCCCCAGGGTCAGTCTCGACGCAACGCTGGTCATGCGTCAGTCGGCCTGAGCGTTTCCAAACACAGGATCGAAGCCGCGCCATGCGGCAACTGCCGCGCCGACCGCTTGCCGCGCCGCCGGACCATGGCGGCCCATCGAAACGAAGCCGTGGATCTGGCCGGGCCAGCGCCGCAGGACGACCGGCACCTCGTCATCTTCCAGACGCTTCGCGTAGGCCTCGGCTTCGTCGGCGAGGATATCATGGCCGGCGATTGCGACAAAAGCCGGCGCTGCGCCGGCAAGGCTTGCGGCCTTGAGCGGCGACACGCGCCAGTCATCAATCTCGCCAGCATGGTTGATATAGTGGTCGCGGAACCAGGCCATGGTCGCCGAAGTCAGGCCATAACCGTCGGCAAAGCGGCGATAGCTGTCCGCCGCCTGCGAGGCGTCCGTGTTCGGATAGAACAGCAGCTGCGCCGCCGGCGGCTTCTCGTCGCCGCGCGCAAGCAGGCAAAGGACGGTAGCGAGATTGCCGCCGGCACTGTCGCCGGCGACAGCGATCCGTTCGGCGTCGATGCCGAGATCGCCCGCGCCGTCCTGCATGAAGGAAAGTACGGCGCGGCAATCTTCGATGGCCGCCGGAAATTTGTGTTCCGGCGCCAGCCGGTAGTCGGGAGAGACGACGACGCAGGCCGCCATATTCGCAAGCCAGCGGCAGATCTCGTCATGCGACTCGAGATTGCCGATCACCCAGCCGCCGCCATGCAGATAGAGCAGCGCCGGGGCAGCGGCTCCGACCGCGCCCTGTCCGCGATAGATTCTGAGCGTCAACGGGCCGCCGGGTCCGGTGATGGTGCGCTCGGTCAATGAGCCGACCGGCTCGCGTTCGCCCTGGAGTGCCGGAAAGCCCTCCTCATAGGCGCGGCGCGCCTCTTCAGGCGTGCCGGCTTCGAATGGCGGGGCGGCCGCCTGCCGGTCAAGGTCGAGCACATGCCGGGCCTCCGGATCGAGCAAGGGTGAAAGCAATGTCGTCATCGTAAGCCCTCCGATATCAGACGAGCAGGCTCGCCGCTTCGGCGTCCTGGAAGAGCGGCGGCTGATCGACCGTTGCGTTGACGGCGACGGACTCGCGGCTCTCACCCGAAGCGAGGATCGCCTCCATGATTTCCAGCACATGAAGCGCAAGATCGCCGGACGCCCGCGGCTTTCTTCCTGTTGTCAGCGCGCGCGAAAGATCGGCAACGCCGAGCATGCGGTAATTCGCGCGGTCTGGCGCGGCGAAGGGCCAATTGCGCGCGCCATAGAGTTCGCTCTCACTGTGGAAGTCGGCCCAGTCGGCCCCTCGTTCCGACAGCGAGACGGTGCCGCCGAACGTATCCGGATCGGGCAGCCTGAGCGAGCCTTCCGTCCCATGCAGCTCGATCGGGTGGTTGGAGTGCCTGAAGACATCCCACGAGGCGCCGAAGGTGACGGTGGCGCCTGAGCGGAACTCCAGCAGCGACAGGATGTTGGTCGGTGTGCCGACCTTGAAGCTGGTGTTCCGGTAGGGGCCTTCGGCGGTGATCAGCCGCTCCTCCTGGCCCCGCGTCGCCATCGCCATCACGCGGGCCACCGGCCCGAGCAAATTGACCAGCATCGTCAGGTAGTAGGGACCCATGTCGAAGACCGGTCCGCCGCCGGGCTGATAATAGAATTGCGGATTGGGATGCCAGTGCTCCATGCCGCGCCCCATCATGAAAGCGGTGCCGGTCACCGGCCGGCCGAGCGCACCCTCGTCCATGAGGCGGCGTGCCCGCCGTCCGGCGGCGCCAAGGAAGGTGTCCGGGGCCGAGCCCAGCAGCAGCCCGCGCTCCGCCGCCTCGGCGACAAGCCGCCTGCCATCCTTGGCCGAGGTCGCCAGCGGCTTTTCGGTGAAGACGTGCTTTCCCGCCGAAAGCGCCGAAAGCGAAATATCGAAATGCGCCGCCGGTATCGTCAAGTTGAGGACAAGGTCGATGTTCGGGTCGGCCAAAAGCGCGTCGACGCCGAGCGCGCGGATGCCATATTCCTTGGCACGCAGCGCAGCCATATCGGCCGAAATGTCGGCGCAGGCGCTGAGCTCGACCCCATCGAACAAAGCCGCGTTGCGCAGATAGGTCATCGAGATGTTGCCGCAGCCGATGACGCCAATGCCAAGCTTTGTCTTTGATCTCCCGTGCATTTTAGATCGTACCTCCCAACGCGGTGATGGTCTGCCTCAGCCGTTGCGTCCAACGGATCACATTCGAAAACCGCTTTACAGCATTTTAAATGTTGACGCGCGTAAAATTATTATAGAACATGCGAAAATGATGGCGCAACATTGGAGGCCGCCAGCCTTGAGGAGGAGAACATGACTGACGGCCAACAGCCGATGCGAAGCCCGTGGGTCATGCGCGCATTGGATCTTTCCGTCGCGGTCAGGGACCGAGATGGGTTCAGGCATAGATCACCTTGGCTCCGGTCATCTCAAGCTGGCTGCGTATTGGACCGGGCAGGCCATCGTCGGTGATCACCACATCGACGGCCGACAGCGAAAATGCCTTGGAGGTCCCGCTGACGCCCCATTTGCTCGAATCGGCGAGGAGGACAACGCGCCGGGCCATGCGAACGAGGTTTCGCTTCGTTCGCGCCATGTCTTCGTTCACGTCGACCACATCCAGTGACGAGTCTATCGCATGCGCTCCAACAAAGACCTGATGCGCTACCAAGCCGCCGAGAGCCGTATCGGCATCGGTGATCAGCGTGCTCACCGTGTCGGGATAGACCCGGCCGCCGATCATATGAACGTCGAGCCCGGGACGATGCATAAGATGCTGCACGATATTCATGGCCGTGGCCGCGACCACGACATTGCTGAGCGGCGGTAACTGCATGGCAACCTGCATCAATGTCGAGCCGCCGTCGAAGATGACCGATTGGTTGTCCTCGAACAGGTCTAGCGCCGCCCGGGCGATGCGCTTCTTTGCGTCGAGGTTCGTTTGCATCCGCCGGGCGAACGCGGCCGTAGTCGAATCGGTGGTCCGGGTCACCGCCCCTCCACGGGTCTTGGTCAGTAGTCCCTTGCGGTCAAGTATCTCGAGGTCGGAACGCACCGTGACCTCCGACACGCCAAACCCGTCTGACAGGTCCTTCGTGCGCACCTGTCCGCTGCGCTGCACCTCACCCAGGATCGATTGGCGTCTCTGCTCCGACAACATTGCCCTGCCCTTCCCTGCGCCAAGCAACCGCTCTGGCCTCGGTTCAGCTTACCAAAAATATGCAAATTCGAAAGCTTTCGAAAGATTGTATTTCTTGTTTCTTTCGGAAACGCTGGGCCCAGGATTTTGAAATCAAACGATTGGGGAATTTTGCACTCATGAGCCTAGGAACCAAGGTGCGTCTTGCGCGCCTCTTCTCGCATCCATCGGGGAAACTTTTTGGCGGCGCGGTCGACCACTTCGTCGGCTATGGCGACGTGCGCAAAGGCGGCCTTGCCGACCTGCCGGGTGCGCTCGCACGCGTCATGGTGGGCAAACCCGACTACGTCAGCATCCAGCCTGGCACCGCGCGCCATCTGTGGCCGCAATATGCGGGCAAAGCTTCCCTGGTGATTCAGGCGGGCTGCTTCACTCCGGACGATCGCATCAGCGAGTTGATCGCAACGCCCGAGGATGCGGTGCGCGCGGGGGCCGATGCGTTGGCCGTGGCCATTCCGGTACGCGGCGCGACCGAGGGCAAATACATACGCTGGCTGACCGATTCGGTAAATGCAGCGGCCCGCTACGGCATGCCTGTGGTGGCGCATATCTACCCTCGCGATTTCACCGACGGAGCAAAAATCGTCTTCACCCCCGACGAGATCGCCTATGCGGCGCGCATCGGCTACGAGTCCGGCGTCGACGTGATCAAGATCGGCTACACGGGCGATTTCGAGTCGTTCCGAGAGACCGTCCGGACCTGCCCGGTGCCGGTTGTGATCGCGGGCGGTCCAAAGACCGATACGCTGCTCGGCGCGCTTCAGCAGACGGCGGACGCCATCCGTGCCGGCGCACGCGGCGCCGTGGTAGGCCGCAATCTTTGGGGGCATGGCGATCCGGAGAAGGCAGCGCTTGCCTTTCGGGGCGTCATCCATGACGGCCTTTCGGCGCAAGACGCCCTGGCGAAGGCGGGTGCCTGAACGATGCCCACCGTCCCCGCGATCCTCGGCTTCGGCGCTATTGCGATTGACGACATCGTCTACGTCGATCAGCCGTTGTCGGCGGGCAAGGGGAAGGTTCTGCAAAGTGCCCGCGCTTTCGGGGGAAATGTTGCGACGGCGCTGGCCGCCGTCGTGCGACTCGGCGGAACCGCCGGGTTCGCCGGATGGCTGGGCAGTGCCGCGGACGACGCCGTGCTGCGCGATCTCGTTGCGAGCGGTGTTGAAACCGCATTCGCGCCGCGCCACCCCGACGCGCGCCCGGTGCGCTCGCGGATCACCGTCGGCTCGGACGGGGAACGGTTCATCGCGTATGACGACGATGCGATGCTGGGCACCGCTCCGGATTTTCCGGACGATATCCTCAGCCGCGCGACCGTCCTGATCGTCGATAGCTACGCGATCCGGTCCCTGGATGTCGTGGCTCGGGCTCGCGATCTCGGCCTTGCGATCCTCGGCGATATCGAATGGAGCAGCGGCCCAGCCACGGAGCGGCTGATCGCGCTCTGCGACCATCTCATTCTTCCACTCGGCTTTGCGCGGACTGCCACGGGGTGCCTATCGCCCGCCGAGATGCTCGATACATTGTGGTTGCCGTCGCGGTCCGCAGTGGTTCTGACCGACGGTGGCAGGGGCGTGTACTATCGCGGGCGTGAAGAGACAGGTCTCTGGCACCTGCCCCCGCACAGGATTGTGGTCGTCGACTCGACCGGTGCGGGTGACTGCTTTCATGGCGCCTATGCCCATGCGTTGACGCGCGGAGCCGGCACCGCAGGCCGGGTGGCATTCGCGGCCGCGGCGGCAGCCCTTTCGATAACGGGCCGTGGCGGGCGCGAGGCGCTTCCGACCGACGACCAGGTTACGGAACTCCTGGCATCGACGAACGCGCCGTCAGCAGTCGAACTGAAAAAAACGCATGTCAATACTGGAACATAGCTAGAAACTATACGATGAAATATTTCGCAGGTGAACATGCTCCGAGGATGGTTATAAAAATCAGCGGCTTATACTTGCGGAGGGAGGAATATGGCAGAAGTCATTCTTGAGAATATCTGCAAAACCTACGGTAACAATTTTCGCGCAATCGACCAGTTGAACCTATCGGTCGAGGACGGCGAGTTCTTGATTCTCGTCGGGCCGTCCGGCTGCGGCAAATCCACCGCGTTGCGAATGATCGCGGGATTGGAGGACATCACCAGTGGCAGCCTTCGGATCGGCGGAGTCGACGTCGTCGACATGCCGCCCAAGGACCGCGACATCGCGATGGTCTTCCAAAGCTACGCGCTCTACCCGCATATGACGGTGTTCGAAAACATCGCCTTTTCGATGCGGCTGGCAGGCAAGCCGAAGGCCGAGCGCAAGAAGCGCGTGGACGAGATCGCCAGAACCCTTCAGCTGACGTCTTTGCTGGACAGCAAACCCGCGAACCTTTCAGGCGGACAGCGTCAACGGGTTGCCATGGGCCGCGCCATGGTGCGCGAGCCGGCCGCCTTTCTCATGGACGAACCCCTTTCCAATCTGGACGCGAAACTGCGCGTGCAAATGCGCGCCGAAATCACCAGTCTGCAAAAGCAGCTCGGCGTAACGACCATATACGTGACCCACGATCAAATCGAAGCGATGACGATGGGGGACAGGGTCGCGGTGTTGAAAGGCGGCGTGCTGCAGCAGGTCGATACACCCAAGAGGCTCTATGAATCGCCGGTGAACGCCTTCGTTGCCGGCTTCATCGGCTCCCCTTCGATGAACCTTTTCGAGGCGACCCTGACGGGCGACGAACTGATGTCCGGCACCTTCGCCATCCGGTTGCAGGAGGCAGCCTTCGTGCGCAGGCCGGGCTTGAGGTCGTTTGCGGGGCGCAAGGTCGTGTTCGGCATACGACCGGAGGATCTTTATGACAGCAGCCTCGAATCCGGTCGCAAGTATCAGACGATACCGGCCAAGGTGACCTCGATCGAAGAACTCGGATCCGAACATATTGTCCATCTGAACATCGACGCGGTCCGGGTGGACTCCGGCGATCCGGACGCGGTGGACGATTTTGGCCTGGCATCGAACGCGGTGGCGAGATTCGAGCCGATCAGCGCCGTCCACTCCGGCTCGGAAATCCGGTTGGCCGTGGATGATGCCAAGTTCCATTTCTTCGATCCCGAGACGCATCTGGCGATCTGAAGATCTGCGGCAGACCGCAGGCGAGAGCGAGGCGCCTGCGAAACGCAAGAAGGCTTCTGAGTAGAGCAGACGATCGTCCGCATTGTGCGGTCGATCTTAAAGAAGGAGGAGAAAATGATGTTTCGGATACAACCCGCGATGCTGAAAATAGCCGCGGCCGCATGGTTGCTTGGCGCAACCGGCGCCATGGCGGACACGACGCTGGAATTCACCCAATGGTGGGAGCCCGAATTGCCGGCCGGCACGCTCAGGGCAATCATGAATGACTTCGAGGCTGCAAACCCCGGAATCAAGGTGACGCTGGTCAGCGGCCCCTATGCGACCACGCGAGACCAGATCTCGGTTGGTGCTGCAACTGGAACGCTTAGCGACGTCGTCGGTCTCGACGGCGCCTGGGTGAACAATCTGAACGCGCAGAATGCGCTGGCCGACATGAACCCGATGATGGATGCGAGCGAGTTCGACCAGACGCAGGTCGCGGATATCATCAAGGTGGACGGCAAGGCGGTGATGTTTCCCGTGGCTTCGTTCGTCTATCCGGTCTTCGTGAACATGGATCTCGCCGCCCAGGCAGGCGTGACCAAGCTGCCGTCGACCCGCGCGGAGTTTCTCGAAGCCGCCAAGAAGATGACCCATGCCGACAAGAACCAGTATGGCTGGGTGCTGCCCTTGTCGCTGCAAACGCCGTCCGGTGTCCAGAACGACCTGATGTCGTGGGTCTGGGCCTCGGGTCAATCGATGATGGCTGACGGCAAGCCGGCTCTCGAGGGCAAGCCGGTCGTCGATATGCTCACCTTCGTCAAATCGCTGAACGACGCCGGCGTCATTTCGCCCGGCATTGCCACCAAGACCGAGCAGGAAAAGGTCGAGGAATTCGTGAACAATCGGGTCGGAATGATGATCGACTCGCTCGCGCATGTGAACCTCATTCGCAAACGCAATCCCAAGCTGAACTTCGACCTCATCGCCGTCCCGGTCGTGGAGAATTACAACGGCAAGCGCGGCCTTCCCTACGCCTCCTGGGGCATCGGCATCTCTGCGGCCTCAAAACATCAGGAGGAAGCCTGGAAGCTCGTCCAATATCTAATGAGTGAAAAGGTGAACGCCAAGCTCGTGACGCTTGCGAACGCCTTCCCGGGCAACGTCAATGCCAAGCCCGATTTCGTGACCTCGGACAAGGCTTTCGCCAAGGCTTTCGAAATCTTCAAGACCGGCTATCTCGCCAACGAGTTCACGGGTCTGCCGGTGGCTGAAGACCTGATGACCCAGTTCGACGTGGAAGCCCAGAAGATGCTCGCCGGCGAGCAGTCTCCGGAAGAAGCCGCAGCCAACGCTCAAAAGGGCTGGATGGCGAAATTCTGAGCGACCTGTTCCCCGTTGCTATCTTCCACCGGGTAGCCTGACTTAGGGCAGGCCACCCGTCAACAACGGATCGGCAATTTGAGATGGACCTCTTTCCGAAGCGCACCTTCCTCTTGAAGGCACATCCCAAGGGTGGCACATGACTCGGCAGAAGCGCTCCCACCATCGACTGAAACGAGCGGTCGCACCCTATCTCTATCTGTCACCCTCGCTCCTCATCATCGGCCTTCTGATGCTACTGCCGATGGTGACGGTGATTGGCTATTCGTTCCAGAACAGCGCGGTGCTGCGTCGCGACCCATCCTTTGCCGGACTGAAACACTACCACGCGATCTTTGCCGATCCGGTGTTCTGGGCCTCGCTGTGGCACACGCTCTACTTCACCTGCATGAGTGTCATCTTCCATATGACCATCGGCATGGTCTTCGCACTCATGCTGAACAGCGACCGCATCAATCCGACGCTGCGCAACATTCTGCGCGTGCTCTACATACTGCCTTGGCTGTTCACCGCGGTGATTATCGCCGTGATCTGGCGCCTCCTGCTCGAGCCGAACGGTGTCGTGAACAGCGTTCTCATGCAGATGGGCGTCATCGGTTCCAAGGTCGAGTGGTTTTCCTCGACGGCGACCGCGCTGCACGCCGTCACCTTCGCCAATATCTGGGCGGGCTACCCGCTTTTCATGGTCAGCTTGCTCGCAGGCTTGCAGGGCATTCCCAAGGATTTCTACGAGGCCGCCGATATCGACGGGGCGAAAGCCTACCAGAAGCTGATCTTCATCACCATCCCGCAGCTGATGCCGATCATCATCAGCATCTCACTGCTCGACTTCATCTGGACCATGCAGGTCTTTCCATTGATCTGGATAACGACGGGCGGCGGTCCGATCTACTCGACCGAGGTCCTCAGCACCTACACGTACAAGCTGGCGTTTTCGAGCTACAACCTGTCGCAGGCGTCGGCGAGCGCCGTGGTCATCCTGCTGATCTCTCTCGGCCTGACGCTGTTCTACATCCGCTATCAAAAGGCTCGGTAGTCACCATGAGGAAAAGGCACACACCGAAAGACAGACTGATCACCCTCGCGCTCCATGTCGCGCTTGCCGCAGGGCTCTTTTTCGCGGCCTTCCCGATCTACTGGATGCTGAGCAGCTCGTTCAAGTCGAATACCGAAATCTTTGCCCTGCCACCAACCGTCCTGCCGAAGGCCTTCACGCTGGAAGCGTATGCGGCCATCCTTGGCGACCCGGTAAAGCTGCGCTTCTTCTTCAACAGCTACTTCGTGGCCGGAGCGGTGACCGTGCTGACGGTCCTGATCGCCTTGCTGGCGGCTTATGGGTTCAGCCGTTTCAATTTCCGCGGAAAGGGCAGCCTCAACACACTCATCATCAGCACGCAGACGATTCCGCCGATCACGCTTTTGATCCCCTTCTTCGGGCTTGTCGTCTCGTATGGCATCTTCGACACCTACGTCGCACTGATCCTGACTTACCTGGTGTTTACGCTGCCCTACGCGATCCTGCTGATGACGGGATATCTGAACACCTTGCCCCGCGATCTCGATGAAGCGGTGGCTGTCGACGGCGGCACCAGCTGGACCGCACTCTGGCGGGTGATCGTCCCGATTTCACTGCCTGGTATCGTGGCGACGTCGGTCTACACCTTCCTGTTGTGCTGGAACGAATTTCTCTTTGCGCTGACGCTGACGAAGTCAACGTCCATGCGCACCGTCCCGATCGGCATCCAACTTTTGATGGGGCAGCACGCCTTCGAATGGAACCAGATGATGGCGATGAGCGTGCTGGGCTCGCTACCGCTCTTGCTCATCTACCTCGTTGCCCAGAGGTTCTTCCTCGCAGGCATGACCGCGGGCTCGGTCAAGTAGAATGTCCCTCCCACGGAGAACCGATGGGGAAGGCCGCGCGTCGAAATCGATGGATTGGACCTTCTCTGCTGGCAGGCGATATCGCCGCGGCCTCGGGCGTCTTCATAGCGCCGCTGAATCGTGCTCGTGCTGTTCATCCATCAACAAAGGGCTGACGCAGGGCGGCATCAAGGAATGAAAGTATGAAAGACCTGAAAGTCGGTTGCCAGACCTTCACCTGGGAAATGCTCGGAGACCGGTTTGCCGGTGGTCCCGACGATCTGCTCAAGGCGATCGCCGATGGCGGTTATGCCGGCATCGAGATCACCGACACGATGATCGGCCGCTATGCCGACAGGCCGGTGGAATTCGCCGCGGCGCTGAGATCGGCCGACCTCACCCTTGTTTCTTTCGCCTTCGGCTCGAAGAGCGGCTTTACGCTGAAGGAGAGCATCGGCGCCGACCTTGAGACAGCGAAACGCTGGATCGATTTTGCCGCTGCCTTTCCAGGCGCGCTGGTTTCGATGGGCTCGGCCACCGTCGTGTCCGACGGCCCGCGTGACGACAAGTTTGCCATCGCGGCCGAGGTCTACAACAAGGCCGGCGAACTCGGACGCAGGGCCGGCGTCGACATCGCCGTCCATCCCAGTTCCCACCACAACACGCTGCTGTTCGACCGTGCCGACTACGATCGGATTTTCGAACTGGTCGATCCGTCGCTCGTCGGCTGGGTGCCCGACACCGGACACATCTTGCGCGGCCATCAAGACATGATCGATACGCTCACCACCTACCGCGACCGCATCCGCTACGTGCATCTGAAAGACGTCGACGCCAGCGGCACCTGGGCTATGCTCGGCAAGGGCGTCTGCGACACCCAAGCGGTGATCGATGTCGCCAGCGCCGCACCTCGTTTCAACGGCTGGCTGGTGCTGGAAGAGGAATCCGAGACCGCCGCCGGCGATCCGGCCGCCGCGGTCAAGACCAACCGCCAGACTATGCGCGGCTACGGCGCGTGAGGAAGAGACCATGATCCGGAAGCAAGACCGTCGCCTTCGTGTCGGCGTGCTCGGCTGCGGGCCGATCGCGCAATTCGCGCATCTCGAATCCTGCGTGAAGGCCGGCAACGCCGATCTCTATGCGATCTGCGATGCCGCCCCCGATCTTCTGGCGCGCATGGCCGCGACCTATGAACCCGAAAAAATCTATGGCGATTACGATGAGATGCTCGCCGACCCGCAACTGGAAGCGGTGATCGTGGCGACCTCCGACGCCTATCACGTGCCGATGTCGATCAAGGCGCTCGAGGCCGGCAAGCACGTGCTGTGTGAAAAGCCGATCGGCGTCTCGGTCGAGGAAGGCGAGATGCTCGCCGATGCGGTCCGGCGCTCCGGCAAGGTGCTGCAGGTCGGCCACATGAAGCGCTTCGACCCGGCACTGGAAGCGGCGCGCGATTTCGTCCGCGACGAGATCGGCGAGATCCTGGCGCTAAAAGCCTGGTATTGCGATTCCACGCACCGCTACACCAACACCGACGCGGTCCAGCCGCTGCCGGTCACCAGCAAGCTGGCGCGCAAGCCGGGCGGCAATCCGAAGGCCGATCTCAGGCAGTATTTCATGCTCGCGCACGGCTCGCACCTTGTCGACACCGCGCGCTTCCTGTGCGGCGAGATCGTTGCCGTGCGTGCCCGGCTCAACGAGCGTTTCGGCGCCTATTGCTGGTTCGTCGAAACCGAATTCGCCAATGGCGCGCTCGGCCACCTTGACCTCACCGTGGCTGTCCGCATGGACTGGCACGAGGGTTTTCAGCTCCATGGCGAAAACGGCTCGGTGATCGCGAAGACCTTCAATCCCTGGTATTTCCGGGCGAGTGAGGTCGATATCTTTCACGAGAAGGATGCAACGTCGCGAAGGCCGCTCGGCGCGGACGGGCATTTCTTCAGGCGCCAGCTCGAAGGCCTCGCCGACACAATCCTTGACGGCAAGCCGATGCGCGGCGCCAACGTCGAGGACGGCCTTGCCTCGATCCGCGCCATGGTGGCGATCGCCCGTTCGGTCGAAACCGGTGATCGCGTCGAGATCGCCTCCGTAACGGGAGCGGTCTGATGCAGATCGGGGTGTTCGCCAAGACGTTCCCGGGCAGCGAGCCGGCTGGCGTGCTGGCAGCGGTCCGCGACGCTGGATTTGCCGTCACCCAGTTCAACCTTGCCTGCGCCGGGCTGCCGTCGATGCCGGAGGCGGTGCAAAAAGACGCCAATGATGCCATCGCGGCCGCATCGAAGGCCTGCAGTGTCGCCCTGGCAGCGCTCTCGGGAACCTACAACATGGCCCATCCCGCCAAAGCTGTGCGCGACGACGGCCTGCGCCGGCTTGGCGTGGTCATCAAGACCGCGGCAGAGCTTTCCGTTCCGCTGGTCACCTTGTGCACGGGAACGCGCAACGCGGACGATCAGTGGGCATACCATCCCGACAATAGCGAGCCCTCGGCATGGGACGACATGGCGGGCGAGATGGAAAAGGCGTTGCTGCTCGCGGAGCGTCACGGCGTTGATCTTGGCATCGAACCCGAACAGGCCAACATCGTCACCTCGGCCTCGGACGCGATGCGCCTGATCGCCGAGATGGGCTCGACACGGCTGCGCGTCGTGCTCGATCCGGCCAACCTGTTCGAGCAGGCGAGCCCGGCCGAGGCACGCGACATCGTCGCAGCCGCCGTCGAACGCACCGCGGGCCACGTCGCCATGGCCCACGCCAAGGACCGTTTCGCTGACGGCCGATTCGCTACAGCCGGCCGGGGTATCGTCGACTTTGCGGATTTCGTCGCCAGGCTGAAAGCATCGGGCTTTGATGGGGCGCTGGTCACGCATGCCCTCTCGGCCGAAGAGGCCCCCGGCGTTGCCCGCTTCCTCAAAGGGCTGGTGTGATGGCGCGCCTGGCCACGCTGCTTCGCGATGACGCCACGCTTCGGATTTCCGATAGTGGCGACGGCATTGCGGTCATCTTTCAGCATGGGCTGGGCGGTGGCGACGCGCAGGTTGCCCAAGCCTTCCCTTCCGGGCCGGGCTTGCGGCGCATCACGCTGGAATGCCGCGGACACGGCGCCTCCGGACTGGGCAGCCACCGGCCGTTTTCCCTGGAGATGTTCGCGGACGATGTTGTTGCCGCCGCCGATCAGGCCGGTCTCGACCGTTTCGTCGCCGGCGGCATTTCGATGGGCGCCGCAATCGCCATGCGCCTGGCCTGCCGTCATCCGGACCGCGTCGCTGGTCTTCTCCTGGTGCGGCCGGCCTGGATTTTCGACAGCGCGCCGGTGAACCTGCGGCCGATCGCCGAGGTTGCCAGGCTCATCCTGGACCACGGGCCCGACAAGGCGAGGGCGATCTTCGCGCAATCGGAAACCGCCGCGCGCCTGCAGCG
This sequence comes from Mesorhizobium sp. WSM4844, assembly GCF_055811775.1. NCBI lineage: Bacteria > Pseudomonadati > Pseudomonadota > Alphaproteobacteria > Hyphomicrobiales > Phyllobacteriaceae > Mesorhizobium > Mesorhizobium sp. WSM4844. The sequence continues at coordinate 2,155 of NZ_JBVVQB010000064.1, read as the reverse complement.
TGAAGCACCCGACAATTTTGCCTCGCTGTTCGGCTATTTCGACCGGCCGGACGCCGCGCCATTCGCGCAGGTCCTCGCCGACATTGCCGCCGACGGCCCGGGTGTTTCGGCGCGTGACGCCGCGGTGCTTGGCATTCCGACGCTGGTCATCGGCAATGCGATGGATGCGGTGCATCCGCTCTCGGCGGCCCTAACGCTCGCCGCAGCCATTCCCGGCGCGACCTTTGCCGAAATCCATCCCAAGGCGCTCGACAGCGTCAGGCATTTCGCCGAGTTGCAGGCCGAGATCACGACCTTCCTTCACACCCACTCGAATTTTCGGAGCCTCATTCCGTCATGACGACCAAAACCCTGTCCGGTCCCGCCGCCATCGCCGCCCTGCCGCGCAACCGGCTGCTCGGCGAGTTTTCGCTGTGGTCGGCCGATCTTGCCAATATGGAGCGCGACCTGAAGCGCATAGAACCTCATGTCGACCTCCACCACATCGATGTCGCAGACGCCCGCTTCACCCCCGGCTTCCTGTTCTTCCCGGATCTGGTAGCGCGGATCGCCGGGCTGACGGCAAGGCCTATCCATGTTCACCTGATGGTCGAAGCGGAGATCGTCGAGGAGCAGGCGCGCCAGTTCATCGAGGCCGGTGCCGACCTGGTCAGTGTCCACGCCGAAAACGGCGAAGCCGGCCTGCGCGCCGTGCGGCTGGCGCATGCGCTCGGCGCCGAGGCCGGCGTGGTGCTCAGGCTGGAAACGCCGGTGGCCGCGGTCACGCCTTTCCTGTCGCAAGTGGCGTTTGTGACGCTTCTCGGCACATCCATCGGCGTCAAGGGCCAGAGCCTTTCCGAGCAGGCCTGCCCACGTTTGATCGAAGCGCGCGCACTGATGAGAAAAGCCGGTCGCGAGACCGACATCATCCTGGCTGCCGACGGCGGCATCCGCCACGAGACGGTGCCGCGCCTGCGCGCCTCTGGCGCCGAGACGGTGGTGCTCGGATCGCTGGCGTTCGGCGACCCCGACCTTGCGCAGCGCATTCGCTGGCTGCATGGGCTGAAGGTCGCCGCCTGATGACAAGACTGGCCCTCGCCTTCGATCTCGGCGGAACGGAGCTGCGCGGCGCGCTGGTCGAGAGCGACGGCGGCGTTGTCGCGCAGGTCTCGGCGCCGACGATGGCGATTGCGGGATCGGATGCGGTGATCGGCCAGATCATCGCACTGGCCGGGGCTCTTCTGACACAGCGCCCACAGGCGGAGGTCGCCGGGATCGGCATCGGCGCGCCGGGACCGCTCGATCCCAAGGCCGGTATCGTGATCGCGCCGCCGACGCTGGCCGGCTGGCACGACGTGCCGTTGATCGACATTCTTGGCAAGCATTTCGGCCTGCCGGTGCGGCTGGAAAACGACGCTAACGCGGCCGCTCTTGGCGAATGGCGCTTCGGCGCCGGCCAAGGTACCGGATCCCTCGTGTTCGTCACCGTATCGACCGGCATTGGTGGCGGCGTCGTCGCCGACGGCCACATCTATCACGGCCGGCGCGGGCTTGCCGCCGAGATCGGCCACATGACCATCACCGGCGAGGGCGACCGCTGCTTCTGCGGCGCCGTCGGCTGTTTCGAGGCGGTCGCCTCCGGTACCGCGCTCGGGCGGCGTGCCACGGCGCTGACCGCGCCGGGCGACGGCTCCCTGCTTAGGCGCCTTTCGGCTGACGGCGACGTTTCGGCCAGGCAGGTCGTCGAAGCCGCACGTGCCGGCGATATCAGCGCGCTCGAATTGATCGAGGCTGAGGCGAAGTGGCTCGGCATCGGCTTCACCAATCTGCTTCACCTCTATTCGCCGGATCTGATCGTCATGGGCGGCGGCCTCGCCAACGGTTTCGACCTGTTGGCTCCGACCATCAGGGCAACCGTCGAGCAGCGGGCGATGCCGGCCTACAGGGATGTACCGATCGTGCCGGCGCGGCTTGGCGACCGCGCAGGACTGATCGGCGCGGCCAGCCTGATCCTGTGGGAAGGCGAACCGGGCGCGCCGTTGGCGATGGCGACCTGCTGATCGATGGCGTTCGCGCCAACGACAGATGCCGGCGGGACAGCGCCCCCCTCTGTCCTGCCGGACATCTCCCCCACACGGGGGGAGATTGGCAGCTTCACCGACAACGCCCTTTCTTT
>NZ_JBVVQB010000063.1:0-36632 GCF_055811775.1 Mesorhizobium sp. WSM4844 | reverse complement strand
CAAGGTGGATGTTGAATCACCGGAGAAGCTCGTCGTCACATCACAATCGATTCATCGATCACGGGACGTGCTCTAGCTTGGCGTGCCCGAGCAGGACCTGGATGATCCGGATGTCGGTGCCGTCCTCCAGCAGGTGGGTGGCGAAGCTGTGGCGCAGCGTGTGCGGCCCGACGCGCTTGGCGATGTCGGCCGCCTGCGCTGCCTCGACGACCACGCGATAGAGCTGGCGGGTGCTGATCGGCTTCATCGCATGCTGCCCCGGAAACAGCCAGCCGTCGCGGTGCATCACGCCCTGCTGGCGTCCGACCTTCCACCACTGGCGCAGCAACAAGAGCAGGTCTTGCGACAGCATGGCGTTCCGGTATCGCCCGCCCTTGCCGCGTTCGACACGTAGCAGCATGCGCTCACTATCGACGTCGGCGATCTTCAGCGTCGACACCTCCGCCACGCGCAGGCCCGCGCCATAAGCGACCGACAGCGCGGCCTGGTGCTTGAGGCAGGTGGTGGCATTGAGCAGCCGGGCGACCTCGTCGCGGCTCAGCACCACCGGCAGCGTGCGCGGGTGCGCCAGACGAACGAGCTTGCGCGCCAGATCGGGACGATCGACCGTATGCGTGAAGAAGAAGCGCAGCGCCGACACGATGCTGTTCATCGTGGGAACAGGAACGCCGTCCTCCTGCTGCTCGATCTGGAACCGACGCAGGTCGTCGGCGGTCGCTGTGTCTGGTGAACGCCCGAGGAACGTCGCCAGGCGTCCGATGTCGCGGAGATAGTTGCGCTGCGTCTCCCGTGAGAAACGCCGCATGTTCATGTCGTCGATCAGCCGCTGACGAAGTGGACTGAAAGGTGCATCAAGAACAGGATAGGGCATGGTCAGCCTCCTTGTTGAAGAAGCCCGCCATGCTCTGCCGCCGCCGAACAACGCTCAATGCAGGCGCGACGACCGGTCCCTGATCTCTACCTCAACCGCAGGCGCCCTCCCGCGCAGCGGGTTCGTTCTGCGGCCCAATGCGGTCATTTCGGAACATGCGAAGCCGACTAAGTGGCGATTGGAAATCAATAGCACTGCGCCGCAGCGTTCGTGGTTTGTGCCTCGAAAGTCGCATAAAAGGCAGTGTGGAACGCGTCAGCCGAGCTGTGCCGGGTCCCACCCATCATACCATCACAGCCAGTCCCAGGAGAAGATCTGAGGTCTGAGGACGGGAAGTCGCCAACGGTTCGGGCGCAAGCTACAGTCTTTGTATGAAGCTACGCCTGCATACTCGATATCAAAACTCGGCCGGTCAGCTAGTCGAGGCCGACTTCCGTCAGCCACATGCCAAAACCGCCGTCTTCGCGGTTGAGCGGCATTGCCACAGAATCGGCCGGCACGAATGCCCCATTTGTCATCGCGGCCTTACCAATCCCTATTGGCCGAATTATCCGCTTGGCGGCACGGGGCTACGCCTCCACGCCTTTGAGAGAGAGGACCAGGGTCATGGGATTCTTCGGCGAAGCTGCGAACCCGTAATGTTCATAAAAGGCTTTGGCCTCGTCCGAAATGGCATGAACAAGAATGCCGCGTATGCCTAGAATGGCAGCGGCCTGACCGGTCCTCAAAACCGCATCCTGTAAGAGCGCGGCACCTAGTCCTCTTCCCTGCCAGTTCAAATCGACTGCGAGTCTTCCCAGGATAGCCATCGGCACCGGGTCGGGCATGTTTCGGCGAATGGCACCCGGCGCTTCGGCAAGATCAAGTCCTCCTGACGAAAGACAATAATAGCCGACGACGCGCGTAGCTTCTGCTACGACGTAGGTGCGCGAAGCACCACTGATCTGGTTGGCCTGGGCGCGGCGGCGGAGCCATTGATCGAGGCTCTCGGTGCCGCTCTGAAAAAGCTCGAGGTTGTGATTGTCGGCGAGTAGGGCAGGCGCCGAGATCACTAGCCCTGCCAAGGCTTGGGCACGTTCATCAAGCGTGCGAAGGCTTCACCGCTGGGCGGCCGGTCCAGAACGTCGAGATAATGGCGATAGCTGTCTGCGTCGACCTTAATCAGAGTCTGGTCGAGCAGAGTGTCTTCGGCGGCCCGATACGCCGCATCAATCATAAATTCTGAGCGGGTTTTGCCGCGAATTTTTGCCGCCCGGTCGATCAGGATACGCACTTCCTCGCGGATGCGCAGATTGACGGGCTTGGCGTGATTATCGGTCGTGGTCTTGCTCATGGGCGACTCCTTCACCCCAATATAACACATTCGCATACACATTGTGTATCTAATTATGCGAAAGGCAGATCGCGCCGTCATGGCACCCCTCGAACGGAATAAGCACGATAGAACCACTTCCCGTGGCGTCCGCAGTCAGGCGCGGCTCGATGAAGTCGAAAGGCTTGTACCCGCTGCAAATGCGCCAGATCGAAATCACCTTCCGGAATTCCGCTCTCGGCGCGTGCCAGCACGAAGAGTGATCGAGCTTCAGCAGACACCTACAGCGCCCTACCCGGTGCAGCTGTCAGCGTCGGCTTCGCCATTCTTCGATAAAGCAAAGTCCTTCTTTGTCGTTTGCTTTTGATCACAAGGCTGAGTCGTCATAAAAATGGCCTCTACAACGCATTTCGTAGATTGACACGAGAAGCAAAATCGCCTGTCTTCTAATAGGGTGGAGATCAGCTCTTCGGCGTCTATTCTTATCAAAGTATCCATTTTGCCGACTGCAGTAGGGGGGATTCGGAATGGCATCGCGTCACAAGCCGCGCCGGTCGCATATTTCCGGAAGAGAAGGCGTTCGAGCGCGAGCGCGCCGCATTGCGCGCAAACGGACACACGACAACTTTGCCAAAGTTCTGAGCGGCTACGACAATGTGGGTACACCTTCTGGCCCTTATACCGGAATTCAAATTCTCGATGAGAATGCGCGGCATCAAGCCAACGACGATGAGAATCGGGCTGATTTTGCCGGCAGCTTCTCGAAGGGACTGAAGCATTCGCTCCTCGCCGGCGGCACAGGCTTCGTCGATCCTGCGAGGTACCATGAGTTTCGCGAGGCAATAACGACCATCCTGAACGCCGCGCGGCTCGACCCGACGCTGGCAGATCCCGCGAGCGTCGAAGCAATCGATCAGCTTGAGCGAGCGCCAAACAACGCACGGCCCTTTGTCAATCCGCTGGCCGGCGTCGATACGGAATTGGAAGGCGTCGATACCCTGGATATCGCCACTCCCAAAGCGCCAGCGTTCAATGGCGATCTAGCTGCCGTCGAAATGGTCGAACTCTATTGGATGGCGCTGCTCCGCGATCATCCGTTCGATACATGGACGCAAGCGGGACATGCTGCCAAAGCGCTTGCTGACGCAGCCGTCGCAGAGCTTGACGCACTCAATCAACAGCTGAACAATCCGCCAAACAACGAGCAACCACGCCCGTTTGCCCTGCACTACGTTTCCGAGGGCAATTGGTCTCCTGATGTCACGGCGGCGCGCCTGTTCCGGGGCTCCGCGCCCGGCAACGAGATGGGGCCGTATCTATCGCAGTTTCTCATACGCGATGTCCCGTTCGGCACCATCGATTTCGAGCAGAAGCAGATCGTTCTGAAACGGGACTCCAGTGGCAACCATATCGATTACATGATCGATCCGAGTCATTGGCACGCCGTGCAGGAAGGCGGCCCGAATCCGGCCTCACCGGCAAGCGCAAACCCGAAGCGCTCGGATTTGGAAGATGTCGCCAAGGACCCGGCCGGCATGCCGCTGCCCCTGCCACAGCAAAATCGACGGCACATCACGACCTTGCGTGATCTGGCTCACTATGTGCATTTCGACGCCCTGCACGAGGCCTATTTCAATGCAGCCCTTATTCTGAACGGCATTCAAGAGGCGCGGTTGAGCACCACCAACATTTATGAGCGCCCGTTCCGAAAGATGATTCAGCAGGGTTTCGGCTCGTTCGGCGGTCCGCACGTCCTGGTTCTTCTGACCGAAGTCGCCACGCGCGCCCTGAAGGCCGTCTGGCACTCGAAGTGGTTTGTTCACCGGCGACTGCGGCCTGAAGCGCTTGGAGCGCGCGCACACCTCGCTAAAACGAACTCGGCCCATGCGATGCTCGTCGACGGCAAGCTCCTGAACTCCGACGCCTTGCAGCGCGTGTATGCCAAGAGCGGAAGCACGTCCTACCTTCTGCCGATGGCTTTTCCTGAAGGCAGTCCCATGCATCCAGCCTACGGCGCGGGCCATGCCACCGTTGCAGGCGCGTGCGTCACTGTGTTGAAAGCGATGTTCGAACCTCGAATCGAGCTACCGGAACTCTTTGCCGTACTCGAAGACGGTGCCGGCGGCACCAGACTTGAGAAGCGTCCGAATGCTGCCGCGCTCACCGTTGGAGGAGAACTGAACAAGCTTGCCGCCAATGTCGCGATCGGGCGCAATGCGGCCGGCGTGCACTACCGCAGCGACTACACAAAGTCGCTAGCCCTCGGCGAGGCTGTCGCGGTCGCGATGCTGCAGGAGCTTGTCCACACATTCGTCGAGGCAGAAGACGGTATTCCGGTATGGTCGCTTCCAACCTTCGACGGCTACTGGATCGCCATCAACGCCAAAGGCGCGATAAGCCGCACTGCGCCGCCTCCGCTAGCCGCGCCCCGTGGACGTGCCGATCTATTCCTCGGCTAATATGAGTTCGCGTTGGCCAATTGCCATGCACACTTTACTCACTGGACCTGAAGGCTTGAAATTTTCTGTCCCAGGCCGGTGCGGTCAATGCGTCGCTGACGCGGCCATCAACCGTTCGCGCGCAAGGCCGGCGAGCAGAGGCTGAGGTAGCAGATCGATGAAGGCGCCATAAATGGCATTCCACTTGTCGGTGCCGCTGTTCGATGCAAAGCGTTTGCGAGCAAAGCCCTGACGGTTCACTGGGCGAAGATAGATCGAATTGATGCCATACTCCGTAAAAGTCTCGACGATGGCGTCGAGATCAGGGGGCCGGTCGGGATCAATAGCGCCGAAGTTCGATGACTTCCAAAACGGTCGACAGCAGTCTGCAGATTTCCAAAAAACTGCTCAGTTTTTTCAGCGGTTTTCGTTCGCTGTCGCTGATGGGTGACGCGATCGCCGTCGATCGATGTGCTGATGAACGTATCCTCGGCGTCGAGAAAAGCCCATTCTGCGGGTCCAAGGCTCTGCAAATTTGTGCACACCACAAACTCTGCCTTGGAAAACCGTCCGCGGGCAAACGAACGGAGGCGCTCCAGAAGATCGATCCGCAACAGTGGCTCGCCACCTTGAAACTCAACCTTGACTTCAGAGCAATCCAGTCCACCGAGAAACTCTAAGACGGCCTGCACGGTCTCTTCGGTCCAGTCGTAGCCCCGAGCTCGCTCATCGGCTCGAGAGACTTGGCAATAATTGCACGCCAGATTGCATCGGAGCGTTGGGACAAGGATCAGGTAGCTTATGGGGCCTGGACAGCTTTGGCGGGCCGCCCAGCGGTAGGCAAAGCCGGTGTAGGACAGATCATCGATTTCGTCGAACGCGTGGCCATGCGACGAAGGAACGCGCTGTCCGCCTCCGAAAGATTATCCCTGGCATAACGCTCAAGAAACCGATCGTCCGTGCGGAAGAAGCCGCCTGCGTCATCCGCGAAATTTAGTCCGCCTGCCTTGTTGGGCCGGAATTTGAGCGGCCAGATGGTCATCGGGCGATCAGACCGTCGATAAGTGTGCGCCGCAGCGGAAGGCTTTCGACGTAGATTTGCTGGCGGTAGACGGCGTAGAAAATCTCCCGCTTCAAATCGGTTTCGTCCCGATCTCCTGTGGAGACGCTAACGCCAGTTTCAGTGACCGCGAACGTTGATTGCGGAAAAAGATAACTGAGGCGAGCAACAGCTGCGGCCAGATGGCCCCGGAACTGAGGCTCAATTTCGATGAGAAATGTGTTTGACATGTCGTTCGCCCGCCCTTTACCCCAGCTAACGACCTTACGGTAGAACGCGTCCAACGTGAAGTTAAAGACCAAGGGGTTCGAGGGGAAATGAACCGTTCGCAACCGTTCCTATTATCTCTTGTTCCGCCTCAAAGCGTTTTTGAAGGGCGCGGGCTCGTTGCGGTCGTTCAGGCCGGCAATTAGGGCCGCGGCATGTTTGCTTTCCTCGCCGCCAGTGCCATCTCCTGCCTCAGTCTTTTGGCGGTCGACGGCGACACAATAAAGTGCAACGGCGAGAGGATGCGGCTCCTCGGAAACGGGGAGCCGTTCAAGTCGGGCATCGACACACCGGAAATAGCGAATGCCAGATGCGCGAGAGAACGGCTGCTAGGCGAGCAGGCGAAGCTTCGCCTGGCAGAGCTCCTACGCATCGATGAAGTGTGGGTTGAGGACTCCGGTAGGAAGGATCGCTACAATCGCCCGCTGATTAGAATACGGCTGCCGAACGGCAAGACCGCCGGACAAACACTGATCGAGGAAGGCTATGCAGTCCGGTGGAAACCAGGAGAGCAGTATTCATGGTGCAATTGATTATCTGGATGCCGTTCGTCGCGATGGGGGTTTTGCGTGCACCGCAAGGCGACTTCGCATGAGCACGGGCGCCATGTTTCAATGAACCGCCAGACGATCGTCGTTGAGGGGCCTCTCGCGTTCCGGATGCGCCGGATCGCCTCCGCGCGCCGGGGCGAAACTGGCGTGCAGATAATGACCATCCCGCAAATGGCCGCCCGTTTGGCAGACGGGTTTACGCGACCTGCCCAATCTCAGGACCTCGACCCGGCAATCCGGGACGCGCTGGAAGCCGGCGGTTTCGCCGAGCTCGAAAGCATCCGGCAGCTTCCAGGCATGGCCCGCGCCGTCGAGCGGACGCTGTCCAAGATCTGGCACGCCGATCTGCCGCTGGAGCGCGCCGATCAAAGTGCCCGATTGGCCGATATTGCCGAGATCGAGCGGCGCGTCCGCGCAAACCTTCCCAAAGGCGTGCTGACACCTCGCGATCTTCGTGACGCGGCGCTCATCCGCCTGGACAACGCTCCGGCTGTGCTCGGGTCCGTGGAGCTTGACGGCGTTATCAGCATTACGCCGGTCTGGCGGCCTCTGCTAAAGGCTCTCAAAGAGGTGGTGCCACTCGCGTGGCGCAGTGCTGGTCAGACGGACATCAGCTGGTTCCCCGGCGAGCTCATCACCGACCAACGCCCAACAGCCTGCGCCATGGAGGTGGTGTCCTGCGCCAATCCTCGTGCTGAAGCGGTGGAGGCGCTCCGCTGGATGCGAGAGCTCATCGCATCCGGCCAGGCGAAGCCCGAAGAGATCGCGATCTGTGCCACCTCAATGGAAGAATGGGACGAGCACTTTCTGGTCCTTGCAGCGGATTCCGACCTGCCGCTGCATTTTTCGCATGGGGTGCCGGCCCTGGCGTCGCGTGAAGGTCAAGCGTGCGCGGCGCTTGCGGACGTTCTGTTGAATGGCCTCAGCCAGGATCGCGTGCGCCGGCTCTTCAGTCACGCGGCGGGCCGAAGCTGCGCCTTGCAAGACTTGCCGCGTAGTTGGGCGCTTGGAGTGCAAGCTGGCGCCGCGCTCTTCGAACTCGACCAATGGCTACGCGCGCTGGACGAAGCGAGCCGTCTTCGAACCGACGGTGTCGATCCGACGTCGATCCTAATCCCCGTCCTGGAACTGCTTGCTCAAGGCCCGGACGCAGCTGAGCAGGCGGGCGTGATGCTACTGGAAACACCCGCTCGCGCGCTCTGGCGCGAGGCGCTACGGCGGGCTCCTCCCGAGGCGCTGGAATTTTCCTTGCAGCAGCTGCGCTTGCCTGACGGTCGCGATGCGGGCGCCTGTGCCGTGTGGTGCCCGGCTAATCATCTCGCCGCTGCACCTCGACCTTGGGTACGCCTCCTCGGCGTGACCACACGTTCATGGCCGCGCCGCGTTGCTGAAGATCCGCTGATCCCAAGCCATGTTTTGTCCCATGGCATACTCGATCCTGATCCGGTCACCATGCAGGACCGGCGCGCTTTCCAAATAATCACCGCCCGCGCCTCCGGGGGCTGCGTGCTGTCGAGAAGCCGCCGCAACACCCAAGGCGGCCTCCTCTCAGCCAGTCCGCTCATACCGAAAGGGGCCGGCGTTAAAGCGCTTAAGCGGGCGCGAATCCCGTCTCACGCGTTCAGCGAGGCCGATCGGCTGCTCGCCCGATTGGACGAAGCCGCGACCTCGCCGGCGCTGACGGCGGCTAACGCGTGCTGGCGCGACTGGCGGAGCCCGGCGATCACCGCCCATGATGGCCGGGTGAGGGCGGATCATCCTTTCATTGCGCGTGCCATAGGCAGAATTCAATCTGCGACATCACTGCGCCTCATGTTCCGCGATCCGCTCGCTTTCGTATGGCGCTACGCGTTGGGCTGGCGGACAGTCGCCGAAGACGATCAACCACTGACGCTCGATGCCCGTGGCTATGGCGATCTCGTGCACGAACTGCTCAAGCGGACCGTCGATACACTCGAGCCCAGACCAGGCTATTCCCGCGCCACGCAGCACGAGATCGACGTCGCCCTGACAGAGGCGGTGACGACAGTCAGTACGGAATGGCCGCTCAAGCGATCCGTGCCGCCTTTGCTGCTGTGGCGGCACACAGTGGACGCTGCTGCCCAGCTAGCGCTCAGAGCTTTGACGCTCGACGAGGCGTTCCAGCCGGGCACCCGTAGCTGGACCGAACTGACGTTCGGCGACACCGACAGTGCATTCGCCGCGGCGGGCGATCTTCCCTGGGATCCGACCGCGCCGGTTGAAATCACCGGAACCAAAGTTCGGGTCAAGGGCAGCATCGATCGGCTCGATCTCACCGCCGCGCGAAACGCCGTTCGCGTGTCGGACTATAAGACGGGTGTCGAGCCAAAGAGGGCCGATCAGATCGTGCTCGGGGGTGGCGCCGAACTCCAGCGCGTCATCTATGCGATGGCTGCGCGCCAGCTCCTACCGGATAACCCGCGCGTCGTCGCCCGCTTGATCTATCTCGGCGACGCAGAGCCGCGGGTCTACAAACTTCCAGACGTCGACCAGGCCATCGCGGAGATTGCCGCTCATGTGGAGGCGGCCGGCGTCCTTTTGCGGCAAGGCAGGGCCTTGCCCGGTCCGGACGCCCGCGAGAACTGCAATGACTTCCGGCTGGCGCTTCCCGCATCGCCGACATTGTATTTTCAGGTCAAGCAGGCCGCACTCAGCCGCGCCTTCGATGATTTTGCGCGGGTCTGGAGCTGCCGATGACCCAACTGGCCGACAGTTCTGCGCGCCGGCGTGCCCTGACCGATCTCGACTCGACGCTGCTCGTTGAAGCGGCGGCCGGGACCGGCAAAACCGCCTTGATGGCGGGACGGCTTACGATGCTGCTTGCGCGAGGCGTTGCACCCAGCGAGATCGCTGCTATCACCTTCACCACGCTAGCGGCGAGCGAACTGGCCGCGCGTGTCCACCGCTACGTCAATGAGCTTTTGGCAGGACGCGTGCCGGAGCCGTTGCGGGACGCGCTGCCCGACGGACTCGACGAGGCTCAGCGGCGCGCCCTGTCGAGCGCTGCTGCCAAGTTCGATGAGCTGACCGTTGCTACGATCCATGCCTTCTGTCAGACGATCATCTCAAGCTACGCGGTCGAGGCCGATATTGATCCCGGCGCGCAGATTCTTGACGCCGCTCAGGCCGCCGCTGCCTTTGACGCCATATTCGAGCAGTGGCTCAAACGGCGGCTCAACAGTCCGGAGCGGCCATCCGATCCGATCGCCGTCTTGTCACGGGACGATCCCCGCGGCGTCGTCGCTATCCTTCAACAACTCGCGCGCTTTCGTCTCAAGCATCGTGATGCACAGACGCTGCCTGCGGATCTGACCGGCCGTCCGGACATCGACCTAGTCGAGGCAGTCGCGGATTTCCGGCGCTGGATAGCTGGACAACCTGTGGAGCCCAAGACGCTTGAGGTGGTGGGTGAACTCGAAACGCTGGCGAACTTCTATGCCAGTAGCTTTGATCCGCCGCCCGACTTTCGCCGGCTCTGGGCGCTCGCCCATCCGACACGACTTTCCTGCATGCGAAGGAACACCTTCGATCTGATCCCGCCAAGGGGGAAATCGGCCTGGGAAAAGGTCGCCGGCAAGGATTTGGGCGACCGGCTGAAGGAGGAAGCCGGCAAGAATTTCGACCGGGTCGACCACTGCTACCGGATGGTGCTCGGCCGCGTCGCCACGGCACTTGTCGCAAGCCTTTCGGCCGAGCTCGACGAGGTGCTTGACGACTACGCCGCCTTCAAGCGGGCGGCCGCCGTACTCGATTTCGATGATCTTCTGGAACGAGCGCGGGCCCTGGTCCGAGATCACGATCCCGTGCGCCGTGCTCTCGGCGCTCGCTGCCGCCACATCTTCGTGGACGAATTCCAGGACACCGATCCCATTCAATCCGAAATCCTGTTTCTGATCGCCGCTGAAGACCGCGCACCGCAATGGCAGGACAGCGTCTTGAGGCCCGGGTCGCTCTTTATGGTCGGCGACCCGAAACAGGCGATTTATCGGTTCCGCGGCGCGGATGTCGGATCTTATGCGCGGGCCCGGTCCGCAATCGCTCGGCAGTGGCCGGAGAACATCGTCCAGATCACCGCGAATTTCCGCTCCCGACCGGACATTCTTACCTATGTGAACCGGTGTTTCGAGACGCCACTTTCTGGTGCCGGGCAACCTGGCTATGTGCCGCTCGCGGCGACCGTCGATCCCGCCGCCCACGAGCTTCCGTGTGCGGCCAGGATAACCGTCGACGTGCCGCCCAATTCGCGGTCGGAGCACATCCGCGATGCCGAGGCGGAAGCCGTCGCTGAACTCTGCACACGGCTCGTCGGCAATCTGCACATTCGCGACGACGACGGCGTGATGGTTCCGCTCACCCCCGGCGGCATAGCCCTACTTGCGCCGACAGGCACCGAACTCTGGCGCTATGAACGGGCGCTGGAACAACGCGGCCTGCCGATGACGTCGCAAGCTGGCAAGGGTCTGTTTCGGCGTCAGGAAGTGCAAGATATGCTCGCCTTGGCCCGCGTGCTCGCGGACTCCGGCGACACTCTGGCATTCGGCGCGCTGATGCGCGGCCCGCTTGTCGGGCTGACGGAGGAAGAGCTTCTCGATATCACCGCAGCTTTGGCCCAGGACCCCGACCGGCCAGACTCTATTCCGCGTTTCTCGCTGTTGACGGACCCGACCGACGTCATCCATCCGAATGCGCGTCGGACACTTTCGATCCTGCAGGACCTGCGACGCAAATCGAGAGCGACGACACCGGCGCTGCTGCTCGCCGAGGCAGCGGAGCGGCTGGTTGTCGGCCCCGTTCTTGCCGCGCGCGAAGGCGATCGGAGTACTCGCGCAGCCGCGAACGTCGAAGCCTTTCTCGAACGGGCGCGGCCTTACGGCGTCCGGGGTCTCAAACGTTTCGTCCGCGACCTCAGCAGGGATTGGAGTGAGGGGGTTCCGTCCAACGAAGGACGGGTTGATGCCGAAGGCGACGCCATCGAGATCATCACAATCCACAGCGCGAAAGGACTGGAATGGCCGGTGGTGATTCCGGTGAACACTGCCACCTTGCTCCGCTCGCGCGAGCCGTTCGTACACCGGGCGGCGGATAACACGCTGCACTGGGTCATCGGCGACGTCGTCCCGCCCGATCTTCTGCTGGCGCTCGCCTCCGATGATGAGAGCCTTGCCCGTGAACGTGAGCGCCTTTGGTATGTGGCATGCACTCGCGCTCGCGAACTCCTCGTTGTGCCGGAGCTGCTGCAGGCGGAGCAGCGGTCCTGGGCGCGAATCGTCGACCTGGCGCACCATGACCTGCCGTTGCTGGACCTGTCGCGGTTGGAACCGGCAGCGCGATCTGCCGTGGCCGATTTGTCAAATGCACAGACGCAGGAAATTTTCCAGGCGGAGCGCGCCACTATCGCTGCCGCCGCCGTCCCGCTCATATGGCTTCGGCCGAGCAACCAGGATCCCGACCGGGTGCCTGTCACCGAGGCGATTGCGATCGACTCTGGCGACGCTCCTGAGATGGAGCTGCCGATCGGGGCAGGGCGTGTTCGAGGCCTCGTTTTGCACAAGCTGATGGAGGAGGTCCTGACTGGCGAGCTAGGTGAAGACCCTGCGGGGTTCGCCGATCGCGCCCGGGCGCTTATCGCGGCGCTGGTGGTCGACCGCGAAGATGGGGCCGGTCTTCCCGAAGCCGAGGAAATCGCCTCGACCGCCTGGCGAACCCTGCATCTTCCAGAGATCGCCGCCCTGCGACCGCGTCTCGTTCCAGAATGGCCGATCTACGCCTTGCTAGCCGATGCGAGCCAGCCCACAGCGCTTGCCGGCCGGATTGATGCCGTCGCATTGGAGGATGATCGCCCCGCGGTCATTCTCGATTGGAAGAGCGACATCGCCCCGACGGAGGAGGATATGAGAATTCACGCGGGCCAGCTCGCGGATTACTTGAGAACAACCGGGGCGGACCGCGGTGCATTGGTGTATATGACCTTGGGCTCTGTGCGGTGGGTGGAGGCTGGTATCCGCGCCGATCGGAGCCGATGATATCGTTAAATTCACGCCCTTCAACAAAGGCGACCTTTGTCTCCCGCACAGTGAATGGCCGCTTCGCGCCGCATTGGCATCGTTCAGCCGTCTGATTGCCACGTCCGTGCCAATCTTGGCATAGCCCCGGCGCTATTCGCTCGACTCGCCGGCGCATGCCGACCTGACAAAGTTGTGTCGCTCTGTACGGCTAAGCCTTTGTAGATGCCGTTTCTGCATCTGGCTTCCTGGACTGGAAGCTGCCGGTTGGCAAACAGTCAGAGCCCCTGGAATGCGGCCCGGCGGCATTGCGCGGCGTTCCGGCACGTTGGGGTCAGCTTCGTCGATTCTTGAATGCAGACATCGTTCCTGACGACACCGGGGCGCTGCAAGTTGAAAGCCGACGAGAGAAAGAGAGAAAGCGTGAGACCGCCATCCCGCGCAGCCGACAGTGACCCAGCTAACAGACTGGGGTTCGTGACGTAAGGGCATTGACTAAGGCTTGGTCAAGAATTCGACGCCGGCCTTCCCGAGGTTATCGATGAAGTCCTGAACGTTCTTAAAGCCTTTGCTATCCTGAGCGAACGAAAACTTGATGCGCTCCTTCGCCCGCGACAAAGCAACAAGGAAGACGCTTGCGTCATCGCTGCTCTTCCAGAAGGCGTCGTCGTTCAGCTCAATGAAGATGACGGTATGGAATTCCAGCCCCTTCGATTTGTGGATCGTCATCAATTTGACGACGCCGCGACCCTCGATCAAATCGATGCAGGCCTCCCAAGCTGGTTGCTGCCGGGCGCACTCGTCAAAGAAGTCGCAAAACGCACCTATGACCTCTGACAGGTATGTGCCGCTCTTGTACTCGTTGAATGCTCTTGAAAACTGCTGCTGCCTTGACGCCGGCATCACGATGTCGACAATTTCCCGACCGCGCACATCGGGGGCCTGCTTGCCATTTAGAACTGCGACAAGATCGTTCACCAACTGCTGAACAGCCCTGAGGCTGGAGGAACTGCCTCTCTCGGTGTTGATGTCGACGCCTTCCAGGTCGGCTAGCATGTCTCTGCAGGCCTGGAATGGATTTCCTACGCGGACGTTGGTCGCCATTTTGAGGGCAGCCATTATGAAATGGAAAGCTCGCTCTTTGACTAGATCCTGGATTTCTAGGCCCGCGATTTTCCGAGACTCGTTCCGGAGACGAATGCCGACTGCGGTGAAGTGCTTCTGAAGCCTTTGCTCGATGTCGTCTACTCTAATCCGTGCAAGCAGGACGAAGTCCTCGGGCTTGCGCATTTTGTCCGAAGCTAGCTCCGCCCTGATGAAGTTGGCGACATATTCAGCTTCCGACTCGCGGCTGACGAATACCCAGCCTTCGATAGCGTTGGGTGGTGGGATAGGATCGTTCGGCCTCGCCGCTTCCGCCTTCACCGGGTTCGCTTCAAACATCGACGCCACGGCGTTTATTAAGTCAACAATGGCCTGGTTGGAGCGAAAGTTGAGGAGCAGCTTGGAAGCAGTTGCGGTGAAGTCGACATTGAAGCGATTGAATATGTCTGGCAGTGCGCCAGCCCAGGCCATGATCGCCTGGTTGGTGTCGCCGACAGCCGTCAAGACCGCATCGCTGCCGATAAATGCCGTCTTGATCAACCTGTATTGGAGTTCGTTCACATCTTGGAATTCATCGAGGAAGACGTGCGAATAGGTTTGTCGAAGAGCGGAAAGGACGGTTTTCTGAGTCTCCAGTATTCGCACCGCCAACAACATCACCATTTCGAATGTGAGAGTCGAAGGCCCGTTTCGGCGGAGGCAATAGGCCCACCACTCGTCTCTAATACGGTCGCCCGCGTTCCCAAAAAGTTCGCCGGATGGGACCGAATGCACTAGCTTGTAGAGACCTGAGTCATTGTAGCTCATGACCCCAGGAATTTCTTTCGCCAGCGATTCCCGAAAGTCATCCCAAATGTTACGACTAGGAGAAAAAATACGGTAGTCTGGCGTGGGTCGAAAATCCCGCGGCAATGCTTCCAGGAACTGATCAAGCAATCTTTTCGAGAACCCGTGAAGAGTTTGGGATTCGAACCTAACCGCCAGCGAGGGATCGCACCTTGCCTCCACGCGCTCCTTGAGGTTTCGGGCCGCGTCGACCTTAAATGCGACCGCAAGAATTCGTCGAGGATGAGGACAGGCCCCTGTAGTCAGAAGGAAGTTCGCTCTTTGCGCCAACAGCTCTGTCTTCCCCGCGCCGGGCCCTGCGAGGATCGAGTTCGAGCTAATCGAGCGAACTATATCCAACGCCGTTCCCTCGATAGAAACTCCGTGGGACGGTCTCCAGTCTTGAGGGGACTGGTAGCTCATGGCGACACTCCCTTCTGACTGCGGGCCTCCGCCACAAGCGACTTAGCCTTGTCGATAAGGGCGCGCAGGGGTTCCGGGCATCTGTCCTTCAGCTCCGCTTTTGAAAGCCTGGAGAAAGCCAGGAGATGCGAGCCCGGCTTGGACGACGATTTGAAGAGCGCTCGGTAGATGTGGACCTGCTCTTCCGAGATCTTGTTTCCCGAGGCTTCGATTTCACGGAGAGCCTTGCCTTTCTCGCCGAATACGGCCTCCATCAACTTCTCTCGTTTCGTATCGTCATAGCATTCGGCGGCATAGGTTTGATCAGGAGTGTAAGCCGACGGAAACGCTTGGAGCATCATCATGTCCAAATCCACCGGGGCTGAGTAAAAGATTCCCCATTGTCGGAGCCACTGCACCCATCCCTGATATTTTTCAACCGTCAGCCCCTCGTTGCCGGGGATGCCTTCGGCGGTCGCTGGGACGGTGCTTTTCCCGTCCGCTGACAGGAACATTGGAACGTACTGAGACCCCAGCGCAGTGAGCCACGAAACGGCGTTCTTGAGCCGCCCGGTTCCGCCCCCGTGCCGGCCAAGATCGAAATCCAGGAGTGTAAGGTGCGGAATCTCGAGTCCATTCAACAGTCTCCACAGGTGTTGCGCATGGCGACCGCCGATGGAGACATATGCGATGAACGAGGGGTCAAGACTCGCATCGAAAGCCTCTGCAAGCTTCGGGATCACGATGCGCTCAGTATCTCCTTCGCCGATGATCACAAGCCGAGCGAAATAGATCTCCGGATTCGCCAGGATCACCTGTTGTATGAATTTGTCTTCTTCGGTGCTCTCCTTCGGCAGGGGAAGCGGCAGAGCTGTGCTGGTCAGAGCTTTCGGAGAACTCCTGAAGTACCGCACGTTTCGAGGAGGTACTCGACTGAGAATGCTCGTGGCGTGGCTCGTGACGACAGCTTGTGCGGATCCGGTCTTATTGAGATCCTCCAGAAGGGCTATTAGGCGAGGAAGATAGAAAGGTGAAAGGTGATTCTCCGGCTCCTCGAGCGCAAAGATCGTAATTGCGGGAGACGTGAAGTCCGATGGCCGAAAGCCGCCAAGGCTTTTGGGAAGGGCCTTCTGCATTTCCCACGTCAGCTTCTGATGTGTCGCAGCCAGGGCAAAATATAGAAGGGACGTTTGCCCTTCGCTAAGTTCGTCAAGGTGACGCTGGCCTCCACCAGGAGACTTGGTGAATCTGAGCGTCAGGTCGCGGATGAGCTTCTGAAACTCAGTCGCGACGACGCCTAGTCGTGGAATCCCATCGTAGTGCCCGTCATGCAGTGATTCCCAGAAGCCTGAGAGCATTTCGCTCACGTATTTCATCGCTTCGGTGGCGTTTAAATTCTGCTCAAGCTCGTCTGCGAATCCCTTTGACTTCGAACGTGTGTCATCAGTCCAGTCCGCCGAGCTTTCGAGGCGTTGAAGGAGATTTCGAAGCGCGGTCTGGCTCACACCTCGGGCGTCACGGTGAGCCGGGATGTAGATGACTTCAGCATATTGTGTCGGGCGGCCACGGAGTGGGCTCTTCCGTTCGTCATCGGCACCGAAAGGTACAGCGTCTAATGTCTTTACCGAGAATAGCTTCACTTCGAGATCGTCACCGGGGCTGTCGGCGCTCGAAAACTTGCACTCCAATCGAATCCTGACCTTTAGCGTGCTGTCGGCAGATGAAAAGAACAGGTCATTGAAAACGGTAGGGTATGCTGCGGCATTCGCGAACCCGAAGACGGCGTCAATTACGACTTTGCGCTCGATCTCTTTGAGTGTTTGAACATCCTCTCCGGGACCAAAATGAACGTCTGACCTCCGAATCTGGCGCTCGGACGAAATCGGAGAAAAGAGCCGTTTCAGGGCCTCGAGTGCAGCCGTCTTCCCAGATCCATTGTTCCCGACGAAAGCATTCGTACCTGGCTTGAGGGTGATAGTAATAGGGACTTGGCCAAAACAGCGAAAGTTTTGAAGCGTTAGGCTTTCTAGGTGCACAGCAGTATCCCGGCAAGAGAATCTCTACCCATGAGTGTCTCAGGCGTTTCAGAAAAGCAACTCGAACCTGTGATAAACTAGGTCGGCTGGTGTCTGCCACCACGCCAACGAGTTGGGAATACTTGGCATAGCGGCGATCCGTCCGTCCGCGTTCAAGCCTATCGCACTGTCCTATGACAGCCTTGGGCCGCTGCGTCCGCTATCGCCGTTCGAACTCTGTAAAGCTGCCCAGCCACTTCCGTGCCCTAATGCGATATATTTGTCCCCGGCTCGGAAAGGTCGCTCGTTGCGCACTGAGCCCATCACGAACGGCGAATGCGCAGCATTTACGCGAAGCCGCGATGGCGCTGTTCGAGGTTTGTTCGCCAAAAGTTGCATAACAGTGCATTAAGGAAAGATCCAGGACTGCTCGAACGCGGTCCTGGCGAAGGGCATTCGCTTTGGCGGCTTTGCTCGTGGGGTGGCGCGACCTGCTAGTCCCACGCGCCTCGTCGGCGCTAGTCACTTGCGGAGCGAGCGCAATCGGCAAGGTCTACGCTCCCGCGGCTCGGCACTCCGTCAATAGTACGACCGGATGTCACGCGACTGTGAGCTGGGAGTATTGGTTTACGCCTCGCGCTGTGCATCATACCCTCTTCGCGAAATCGGTGCGAAGAGCAAACCCGCTGATAATTCAGCCTGCTGGCCGGAATCACCGGGTCATGATGGAGGCCAACTGATGAATTTCGACAAAATTTCGGCCTGGGCTCCGGAGTGGTTGAGCGTCGTGAGGATCATGTCGGCGCTGCTGTTTCTGGAGCACGGAACTCAAAAGCTCTTCAATTTTCCGCCCGCTCCCGAGCCGATGCAACTGTCGGGGCTTATTGTGATCCAGGCATTGATCGAGCTGATCGGAGGCGCGCTGCTTGCCCTCGGACTCTTCACCCGGCCCGTCGCGTTCATTCTGTCCGGCAACATGGCGGTCGCCTATTTCATGGCGCATGCGCCGCAAAACTTCTTTCCGGTTGTCAACGAGGGCGACTCGTCGATCCTCTACTGCTTCATTTTCCTGTACTTCTTTTTCGCGGGAGGCGGCGCGTGGAGCGTCGATGCGGCCCGTCGCGGGACCGGCCTCGCGACGCCCTGAATAGGATCGCGAGGGAACCTCCTGGCGGCTTCCAGCGGGGCACGTTCCTGCAAGGGTGTCGAAGAGCATATGCTGTTGCCCTAGGGGAAATTGATAAGAAATTTCGGCTCCGCTGATCGTCGCTTTCGGGGCGCGCCAAACGGTCTCAAGAATGGCCGCTTGGGGGGATCGAGACCTTCGTCGTGGTCTGCGCAGATGCGGTAGAAACCGTGTTACCGGGTGAAAAAGGGCACCGCGACGAAAATGACAAGCCCGCCGAGCGCGAGGCGCGGCGGGCGGTCACGCGTCGCACCAAGCTGGGCGGGGGGCTTGGGGTACGCCTGGTGCGAGCAGACGACAGATCATTAGCAAGCCAACAGAGTGTAGTCTACCACCGCCGATGGAGAAGTCGGTCGCCCACGTGCGCTGACCGCCTTTGTCGATTATCAACGACGCGGCTCACCCATCCGCCCTTTTTGAGGGACCTCGGTGATCTTCCCACCAAATGACGTACATTGATCCGATCTTGATCACCGGCACGCGACGCTCCCGTTCGCGGGCGCGCAGCTCGCGATAGGTCTTCACCTTCAGCGTGCCCCCAGGCAGCCTGATGCGTAACGCCATGACCAATATCCTCAATGGCGGCAACCTACGCGCCCTTTGTGACGGAAGAGCAACTCAAGTTTTGCTGATTGGCCGATTCTGTATTCGTGAACGCCATGGATGCAGCCGCGAGATCGTGCTGTTGCTGACATTGTAGCGGCGGGCGGACCTGCTCCCTCGCCTCCCTGTGGTGGAACGAAGGGCACCGGAGGTCCTCGCGCGAGCCAGTTATCCGATCCCCCGCTCAGAAAGTTTTACCAAATTCCCGGCCTCGTGGTTGGAACCATTTCGTTTCGGGAGAGTTGCGACTGCCTGGGAAGGGACGTCCCGAACATGGCAAAGAGAAACAAAGAAGGCCATCGGTCTGTCTCCAAAGCAGTTCGGAAATTGATCCGTTCCGACGACAATCGTCGTCACATACACAGGCTCTTAAAGCTGACAGTCCAACCAGAACTACCGCCAACCTTACAGTCATTACTTGCGGCGATTGATCGGGCCAAACAGGGAAAGCCCCTAAGAATGCGCGGCTACCCTCGACCGAGATGTCGCCGGAACGCAAGCGGTCACGGAAAGCCGCCAGCGTCGCAATTTCATAGAGGCGCCGGTCGCGCTTGCCTTCCCCGAAGATCAGTTTGGGGGCCCGCTCGCTGAGGTGAGCGACCGGCACACGGTCGGGAAGCACACGCCGGCCGTCTGGTATGCGCACTGTTCATAGGGCGTTAGATTCGCTGGGTCGTGGCGATGATCAACTCGATGTCCTTTTTGAAGTCGGTGACGACGCGGGCGGCTAATCTCGTCGCCGAACTCGGCCTGCGCGAAATCACCGGCAGGGGACGCTACCGGGCATGGGGGGATCTTCCAATAGCTCCCATGCGTGCGGAAAGATCGTCTGCCACGCCGGCGGTGCGACCGGCATGACCGTGCTGTTGCCGGGTCGTTTGGTCTTGGCAGTGTTGCGGCCAGGGCGGCGGTGAGTCTCGTCCCGCACCGGTCAGAGTGTAGCCGTTGTCCCGCGAGTGACGTCGTGGCGTCACCGCTCCTGACGGCCCTAATCGCGACCGTGCTTTCCCGGCTTGCAAATCATTGACGGGAGGGCATTGTCTGCCCCCTTCCGCCCCACACCGGAGAATTCAACAGGTCGCGGCCCGATTTCGATCAATGGAGTTGCCCATGTCCTATTCCGGCAAAGATTACGCTGTGCCCGAAACCGCAGCGGCCGCGGTCGACGCCGTCGCCAACGTCGTCAGCGCGATCCGGGACTCCATAGGCTACAGCATTGAGGAACTGGCGCTGACATGCGGACTGGCGGTCAAGGAGATCGCCGACCTCGAAAGCGGCATCGACGCCGACCCGATCAAGCTCCGTCGCATTGCCGCCGCCCTGAGATTGCCGGAAGGCGCCTTGCTTCGATAGCCGGCCCAAAGGGGTCGGTGACGTGCTCGTAGCTCAGTTGGATAGAGTTCCAGATTTCGAATCTGGCGGTTGCAGGTTCAAGCCCTGCCGAGCGCACCACCTATTTGAAAATCACCGCTGCCATTATCCTATCTGGCATCGAAATGGTCCACATGATGTGCAAACGACAGGCGAGGTACGCCAATCCGAACCTTTCTCTTGCTGAGCAGTTCGAATTCCGCGAACTTCCCTGACTAGGTGAAAAATTTGCACGGAGCCTAAAAAACGGCAGGGACGCGCGGAATGAAAACTTGATGGCGGGCAAGAAGAAAGCTCCAGAGAGCGAGAGCGATCGGGATGACCAATCGCGGCCGTCATTTGGCCGCAGCGGCAGGGCGGCAGGTGAACTCGCCGTCGCGCTGCGCCAGGATTTTTCCGCGGCGGCACATAATGCAGCGCGGAAACTGTCGGCGGCGGCAGCACGGCTACGGGCGAGGGTGGGGGAAACCGACATTTCGCGGCTGGAAGCCCGGCTCGGATCCATTGCGGGTTCGATCAGGGGGCTGCCGGGGACGATGACGCCGCTCGCGGAGCGGTGGCGCGGCTTTCGGGCGGCAAGCGAAAGCGGCCGGCCGGCGGGCGCGGGCAGACGGCGGTTGACGTGGTTCAGGGCGCTGGCGCTCGCCTCGATCGCCGGGCTGGCGCTGGCCGTCGGGCTTTTCTACTGGGCGCTGCGCGACGTTCCGTGGCAGGAGATCGCCGAAGGATCGCTGAAGCCGGTGGTGGTGCTGGAAAGCGCCGACGGCACGCCGATCGTGCAGCAGGGGCCGTTTCAGGGCGGCTACGCCAAGCGCGAGGAATTTCCGCCGCATCTCATCGACGCCGTGCTGGCGATCGAGGACCGGCGGTTCTATGAGCATTACGGCATTGATTTTCGCGGCGTCGGGCGGGCGATCTGGCGCAATCTGCGCGCCGGCGAGGTCGTCGAGGGCGGCAGCACCATCACGCAGCAATTGATAAAAATCCTCTATCTGGAGAGCGACCGGACGTTCAAACGCAAGTTCCAGGAACTGGTCATCGCCTTCTGGCTGGAGGGCAAGTTCGGCAAGGACGAGATCCTTACGCGCTATCTCAACAACATCTATCTCGGCGCCGGCGCGACCGGCGTGCCGGCGGCGGCGCGGGTCTATTTCGACAAGGCGGTCAACGAGCTCGATCTGCGAGAATCAGCGCTGCTGGCCGGCATCATCCGGGCACCGTCGCAGCTCAACCCGCTGACCAATCCGCAGGGTGCCGCCGAGCGCACCTCGGTCGTGCTCGACGTGCTGGTGGAGAACGGCAAGCTCGAGGCGGCGGGCGCGGCGGCGGCCAAGGCGGAATTCGCCACGCTGCATCCGACGCGGCCCGCCGAGCGCGCCGGCAGCTGGTTTTCCGACTGGGTGATCCAGGACGCGCGCGAGATCGCCGGGCCGTATCGCGGCACGATCAAGGTGCGCACGACGATCATTCCAAGGCTTCAGGCGCTGGCGGAAAAGGCGGTCAAGGACGCGCTAGACGCCGAGGGACAGCAGGCCAACGCATCGCAGGCGGCGCTGGTCGCGATGACGCCGGACGGCGCGGTGGTGGCGATGGTCGGCGGCCGCGACTACGGCAAGAGCGAGTTCAACCGGGCGGTCACCGCGATGCGGCAGCCGGGCTCGACCTTCAAGCTATTCGTGCTTTACGCAGCGCTCAAGTCCGGTCTGTCGCCGCGCGACCGCGTCGAGGACCGGCCGATCGAGATCGCCGGCTGGGCGCCGGAAAATTTTGGCGGCGAATATAATGGCCGCGTCTCGATCGCCGAAGCGTTCGTGCGGTCGCTGAACGCGGCGATGGTCAATCTCGCGCAGGAGGTCGGCATCAAGAATGTCGCGGCGGCGGCGCGCGAACTCGGCATCGACGCCAAGCTGGCCGAGACGCCGGCGCTGGCGCTGGGCGCATCCGAGGTGAACCTGCTCGACATTACCGGCACCTTTGCTTCGGTGCGGGCGGGCGTCGCGCCGATCGAGCCATGGGGCATTATCTCGTTTCAAAGCGAGGGCCAGCCGCAGGCTTTTCGCGTCGGCCCGTCAAAACAGCCGGACGTGGATCTGAGCGCCGTTCAACGCGACCTCGTCGGGTTGCTGCAGCTGGTCGTGGCGCGCGGCACGGGCAAGGAAGCGGCGATCGACGGTTTTGCCGCGGGCAAGACCGGCACCAGCCAGAACCACCGTGACGCCTGGTTCATCGGCTTCAGCGAGCCACTGGTTGCCGGCGTGTGGATCGGCAACGACGACGATTCGCCGATGAACAAGATGACCGGCGGAAAACTGCCGGCGGCGATCTGGCGAAACTTCATGTCGGCGGCACTTGCCGATGCGGCCGGCGAGCCCCAAGGCGAGGCCGTGACAGCATCGGCGGATGCGGATGCGCCGGTTGCATGCAATGTGCGCGCTTGTTCCCGGTCCTACCGCTCGTTCAGGGCCGAGGATTGTACTTTCCAGCCCTATCGCGGGCCACGGAGGCTTTGCGAAAAATAGGGTCCTGGCCTTCTTCACGCGATGGCGTGTGAACCGGCGCCAAACCATTACCTCTACCCCAATGTGTGTGAACCGTTTGATTTATTCCGCTTTTCCTGACCAGCTGAGGGGTCACGACCGGCGCCGATGTTTGCCCCTCTTTCAGCGCTGGTATGATCGCGATACCAATAGTATAGGGGCGAATTGCGTGGGGTCATGGTTCGGCGCCGAGTCACATGCCGCAACCTGGTTGCGCAAATCCAGCCCACCAAGGGGAAGGCCGAGATGTCGCTTTGGGGCACAATCCCAGAGAGCGATCCCGCCGCCGGCTCGTTCTACCTGCTCCTGTCGGATGACAGGATGGAGCCGACCTTTGCCGCCGTGGGCGACTACGACTTCGGAAACGTCCGGCTCGGAGAGACGAGGAATGGCGAGACGCCGTTCACGCTGGTTCCTGACGACTACCCCGACGTGACCGTCAACGGCACGATCGTCGCGAAACCGCGCAGCGAAATCGTCACCGTCACCCTTCGCGGGATACCGCTGAACGGCGGCACCACGGACCGGATCACCTACTACTGCCGCTTCGAGGACCTTGGGACCGAGACTTGATCCCGAATGCGGTCGGTCAGACTTTGACGAGCATGGCTGTCACATACATGAAGGAAACGCCGGCCGCCAACCCCGCCATGGTGGCTGGCGCTGTTAGCGCCGCCGGGCCCCTCCCGTCCGACCTCATCAGGTACGCAGTGACCTCAACGATGACCTGCAGGATGGCTCCGAAGGACTCGCCAGACTATATCTCGCCAGGCGTTTTCTGGAAAGAACAAAGAGTGAACGAATGAGTTATCCCCTGCCGCAAAGCTAGGGGAGGCGCTTCTTACAATTGTTTTGTGATTGGTCGCCTACGCGAGCGGCGGCAACATCAGCCTCGACTCGATTGCCAAGCAGGTCGACTATCTACGTGAATGTCCGAAACGTCGAGAACGCGAGCAATGCCGAATTCCGTCTTTTTCGCCTGGACGTAGCTGAAAACTCGCGGGACTGAGTCTTTCATGCAGCGGCAGTTCTGCCAGCCATTTCAGCTTCCCGTTTCTGTTCGAAACTTTCCGCGCTGATTGAAACCGTTATGTCGTCAAATTCACGCCTTTGACCCAAAGCGGAACTCGCCGACGTCCTCAATCAAGATGATCAATTGCGCTCCATCACTCAATTGGCTGTTCGCCGACCAATTGCAGATCCGATAGGTTCTAAGCATTCGTTCGTAGAGGTTCTTCGAGGGGCGGTCGAGCACACGTCGACAAGGAACGGCGCGGGAAAGCCGGTTCGCCGGCAGGTTGATCGGCAAATATTGCACGTTGCAAAAGCATCTTATCCGCTTAAGTTCTTCACAAAAATGCCGAAGATCAGGGGGGCAGCCGATGTAGCTTGTGAAGGTCCACGTCACTAACTTTCGTTCAGTCGACGACAGGGAGGAGTTCTCAATTGATCCCGTAACCTGTCTCGTCGGCAAGAACGAGGCAGGGCAAGAGTGCCATCCTTCTCGCACTCGCGGCGTTAAACCCGCATCCGGCCACACCCGCAGTGTTCGACAAGGAACGCGACTATCCGCGTCGCCTGCTCACCCAATACGAGGAACGCCACAAGGACAAAGAGGCGGTGGCCATCTCGACTAGGTGGAAATTGTCCGCGGCCGAACTAACACAGATCAGCTCCGCGCTGGGTCCTGGTGTAGTCACGAGCGACGTCGTCAAGGTCGAGCGGAGTTACGGCAAGGACATAGCGGTCGATGCCGACATCGATTTCAATACGGCACTAAAAAACGTGTACGAGCGCTTCGCCCTAGACGAGTCCGAGCGCTCTGTCCTTTCAAGCGTGACGACCACGACGACCCTCATCGAGGCCCTTGGCAAGCTCTCCTCTCCGACCGAGCGCCATGAGCAACTCAAGACTCACATGGCGAAGCATGGGTCGGCGACCGCACAGGTTGGCAATCTCGTCCGCGCTATGCTGCCGAAGTTCATGTACTTTGCGTCCTACGACCGCATGGATGGCGCAATCCAACTCGAGCAGACTCGCCAGCTCATCGCCAGCGGTCAGATCAATAGCGACACTCATCGCGGCGTGCGGTTGTTCGCCGAGTTCCTCGACTATGCCGGCGTGTCGATCGATGAGATCACCCAGGTAACCACCTACGAAACCTTCAACGCGCGTCTTCAGGCTGCCTCCAATAACATCACCGATCAGGTGCTCGAGTATTGGACCCAGAACCCCGACCTCAGCGTTGCGGTGCGCGTGGAGCAGGCTCGATCAGGCGACCTGGTGCCACTCAACACCGGCACGATCGCGTGGGCACGCATTAACAATCAGCTCCACCGCGTCGACACACCCTTTTCCGAGCGCAGCGCCGGCTTCGTCTGGTTCTTCTCGTTTCTCGTCAAGTTCGCCCAGGTGAAGGATGAGGAGAAGCCAGTCGTGCTGCTGCTCGATGAGCCCGGTCTGACGCTCCACGGCAAGGCGCAAGCGGACTTGCTACGCTTCTTCAAGGAGAAGCTCGCGCCCTACCATCAGATCATATATTCGACCCACTCACCTTTCATGGTGCCCGCCGACGAGTTGGCGTCGGTCCGCATCGTCCAGGACCAGGTCGAGATGAAGGGCGCTCGCCGTGTGCCGATCGGTACCAAGGTGCGTAGCGACGTGCTGACCCGCGATCCCGACACCCTATTCCCGCTTCAGGGCGCGCTCGGGTACGAGATCACCCAGTCGCTGTTCGTGGGCAAGCATACGCTGCTCGTTGAAGGTCCGGGCGACATCCTCTACATCCAGGCCCTGTCGGACGCTCTGAAGAGGCGTGGCAGGCCTGGTCTCGATCAGCGCTGGACCATGTGCCCAGCCGGCGGGATCGACAAAATCCGGCCGTTCGTCGCAATGTTCGCGGGCAACGCCCTCCATGTCGCCGTGCTATCGGACCAAGCGCATGGCGATAAGCGTAAGGTGGAGGAGATGAAGCGGTCACAGGTGTTGCAGGCCGGGCACTTCTACACCTTGGCGGACTTCCTCGGGCGAGCCGAGGCGGACATCGAGGATATTTTCGAGCCGGAGCTCTTCGCCACGATACTCAACGCCACATATGGGCTCAACGGCGGCAATGGGTTGACGGCCGACAAGCTGAAGAACGCAGCGTCCGGTACGGAGCGATTGATGAAGCAGGCCGAGGCGGCATTCGCTGTCATGCCGGCCGACGTCCCCGAACTCGACCACTTCACGCCTGCGGCCTGGTTGATCCGCAACCCGAAAGCGCTGGATGCGAAAACGGGCGTCGTTCCAAAAACCCTCGATCGCGCCCAAACAATCTTGGACGCCTACAACAAGCTGCTGTGACGCCGGCCGGCTAAAGACACCGAATGGTTAAGCGCCGTCTGGGAACGAACTTCCCCTGCTACATGCTTTGGGTTAGTTCGTCGGCGAATCGCTACGCACTCGGGCGTCGCAGAAGCTCAATCATGATCATATTGTCATGGTCATCACCGGCGATCAGTTCTGGCGGAATTTCCTAGGCCAGCCCGAACGGCGCACATGGGCACGAAGCGGAATGCCCGATTTCTGATCCCTATGGCAATGTCGGCTCATAGCGCATTGTGCCGTTTCGGAACCGGGTGGACCTTGGGCAGGATCGCAATCACCTAGGGTGAAAGTATAAATATGCAGTGCGGAACCGAACAGCGGAGCTGTGCCGGGTTCGTATCCATCACGATTAGGCCCAACAGAGATCCTTCGCTACTCTGTCATTCGCGGCGACCTACAGCAGCTTCGACCCGATGCTGACAGCGAGACGGGTATCTTTGACATCCGCTCTTGCTCATATAACTGACAGATTATTCGGCAGGCACAGCCGTTCGGCCGTGTGCGCCTTCGCTGTATTCGCTCCAGGCCTGCCGCAGGATTTGCACCGATGAGCTTAGAAAGATTCCAGCCATAAGTCCGGCGACGGCCAGATCCGGCCATGCGCTCGACGTACTCCAAACGCCGAGGGCTGCGGCCATCACCACCATGTTGCCGATCGCGTCGTTGCGCGAGCACAGCCAAACCGAGCGGACATTCGCATCACCATCCTTGTAGGGCATCAGAAAACCAACGGAAGCGAGATTGGCGGCAAGGGCCAGAAAGCCGATGATGCCCATGACTTCCGCGCTGGGTACGCCGAGGATCAGCGTGTGATAGACGGTCGAGCCGAAAACCCAGAGCGCCGTCAGGCTGAGCGACAGACCCTTGAACAGCGCAGCCGTTGCGCGTGTCCTCAGGCTCGCACCGATGACCGCGAGGCTCAGCCCATAGGTGACGGTGTCAGCAAGGAAATCCAGTGCGTCGGCCTTGAGAGCCTGAGAACCGGCAAGTGAGCCGGCAGTCATTTCGGTCAGGAACATGGCGCCGTTAATGGCGATGACCGTCCAGAGCACACGCTTGTAGCGCGGGTTGATGCCGTCGAAGACCGCCACGCCACCCGAACAGCATGAGGCTTCCGCTGCATGATCTTGATCGCGCAGGTTCGCCGGCAGAACCAGCTGCGGCGGTCCCGCGCAGCTTATGGTTTCGTGATCGCAGCAAGTTTCAGACATCGGTGACTCCTTGATGAAGACACTGTAATCTGTCTAGTAGCTATAGGTTCAAGAGGTTTTTTTTATGGATCTGTCGATTGGTGAATTGTCTCGTCGCGCGGCGGTGAAGGTACCGACGATCCGCTACTACGAGCAAATTGGCTTGATGCCCGAAACGGGTCGAACCGAAGGTAAGCAGCGACGCTATGGAAGGATGGCCGTGACGCGGCTTGCCTTCATCCGGCACGCGCGAGAACTCGGGTTCGAGGTTGATGCGATCCGCACGCTACTTTCGTTGCAGGACAATCCGGATCAATCATGCGCCCGAGCCGACGAGATCGCGAAGGCGCGGCTGGTCGAGGTGGAGAAGCGCATCTCCAGCCTCAAGGCACTGCGCAAGGAATTGCGGAAGATGGTCGAGGAATGCGCCTGTGGGCGGGTCGGCGAATGTCGCGTGATCGAAACGCTCGCCGACCGAACTCATGCGCATGGGAAGTTAGCGGCTTGATCCGACGGTGATGGCAGCGTTCGCGGGACGCGAATGGCGACTGAAAATACATGACCAGAACGGAGGCGAGAAAATCAGCATGCCCAGGCCAAATTATCGAGACACCCGAACGCGTTCATTACGCATGCCTGGATAGTCAGCGTCGCGTCGACGACCGTGTCCCTCTCGGGGATTTCGTCCAGCTCTGGGGGGAGCTTCTCGAACACGATGTCAACAGCCCTGACCATGGTACCGAGGCGCCGCGAGAACCCATGATATGCGAAATCGTGGCCACGCCCGGTTTGATACTTGCGACCAAGAAAGCGAACCCGCAGTTCAGCGAACTGCCGATGCATGTCCTCTCGGCCAGCGTGAAGTTTTTTCGATGTCCTCGGGTTTGAAGTAGCAGACCATTTGCTCGACGACGCCTTGATGATGCCCCGGCGACGTGGCCAGGCGACTAGGAATGGGTGTTGATGTCCTGCTCAATCTGCCGCGCTGATTCCAGAATGTCATCGAAACTCGGCGGAGTGCCGAAGATCATGGCCGCCGTATTGGCATAGTCGCGCGTGAGCGCGTCCACCATCTTGGAGCGGGCGCGATTGCGAAGCTGCCCGGGACTGCTGAGGCGAGGTCATAGTCGGGACGGTCGAAAAACATTCGTGCGTGCCGCACACAATCGGCGCCAAGATCGAGATCGCCGAGCGCGGCCTTTCCGGTCTCGGATCCGAGAAGACAGTGCAGGTCGTAATAGTGCCGAGACACCCGCTGGCCTTCCTGCCGCAGTTCGCCGCGCCGCTCGTACCAGCGGCGCAATCCATGGGCGATCACCACCTTGTCCCAAAATGTGCGGGTTGCCTCGATCGTGGTCACGTTGGCGACGGTGAGATCTATGCCTGCCGCTTCCCCCGCGACATAGGGCGTGATCGTGATGGCGCGATTGGGATCGAGTGCCGATTTCGCCCCGGACTCGAGGCGTATGGCCGGTCGCACATAGGCGCCATCACGCGGCTCGACCTCGGGATACCAGAGCAGCAGGGTCTGACCATCGGCATCGGCTTCGTCGAGCTCGACCCGTCCGGCGCCGTTCGTAATGTCGGCAAGTTGAGCGGTGAGGAAGTCTCGCAGCGGCCCTGTGATATACGCACGGCAGGCATCCCGGAT
Organism: Mesorhizobium sp. WSM4844; assembly: GCF_055811775.1. Taxonomy (NCBI): domain Bacteria; kingdom Pseudomonadati; phylum Pseudomonadota; class Alphaproteobacteria; order Hyphomicrobiales; family Phyllobacteriaceae; genus Mesorhizobium; species Mesorhizobium sp. WSM4844. The sequence goes on along the minus strand of NZ_JBVVQB010000063.1, from coordinate 7,857 downwards.
GGCGTCGAGCTTGGCGCGACGCTTCCTGTTCGACAGTCCCTCAAGCTCTTCGACCGAGGCAGCCTCGTCGAGATCGTCGCGGAACACGGTAACGTCGATGTCCTCGGAAAAACGCTGGATGAGGCCATAGCCTTTTGACAGCGACGTCCCGCCCTTGAACAGCAGCCGTGGCTCCCCGCAGGCCGTCCGTGGTAGAGCGAATTGAGAGTCCAGCAGACCCAGAAATCCTTTTCGACATTGCCCACCGGAGCTCCGACTCGATTGGCCGTGGTGAGGAACAGGTCGAGCCGGTCACGTGGGGATGCCGCGATGATCTGGCGGTAAGCATCGGTACTCATGGCTTCGCCTCGTGCGGGTCCGCCCTCAGGATTTCGCGGAGGAACTCCTGCATCCAGATCGGCACGGCGGAGAGACCGGCGCGCAGATCCTCGCGAATGGCCTCGCCGTACCTGGGGTCGGCAAACAGGCGGCGCAACGTCGCCTGGATACGCTTCCGTTCGCCCTTCTGGGTCAGCATGTCCTGCATCCAATGCAAGGCCTGGACGACCCGCATCCCCGGCCGATCCGCCCAATAGAGGCGGCTAGGGGCAGCGTATTTGAAGTGGATTTCCTGGGTGCCGAGCTTGATTGGCTTCAACCGCGCATCGACCAGCACTTCTATTCGGGCGGGGACGGCGGTTGTCAGGCCGAGGTCGTTGGCGGCCGTCATACCATCGATGACGGCGCGCGCCCGATCGCGGCGCGTGACGGCGCGGATCACAGCGCGATAGTCCGGCACGGTGGCGCGGCCAGTCAGGTTGTTCGTGCGCGGCCGGTCATAGAGGCCTCGGTCGATCCGGCGCAGCTCCCCGGCGGCTGCCAGGCGCTGCAGGGTCTTGTCCACGGCGGCGCGCGCGCCGAGATCGGCGAAGTCGCCGGGGGTCCAGACCTCATCGGGTTTGGACTCAATGCGGGCAAGCAGACGCGAGCGAAGGTCGGTATCGGGCTCAACAATGGGCATGTCCGAAATATGCGACAAGTTTCGGACAAAAGGCAAGGTATGAGTCCGAAATATGCTACAATTTTCGGACACTCCGCGGTCGCGCGCGCTGAGGCGCGCCGCCATTTCGCCGCTGGCGGCGTCAGGCGAGTTACCCCCGGCGCGGATGCTGTAGATGTCTCTCGAACACGTTCGGATCGCGCAGCACTGGTCCCCGTGCTGAGAGATTGGCTTTTCCCGGCTTCCCGCGCCTATGCGCAGGACGACATTAAAGACGAACACATTTTCCGGTGTGCCGCTCAATCTGGAATACATGGAGGCCGAATATTACCTGCGCGGCTCCACCGGGAAAGGAATCGACGATTCCGATGCCGGGCCGGAGGGATTGTAGGCGGGGTGATCGGCCGAAAGTGTCCTTGCGAGAGGCGAGGCTTGGTCCGTTCAGAGATCAGCCGCCGGCCTTTCTCGGCGAGCGCGGCATACAAGCGAACCTAACGGGTCAGCATTTGTGCCAAGTTCGGCTACCTTGAGACGAGCGGGGACGACCATCTGCTTTCGACTGCGGTTAATCGGCGGCATGGACAAGCTCGTTGACGAGAACGGGCCGAGACGGAAGGACTGGGGCTATGGAACCCTGAACAGGCGCATGTTGTTGGTGGTCATTGCCGGCCCCCTATCTGGACCCGCAAAATCCAAACAGAAGGAGTAACGAGTGTTGGCCAGTCACCGAGGAAGGCGCGTCCGCGCTGAGATTGCTCTTGCCCAGAACCTGATGCTCGCGCCCTGGGTTGTGGGGTTGCGGTTGCCGATCCTGGCTGCCGAGGCAACCAGTTCGCTGGTTTCAGGTCGGCCGGAAACCGTCAAGGCGGTGAGCGAAAAAGTTTCGGCCCTTGCGCAGGGGATTCTTGCGGCACAGGTGGCTTGGACGCGGGGCGCATTGACATTGCCGCTCGCCATAGCCGACGCGTCATCGCCGCTGGCCGATATCGGGCGATCAATGGCCCTTGCTGCTCTGGAGCCTGCGGGGCGGCAGGTTCGCCTAAATCACCGCCGGCTTTCCAGGCGCCGCAAACGGTGAAGCCGCAAGAGGCGAAAACACCCGCAGCAAGGCCGCAACTGCCGCAGTCCATCGATGAATGTGCGATGGCAGTGTAAAACTTGGCGGAATTTAAATGAAACCTCTTCCGGGGCGGCGGCGCAGAAAATGATTTCTACCACCGTATACCCGGGCGGTCGCAATCACCTGACAGACGCGAAAAGAACGCGCCGTCGGCGGATTGACACTTCAGTCGGGATACAGCTCCTTGCCGTTAATGGAGGTGTCGGGAACTGAGCTTCGGTTCGGCGGTTAAAAAAGAGGGAGAGTTACGGAGGTTAAGGTGAACGGCTTGCTGAAGACTGGACTTTCGACAGGCGTGACCGGCACGGTCGCAAGTGTTGTGACGGCGGCGTTCCTCGCCCTTCTGGCCAAAGCCGAAGGAAAGTCGGCGCTGCAGCCGACCAACGCCACCAGCCACTGGCTCCACGGCGACAAGGCTGGTGCGGTTAGGAAGGCCGACCTCGCGCACACTGCGGTCGGCTTCGGCACCCATCATGCTTCGGCCATATTCTGGGCCGCTCCTTTCGAGGCTTGGCTCGCCAGAAATCCTCCGCGGTCGCCGCTACTGATGCTGCGCGATGCCTCCGCGGTAGCCGCGATCGCTGCGGCTGTGGACTATCTCGTTGTGCCGAAGCGGCTGACCCCGGGCTGGGAGACAGTGCTTTCTAAGCGCTCCATCGCAGCTGCGTATGTAGCGCTCGCTCTAGGTTTGGCTGCCGGCGGACTAGTCGCGCAGGAGATGCGAAAAGGCAAGGTAGGGCCATAGCGCCGGGCATATCGTGGCCATTGAACTCCTGTGCAAAAAGCTTCTGTACCACGGCATGAAGTGGAGAACCGTTCGGCCCACGGCATCGCCGCGACCGCGGGTGTGTCGATTCAGTTCGTGAACACAAATCCGGACGGCCTCGCAAATCTCTGCCTAATGACCACCCGCCGCTGACGCTGCGCTGCGCCCAGATGTGCTTGCGGCGCGCGCATGGAGTGCGGCAAAGCCGGACCAAGATACCTCGTCGACGGCCCAGATGGTGCCGCTGGCGTTGCTCCATTTCCACAACTACGTGCCAGAAGCTCCAGGTTCATCACCATCCACTGCGAACTTGTCTGCGCAGTCGCAGATTCGGAGCTTTGACCGGTCGGATTCGGATCAACGCTGGAGCTCTGCGATGATCGCTTCCCGTACCTTTTCTTTGATCATCAGTTTTTACTCCCGGATACCAGGTCTCTGGCTACCTATGTGGCCCGCCAGCCCAAGTGGAGGCGCCCGCTGTCGTCCGGACGTGAGTAAGAGCAAAGGCGTTTTTTTGGCTTATTCGCCACAGGTCCAGCTGCAGATCCTGTTCAAGCACCTCATAGGACATGTGGCGGGACAGCAGCCGTAGCGCCTCCTTCATCAGCACCACGGTCAAAGCTTCTCCAGGATAGCGATGCCGAATGCCGTATTTCCGCAGCCTTGCGGGATGAAATCGAATCCGTGAGTCTTCCAGCTAATTCCCGATCTGTCGAAAAGAGGTCCGGCGACCGGAAGCGGCGGGCAACGTGCCGTAGAGATCGAGCAGCATCCAGTTCCCCGTATGGAAACTGTAGCCTTGTCAGCGACGCATGGCCGAGAGGCTGCGCCTGGTTTTCCATTCCTGGAACGCCACAATGACTTTGCCATTGTTGTCATAGGCACCTGCAGGAGGCCGGCCATGAATACATTCCCCTATCAAATTGCGCGGCTTGCCACGGTGGTGTTGCTGTTGCCAGCCGCGCAGACCTTCGGGCAAGGGCTTCCGGGCAAGGCGCGTCACCAACAACTACACATAGACGAGATGTGGGCGTCGAGGTTTCGCTCGGCAGGCAAGAAGTGAAAAAAGCAGATTGCAGCCGAGCTGGGAATCGCTGAGGCTGAGGTGCCCCTTGCGAGTTTATCTACCGATCGAATTAGCCAAGCAGGTCTGCTCGCAAAAAGTGTTCGAGGCGCGCGCCAATGCGGACCGAAGTTGCACTGCGACAAAATACATCCCCGGAGATTGCCGAGGCTGCGCGAGATCACCCGCAAACGTGCGCTGTTCCCGAGCAATGATCAAGACGTGTCTTCAGCAACGGCATGTGCCGGGCTGCCGCCATCATTGCAGCCGTTTACTGGGTCTGCAGCCATACGGATCAAGGTCGTCGACATGGATGAGAAGAAGAAAGCCAAAGTTCTCGCGAAGAAAGGGAAAACCCTTAGGCAGGTCGGCGCACGAGCAGCCGCCGTGCGCGGCGTTCCGCTGATCGACCTTCGCATTGTCTGCGGCGAGGACGCCGACTTTGTCAACGCCATCGAGCCTTCGGAACAGGGCGGCAAAAAGATTGCCGCGGGAATCGTGTCGTTCCTTGCCAAGCACGAATTCCGAAGCGGGCGTGCCGAACTGATTGTTCGGTAGGAGAGCTTGCAGTTGCCATTCATAGGCGATCGGGCCTTCCTCAGCGTTGCGGAGGACGAGGCAGCCGCTGAGCGGGCGTTTGTGGCCCTCCCAAGCGCGGACTTGTTCTCCCCCATCATCTCTCAGGAAACCGCCATCCTTGTGCGCCCCGACACCCTGGTCGCCATCGGTCGCATCGCGGGGGGCACTGTGGTCGAGAACCATTCATTGATCTGGGCGCTTGAGGGTTCTGCCGGTGCGCTATTGCTCGTCGGTAGGGCTTCGGGGCTGGCGAGTCTGCCAAGGCGAGCAACGACAGGCGATGCCGGCAGACATTACGTAACGGCACTTGATATTGCAGTGCAGCAAGCGTAGAGCACCGCGCGCTTATCGGAGTGTCGTCCATGGCCCTTACCAATGCTGGTAACGAGGCAGCACCTGTCGAACAATCGAGCCATTCTGAGGTCGAGCAGCACAGCACCAAGGTGCTGATGCTGGGCGCACTCGGTGTCGTTTACGGCGATATCGGCACCAGCCCGATCTATGCATTTCGCGAGGCGTTGCATGCATCAGCCGGTGGCAACGTCGCCAACCGTGGCGACATCCTCGGCGTACTCTCGCTGATCATCTGGTCGCTGACGATCACCGTGACGATCAAATACATCATGTTCGTGCTCCGCGCCGACAATCGAGGCGAGGGCGGAGTGCTGTCGCTTATGGCGCTGGCGCGCAACAGTTTCCCGACCCACTCTGCGGTGATCCTCGGCATCGGCATCGTCGGCGCGGCGCTTTTTTTCGGCGACGCAGTCATTACGCCGGCAATCTCGGTACTGTCGGCGGTCGAAGGTATGAATGTCGTCACGCCGACATTCCAGCCCTATGTGGTGCCGCTGACACTGGCCATCCTGGCGATCGTGTTTGCGGTACAGCGGTTTGGCACCGGCGGCGTAGGATTGGTGTTCGGGCCCGTTACCGCGCTGTGGTTCCTGGCCATCGGCCTTTCCGGCCTCAACCACATCATGGACGACCCGGAAATCCTGCTGGCAATCAGCCCGCATTATATCGTGTCATTCCTGATCAACTCGCCCGAAGTCGCCTTCGTCACGGTTGGTGCGGTTTTTCTCGCCGTCACCGGCGCCGAGGCGCTCTATGCCGACCTCGGCCATTTCGGGCGCAAGCCGATCGTGCTTGCCTGGCTGGCGGTAGTGTTTCCTTGCCTGTTGCTCAGCTATGTCGGGCAGGGCGCCTTCGTGCTGGCGCATGGCGGTGTCGTCGGTCATCCCTTCTTCGAGATGAACGAAGGCTGGACGCTTATCCCGATGGTGGTGCTGGCGACGGCGGCGACGGTGATCGCCAGCCAGGCGGTGATCTCCGGCGCCTTCTCGCTGACCAGGCAGGCGGTACAGCTCAACATGCTGCCGCGTTTCGTGATCCAGCATACGTCGGAAAAACAGTCGGGCCAAATCTACCTGCCGCGCGTCAACCTGTTGCTGGCGCTGGTGGTGATGCTGCTGGTGGTCGGCTTCGGCGAATCCAGCAGACTGGCCTCGGCTTACGGTATTTCGGTGACCGGCAACATGCTGGTGACGAACATACTGCTTTATGTCGTCATGACGCGCATCTGGAAATGGCCGCTCGGCGTCGCGATCGCCTTAATGGCGGTGTTCGTCTTCATCGATACCGGCTTCTTTGCAGCCAACATTGTCAAGGTATTCGAAGGCGGCTGGGCCTCGCTTACCATTGCCGCAGTGATCGTGATGACCATGTGGACTTGGATAAGAGGCACCAGGTATCTATTCGACAAGACGCGCAGGAACGAGATTCCGCTCGATTTCCTTGCAGGCAATCTGTTGAAGAAGAAACCGCAGCTGGTGTCCGGTACGGCCGTGTTCCTGACCAGCGATCCCGCCAGCGCGCCGACCGCGTTGATGCACAGCCTGAAGCACTACAAGGTGCTGCACGAACAGAACGTCATCCTCTCGGTGGTGACAGCGCAACAACCCGTCGTGCCCGACAGCGAGCGGGTCAAGATGGAAACGATCAACGATCTGTTCATGCGGGTGACGCTGACCTTCGGCTATATGGAACAGCCCAACATTCCGCGTGCGCTGGCGATCTGCCGCAAGCAGGGCTGGAAGTTCGACGTCATGACGACCTCTTTCTTCCTGTCGCGGCGCTCGCTCAAGGCGTCACCCAATTCCGGCATGCCCGTGTGGCAGGACAAGCTGTTCATCGGCTTGGCGCGCACGGCAGCGGATGCGACCGAGTATTTCCAGATCCCGACCGGACGTGTGGTCGAGATCGGGACGCAGGTGGCCGTTTAGGCATGCCCGGTTGAGCAGAATCAATTGGCATTTCCCGAGCCGGTGAATGCCTGACCGGGCGGAGGCCACGATGCTTGCACCCAACTGGGGTCCGGTTCCAGGCCCGAAGCTTCCGCCCCAAAGCCGTCCCTTTACGCCTGCGATCATTCCCGTTCCCTATTGTCTTGCCGACCCACCAGTCGAGATGCGCTGAAACGACCTCGCCGGGCAGCAACTTATTCATTTGAAGGTAATCGATGTGCCGCAAGTCCGACTTTCAATTTTTCAGTTCACAGGCAAGCGTTACCAAAATCGGCGTGCCGCCTAACCTGCGCCGCATCGTGACCTGTCAGGAAGCCATGCAGGCGCGAGACAGAAGCTGGCTCGAGGCCGCCGGCCAAGGCGCCGCATTAGAACGGTTCACCTCTCCGGTCTCGTGGTGCGAGCCGTACTTTTCACGAAATCGGCGCGCAAGTTCAAGCCGCTCATCCTCATAATCTTTGCGAGGATGGCCAGCGCCATGCTCGAGCACGGTGCGTACGGCTTCCTCAGCAATATCACGCGTTGAATTTCGAAATCGCGGAAGAGGGGCATCCCCAACACGGGTCGGTACGCCGCAAAGCATGAGAAGGTTGGCAACCGCTCTGACGGTGTAGGCGCCTCTGCTAAAGCCAAAGAGGAAGATGCGATCTCCCGGTTGATAGTGATTGATGATGAACTCGTAGCAATCCGCAATGTTGGCGGCGATACCGGTGCCCGAAACGGAGGCAAGCAGCTTCTGGACCCGCCGGACGACATCTGTCATGGCGGTTGCGGTCGTTTCCGTGCCCAGTCCTGGGTCATAGAAGGAAACTTGATGGCGACCGAACTCTCCGGACCGACACGACACGCCCGATAGAGCTTGTAAACATTGCTCATCCGCTGTTCTGCTCGAACACCACCCTCCTGGCCGGTCCCGTCCGAGAACACCATAATGTTCTTGCTCAAGCTGAATTGCCTCCAGAATCGGTACCTAGAGCGCGTCCTGTTTAATCTGGGTCGTATCCAGCTGCCTTGAAGTAGTTGGCGCATTCGGCTGGGGTGAAGCGT
>NZ_JBVVQB010000062.1:0-39547 GCF_055811775.1 Mesorhizobium sp. WSM4844 | reverse complement strand
TGGCACACTCGGCATCGTCGACGACGACAGCGTCTCGCTGTCGAACCTGCAAAGGCAGGTGATCCACGGCACCGGCGGGGTGGGGAGGGGCAAGACCGCCCCCGCCCCCGGGGCGCGGGCGGAACGGACTGACCGGGGTCAGCGCCAGCAGCGGCGCGTCGAGCGGCAGGATCGGTCCGTGCGCGGAAAGGTTGTAGGCGGTCGAGCCGGCCGGCGTCGCGACCATCACACCGTCGCAGTTCAATTCCTCCAGCCGCACTTGCCCGTCCACGGTGATACGGATCTTGGCCGTCTGGTAGGACTGGCGCCATAGCGCAACCTCGTTGATCGCCAACGCCGAGATCGTTTCGCCCTCAGCGGTGACCGCCTGCATCTCCAGCGGACGGATCGTTTCGGCAACGGCCGTGGCGATGCGCCCGGTCAAACCGCTGGCGCGGTATTCGTTCATCAGGAAGCCGATGGTGCCACGGTTCATGCCGTAGACCTTTTTTCCCGTGCTCATCGTGTCGCGCAAGGTCTGCAACAGGAAACCGTCGCCGCCCAGCGCCACGACGATCTCTGCATCCTCGATGGGTGCCTGGCCATAGCGCGCCGAAAGGCTCTCCAGCGCCGCCTTGGCGTCGGCGGTATCGGACGAGACGAAAGCGAAGCGGCTGGCGGCTTTGTTCATGGCTCCCCAATGGCGAGTGTTGATGGCGACCGGTCGGTGGCGACCGGTTTGCTTGGGCCGCGCCAGCGCCGGGTTAGCATGGGCTGGCAGATCTGCAAAGCGAGACATCTGGCGCCGCTTGATACAGCGCCGGGAGGAGCCGCCGGCCTGCTGCTCGCGCATCGTGTCGAGTGACAAGCGAATGTGATGGTTAAGACGGGAATTAAACTCTCGTAAAGCCGGATCGACCATGTTAGCCGGCAGTGGATGGGCGGCGTGGGGGCCAGCTAGTCGGACCGATTTATTGCCGGTAACACGCCTGATTGTCATCGTCCTGATGTTGGGAAGTTTCGCGCTTGCCTTTGCCCAACTGGTGCGCCAGTCGGAACAGACGAGTTTGCGACCCCAACCAACGGCTTCACGCTGCGGCGATGCCGCCGGCACGCCGTGCCCGCAACGGGCGTTGTGAATTCGCCAGGCACTTCCCGTGATACGAGAGGCGGTGCTTAGCGCGCCTGCAGCAGATGGCAGCCGGCCTGCCGCTTTTGTGCGAGATACTCGTCGATAAGCTGGCGGTAGCGCACCTTGCCGAAGCTCGGGAAGTGGCCGCCATGCACGACCGCAACATCGAGCTCGCGCATCCGCAGCAGCGTCTCGACATAGTCGTCGACAGCGGAATGATAAACATCGTCGATCAGCGGGCCGTCATAGACGATGTCGCCGGAAAGCAGGATGCCGGTCTTCCTCTCGTAGAGCGCGATGCCGCCGGGTGAATGGCCCGGCGTGTGGATCACCTCGAAGGCACGGTCGCCGAGATCGACGAAATCGCCTTCTCCAAGCAGACGATCGGCCGGCGCCGGCCGGATCAGGTAGCGCGTGGCATCCCAGCCCTGCGGCATTCCGTCGAACATGGCGTCGGTCGCGTAGCGGTCGGCGACCGTCCATTCATTGCGCGGGTCGGCGAGGATTTCTGCTTCGGCCGCATGCACGCAACGGTCCGGAAATTCGTGATGGCAGCCGATATGGTCGAAATGCGTGTGGCTGGCCACGCAAACGAGTTTTCGCTCCGTCACCAGCGGGACGTGGCGCCGCAGGCTGAAATGGCCGAGGCCGGTGTCGAACAGAAGATCGCGATCGCGGCCGCGCACATGCCAGATGTTGCAGCGAAAGAACGGCTTGATCCACGGCTCGTGGATCAGCGTCACGCCATCGCCCATACGGATGGCTTCATACCAGTTTGGTGCGTCGATGATCGGAAGCGTGCCCATTGGCTCAGCTCGCCAGAAGGATGACATCGCCAGCCTCGCACGAAACCGCAGAGATGTCGCCCGGCTGGACGACCGTTGCTGCGGGAACCCTGGCGATGAAGTGCAGCGCCGGGTCTTTCTCGGAGACAGCCAGCACGCGTTTGAAGCTGCCTTGAAACACCACGTCGCTCACCTTGGCCGTGCCGAGGCTTACCGCGCCGCCTGTCGCGCCGAGGACAAGGTGCTCCGGACGGACGGCGAGGGCGACAGAAGCGCCAGCAGGCACTGTGCCGGGCAGGGAAAGCGGTCCGACCTGGGTCGCGACAGTGATTGTTCCGTCCTTCGTCGCAGTCACCGTTCCCGATATCAGCGTGCTCTCACCCATGAAGGTTGCGGAAAAGCGCGTCGCCGGCCGCGCATAGACGCGCTCCGGCGGACCTTCGTCCTCGATGCGCCCGTCATTCATCACCACGCAATGGTCGGCCAGTGCCATCGCCTCTTCCTGATCGTGGGTGACATGGATGAAGGCGGTGCCGACGCGTTTTTGGATCGCTTTCAACTCGTCCTGCATCTGCCGGCGCAATTTTAGGTCGAGCGCGCCGAGCGGTTCGTCGAGCAGCAGCACCGCAGGCTCGACGACAAGGGCGCGGGCCAGCGCGACGCGCTGCCGCTGGCCGCCGGAAAGCTGGTGCGGCTTCTTGTCGAAGGCGGTGGCCAGCCCGACCAGCGCCAGCGCCTCGCGCGCCCGCGTGGTCCGTGTCGCGGCATCGACGCCTTGCATGCGCAGGCCGAAGCCGACATTGCTGCCGACGCTCATATGCGGGAACAGTGCATAGTCTTGGAACACCGTCGTCGTCGGGCGCTTCGCCGGCGGCACCGCGGTGCAGTCCTCGCCGCGGATCAGCACCTTGCCTTGGCTCGGCGTGACGAAGCCGCCGAGAATGGACAAAAGCGTCGTCTTGCCGGAGCCCGACGGCCCGAGCAGGATCGTGTAGCTGCCCGGCTCGATTTGCAGCGAGACGTTCCTCAGCACGGTGTGCTGGCCGAAGCGGTGCGAGACAGCGCGGACATCGACCAGTGGCGCGGTCATGCCGGCTTCCTCCGCAACAGCATCAGCTCAAAAAACACCACCAGCACGATGGAGACGGCGAAGACCAGCGAGCCGACGGCGTTGGTCTTGGGATTGAGGCCCGAGCGCAGCAGGTTCCAGATCTCGACCGGCAGCGTCGTGTCGAAGCGCGTCAGCAGGAACGAGATCACGAATTCGTCCCAGGAGAAGGTCATCGACAGGAAGAAACCGGCGAAGATCGCCGGCGCCATGACAGGCACGGTGATCAGCAGCAGCACCTTCCATTCGGGCGCACCGAGGTCGCGCGCGGCACGCTCGATGTTGATCTGGTGGTCGCCCATCTGGCTGTAGATGATGGCAAAGCAGAGCGGCAGGTTGATCACGACATGGCCGATGCCGGCAGCAAGCAGCGACTTCGGTATGCCGGCCCAGTTGAACAGCACCAGCAGCCCCATGCCGATGATGAGATAGCTCACGGTCAGCGGCAGCGTGATCAGCCCGCGCAGCAGGGCCGACCCCGGCAGGACGAAACGCGCAAAACCCCAGGCTGAGAGGAAACCGAGCGTGACGGCGGCAGCCGAGGAGAGGACCGCGACTAGAAGCGAATTGACCAGCGCCGAGGTCAGCCGCGTGTCGGCGAGCACGGCGTCGTACCAGCGCAGCGACGGTCCGGTGAATGGCGGGATCGGAAACGACGTCGCCTGCAGCGAAAACAGCACCAGCACGACCACCGGCAGGAAGATGAAGCCATAGATGGCGATGGCGTAAAACCAGGAGACGATGCGGACAAGCGCGCGCACGGTCAGGCCCGCTCGATCTTGAGCCAGCGGGCGCAGGCGAGATAGGCAATGGTGACGACCGCCATCAGGATAATCGACAGCGCCGAGGCGAGTGGAAAGTCGCCGCGCCGGCCGATCTGCATCATCACCAGCTGCGGCATCAAAAGCTCGTTGTTGCCGCCGAGGATCTGCGGCGTGATGTAGTCGCCGATGCACAGCACGAAGGTGAGGAAGGCGCCGACCATGATGCCGGGCAAGGTCAGCGGCAGGACGACATGCAGGAACGTGCGCACCGGCCCGGCGCCGAGATCGGCGGCTGCCTTGCGGTAGCTCGGGCTGAGCTGCTTCAGATTGGCGAAGATCGTCAGCGTCAAAAGCATGACGAAGAAATGCACGAAGCCGGTGACCGTGGCCAGCCGCGTGTTGGCGAGCTGCAGCGGCTCGCTGAACAGGCCGGAGCCGGTCAGCGCGCGGTTGATCACGCCGTTCTGCGCCAGCACCAGCAGCCAGGAATAGGAGCGCACGACATAGGAGGTCCAGAACGGCAGCACCGCCAGCATCAGCGCCAGCCGCTGCCAGCGTTCCGGCACCTGTTCGGCTAGAATCCAGGCGAAGGGGTAGGCGAGCAGCACCGAGATTACTGTGACGATTGCTGTAACCTGCAGCGAATTCACCATCGCCTGCCAATAGGCCGGATTGGTGAAGAACTGGCTGTAGTTGGCGAGCGTAAAGCCGCTGCCGTCATGCGCCGTCAGGCTGGAAAACCCCATGGCGACGAACGGCAGCACGAAGAACAGCAGCGTCCAGCCGAGCGCCGGCGTGACCAGCGCCCAGGGCAGGGCACGGCCCGCCCGGGGCAGGGCGCGGCCCGCCCGGGGCAGGGCACGCCCGCTGTTCGTGGCAGAGTTCACGACCGGCGACCGGTCACTGCGCCTGCAGCATTTCGGTCCAGACGTCCTGCATCTTCTTGTCGAGATCGGGATCCGGCGCCGGGTAGGGCTGGGCGCGGGCGAGGAAATCCGGCTGCTCGTCGAAGCGCAGGATCTTCTTCTGCTCATCGGTCAGAGCCGCCTTGGTATTCGCCGGCATGCCCCAATAGCATGCAGAGGTGGCAAGCCGCGCCTGGCCTTCAGGGCTCATGATGTATTGGATGAATTTTAGCGCCGTGTCCTTGTTTTTGGAATCCTTGAACATGGCCAGCGACTGCGACCACAGCACAGCACCTTCTCTGGGAATCGAGAAGTCGAGGGCAGGGTTCTCCTTGGCCAGCCCGGCCGTCACCCATTCGCCGCCGCCGACGAGAATGTCGACCTCGCCGGTCGCCAGCGCGGTCTGGCTGGCGGTCACTTCGCCGACCAGCTTGGCATTGGCCTTCATCTTGAGCAGCTCTTGCTTGATGGCCGGAAGGTCGGCTTCGGTGAGCTCGGCGGTCTTCTTGCCGATCGCCAGCGCCGCCATGCCGATGACCGGCAGGTAATAGTCGTAAATGGCGATTTTGCCCTTGTATTTGTCGCCGGTCAGCGCGGCCAGCGACTGCATGTCGGCCGGATCGACCTTGGTCTTGTTGTAGCCGATGGTGTTGTAGCCGAACTTTTCGGTGATGCCGTAGCGCTTGCCGTCGACCACGGTGGAGCTGTCCATCTTCACCTGGGGAAAGAGGTCGGACAGCGGCAGCTTGTCTTCCGGCAGCGGTTCGAACAGGCCCTTTTCGACGCCGCGCGGTATGTCGATGCTGTCGATCACCATCACGTCCCAGTCGCCGGGCTGCGACTGCTCGACAATGGCCATGCCGGCGCCGGTGCCTTCGAATTCCTTGACATTGACCTTGACGTCATTCGCCTCCTCGAAAGGCGCCAGCAGCGCCGGGTCGGCGTGATCGCACCAGATCAAGGCGTTGAGATCAGCAGCGTGAGCGAGGCTGCCCGTCGCCAGCAGCAGCGCTGTCGCCGCACACGCGGCGTGGAGGTGGCTCTTCAGAACCGAAAGCGGCTTCCTGGTCGTTGGATTCGGGGTGTTTGGATGGATGGTCATCGAGTGTTCTCCCTTGCCTTTCTGGCTTCTGGCAAAAAATTGAACCAATTCTAAAATTGAGTCAATTCTGTTTTTATGGCAGATAGCCGACATGAACGGATTGCGGGCAAGGCAAAAGGCGGATCGGCATCGCCGGATCATCGAGGCGGCGGCGGCGCTTTTTCGCGACACCGGCTATGAAGGCGCCAAGATCGAGACGATCGCGGCGCAGGCGGAAGTCTCGGTCGGCACGATTTATAACTATTACCAGAACAAGGGCGACATCCTCGGCGCCATCGTCTCGATGGAGGTCAACGAGGTGCTCAATGCTGGGCAGGGCGTCCTTGCCAACCCGCCGGCCAATGTCGGCGATGCGCTCGACACGCTGCTCGGCATCTATATCGAGCATTCGCTGCATTACCTCAGCAAGGAGATGTGGCGGCAGGCGATGGCGATCTCGACGCAACTGCCCGACAGCCCGTTCGGCCAGGCTTACACGGCGCTCGACCGGGCGCTGACCGAGCAGATCCGCGCGCTGATCGCCCGGCTGCAGGCGATCGGCCTGGTCCGCCGCGATATTGACGGGCAGGCGCTCGGCGAACTGGTGTTCAACAACATGAACATGATGTTCATCGAGTTCGTCAAGCGCGACGGGGCGAGGATTGCCGAACTGCGCGCCGCGATACGAAGGCAGAACCGGATTCTGGTGGCGGCGATCGCGGCGTGAGGGCTCCCGATGGGATTTCTGGTGGCCCGGACGCCGCTAAGCCGCAATCGCGCCGGTTCAATTTCGCTGGTGGGAGCACTTCCGCTGTTGACTACATCGGCGGTGTTCTACCGAGCATGCCTGGGTGGCCGCGCACGTGGAAACGGCACGACGGTCAGTGGCGCCTTACGGAATTCCGCGATGGCTATTTCTTCAATCAGCAAGTCGAGTGCCTCGCTGACGCGCTGGCTGGTTTCGTCCATGCCGCAGAGCCGGTTTTGGGCACACTCCAAGAGCTCGCGCGCTGCAGCGAAGTCGCTTCGCATGACACCACCCGTTGTTTAGCCCACCGCCCGGACATTGTCGGCGCGCTAAATTGAGCGATTGCTAATATACACAGGGGCATTTTAATCGAATGGCATTAAATGGCCGGGAGCAGGAGATGCCGGCCGGTCCGCATCGCCCTGCTGCATCCCGTTGGTTCTGATGCCCCGGACCGGAGGCATGGGCGCTTTGCTTTGCGAAACGCGGGGGATTAGTCCTGATACGATCTTGGGCGGCTTAGAAATTCCCTGGCGGCAGCGATCTGGCGTCGATGCTCGCGAAGGAAGGCCAGGCTGAAACAGATCGAAAAGGCCAATCCCGCAAGGGCTATCGTTGCTTGCGAGGTCGGATCGGGATCGGTAATCATCAGAAAGCGGAAACCGAACCCGAGCGCGAGGGCAGCAAGACCACCATACATGCCGCCGATAAACGGTGCGATCGTGCGTTTCTGCTCCAACGGCGACTCCTATGGTTTCCACAAGGGGAATACCTGTGGTCCGCTAGCGAATATATGCGTTGAAGCTGACGGGCTACGGCCCCGGCCTGTGGAAATCGGGGATGAGCAGATTTCGCCCGACCCTGGCACGTAATCACAAGAAGCCGGTTTCTTACTGGTGCCCCCGGACGGCGTCTGTTTTCAATAGCGATAGATGTAAGCCGGCCTCCTGAAGCCGCGCTTGCACTTCACCTCTTCCTTGTATTCATCGCCCTCCCACTTGCGCTCAATCTTGCAATTGCCGCGCCGAAATTCTTTTTTGTAGCTGTAGCGTTCGCGCTTCCGCTCATAATCATCTTCGTCTTGGTAGCGGCCCTGCCATTTGCCATGACCGCTCTCGTCCTTCCACGGATCGGCAGCGGCCATGCTGATGCATCCGGCCATTGCAATGCCGGCCATGAGGGTGACGAGCACCTTCATAAGCGATCCTCCTTTTGCTGGTCTCCGCAACTGATTGAAACTCCGTCGAAGACTTTCTGTTGCGTGGGCCGCTTTGCAGAGTGTGGACGGCCGTCAACGTTTTCATCAAGCCCGGAAGCGCATCCCGCCGGGCCCGATATCCGATGTCACAATCAGCCGCCGTTAGCAGGTGCTGCCGGGGCAGGTGCTGCCGGAGCGGGTGCTGCCGGAGCGGGTGCTGCCGGCTCCGGAGCGGGCGCGGCTGGGGCAGGTGCGCTCGGCTCAGCCGGAGCGGACGCAGCTGGCGCTTCGACGTTGGGCGCTTCGACCGTAGGCGCTTCAACCTTTACGTCGACGTCCTTTCCGGTGCCCCCGCCGTTGATGTTGATAACGCCGGTGAACAACAGCAGGATCACGATTGCGATAATAGCGAGAACGACGGCGACAGCGGTGCCGGCGCCATTTCCGCCTGAGTTAACAACGGTGGGACCGTCAGCCATGACTATCTCCTATTCTCAATTATCACTGGTCGGCAACGGGACCGGCGGGCACTTAGTTCCGGCGCCGGGCTATGGTCCATGACGCAGTAAGACTGAAGTCTGTGCGTTAAAGACAGAGGGCTGAGGCTGGCAACCAAGATCTTGGCAAGGGATTGGTATTTGGCCGCCGAGCAAAGTCCCTTCATCGGTGGTTCCGGGTGCCCGCTGTATACTCATCGGCGGGCACCCGATATGACACCTAACGGCGGAGAGAACTGTGACCCTTATCCAGAGCAAACAGAATGCCGATGCGGTCGCAAGCCGACCCGCCAATGACAATCAAACTCCTGACCCAACAGATTTCTCGGCGGTTGATCTTGTTTCATCGAGCGACGACGACGTCGTTGCAATCGTCAGGCGAACAGAGCGCCTGGCCCTCGCCGTGATTATAGTAATGGCGATCTTCCTGATCTTTGCACCGGTATTCTTCATTGCCATGATGTATGGGATCTAGAGGTCCCGATTAGCCCTCGCCCCCCTTGCGCAGCGCGGCAAAATCCGAAAGGCCGGCCTCATTCAAGACGACAGGCTTTGGTGCCCCCGGACGGAATCGAACCGCCGACCTTCGGTTTACAAATTTTGTGCTAGCACATCCCGACGGATAACGGTCGATAACTCGCGCGGCCATAACAGCTATCAAAATCAGCATATTAACTGCAATGTGATGCTGATTTGCGTAACGCTCGATAGCATGCAATAACGTGCAAAAGTTTACCCCGACCGTTACCCGGAGCTGAAACCAATGCTCGGACCGATCCCTGCGCAGCACCGCAAAGCCGCTTCGTTCATCAGCAATTTGAAACTCGCGTCGACGCGGCGAGAGATACCCGACGATGCCCAAGCTGGGCTTTATTTAGTCCAGCAACCGAGCGGTGCTTTATCGTGGGCAGTGCGAACCAAGATCGACGGGAAGGCAGCGAAAGTCACCATTGGCCGCTACGACGAAATCGGCGTTGCCGACGATCGCATTGGGACGCTCATTTCGCCAACCCAAGCGTTGAACGTCACCCAAGCTCGCATCATCGCGTCACGCGTCCGCAACGACGCGCGGCGCGGGAGTGATCCGCGTCAACAGAAGGTCGACAATACGGGCTTGGCCACTTGGTTCGATGATTTCATCAAGACGGCGCGCGCAAGCGGCTTCAAGGGCAGGGCGGTCAAGGGGTCGACAGCGGACGAGTACGAGAGGATCATCGCAACCAACGTCAAGCCGCACTGGGCTCACGTCACCGACATCAGGACCATCGATTACCGCGAGGTAGAAAAGCTCTTAGACAAGCTGACGCCCGGCGCTCGCCGCAACGCGTTCGCTGTCCTTTCCGCATTCTTCCGTTGGAAGCCAGTTGCACGAGCAATGGGGCGCAACGTCATCGAGCTTGCTGAAGCGCCGGCAAAGCCGGAGAGCCGTGACCGCGTTCTGTCGCACAACGAAATCAAGACCGTTTGGAAGGCTGCGGAGAAATGCGGCTATCCATTCGGGCCGATGGTGCAATTGCTCTTGTTCACAGGCCAGCGCCGCGACGAAATAGCCCAACTCAAATGGTCCGAAATGGCTGACGATCCGGACGCGATCAAGCTTGAAGCATCACGAACTAAGAATTCCCGACCCCACATCGTGCCTATAGCGCCGCTGACGAAGAAGATCATTGAGGCATTGCCTAGGATCGTGGATGCGAACGGGAAGCCTTCTGAGTACGTCTTCACAACGACCGCCACGACGCCATTCAGCGGCTTTAGTAACGGCAAGAAGGCGCTGGACAAGCATTGTGGCGAACCGGCTTTGCCTGAATGGCATCTGCACGACTTGCGCCGTACCTGTGCAACGGAACTCGCGAAGCTTGGCGTCAAGCAGGAAGTGACCGAAGCAATCCTAAACCACAAGACAGGAAAAGTGAGCGGCGTTGCCGCAATCTATAACCGCTACGAGTATCAAGAGGAAAAGCGCGTTGCTTTGGAACAATGGGCGAACCGTATGCAAGCGATCACCGCAGATAATGTGACAATATTGAAAAAGTCCGCCTAGATCAGGAAGCGATATGGGCTGCATTTCTCAGCTAGGGACGACAGCTCGGCCGATATCAGCCCGCGTTCTCAACGTTCGGGCTTCTGTAGGCATGCCAAACGGCGGGCTCATTTGGCCTGGCGTCATTATGATCACGGCTGTTCCCGACGCGGGCGCACTCTTCCATGACAGCTACTTGCCTTCGCTCAGCCTCTCTCTTGAAGTGAAGACCGCAATTTTCAGACATGCTTCCGCGCGCGGAAGCCCAACGGTTTAAGCATTTCATTTCACGCTGGAAGAGAAGTCGGACAGGTTTTGGCCGGTGCGAAGCTGAGACATGGGAGCACTTATGGGGCAATGACAGAGGCTCTTGGGCAGTACGAAATCGGCTCTGATACTGGTGTGCTGGTTTGTGCGTTTGCGCTATTCTTCAGCGGGATCGGTCGTTTGTAAGCTTAGTCCCTGGATCCAGCGCGCGCGTTTACTCCGGCGTTCGTGTATCGCCAAAAACAGGGATCGTCCGCTATTCACCAAGGCGAGTGCGTCACTGGTAAAGAGCGGGGAAACACGAAGCCACGCTGTCCAGCGTGGCTCGCCGCGGACCTTGTCGATGAGTCCCATGCCTGAAGGGGGATTGTAGATAGGGATCTGCTTGCCGCGATATAAGCGAAACTTAGGCGAGCCACGCTCGTCTCGCGCCTGCACATCTTTGACCATTGCCTCGTTGCGCCGCAGGTCCGAATTCGAACCATATATCGTCAACTCATAAGCTTCGCCCGCCCGTCGTTCTGGATATGTCGCCACGCCGCCGAATGTCAGTTGGATTGTAGTCCGATAAAGTGGGGAGTCATCATCCAAATCCCAAGCATATTGAGGCTGATATATACCGGGTTCGATGCGAGTTTCGACGCTCGCCTCGCAGTGCTCCACTTTGATGCCGAGATGCGTATGTTCCTCTTCGGAAGGGTGCTTCCTCCTACGTGGCACCGGATCGTTCACCTTGCGAATGATTACAGTCGCCCGGTCGATCCTAATCCCGATGTGGTCCTTCTGAAGGCAAAATGTCGCGCTGCAGATTTATCCGGTCAGTTTTCCCCCATGTCCGGTGCCGCAGACCTGCCCGTTCAGTCTGAGAACAGGGAATTCGCGGTAGAGTCCGCTAGCGCCCGCGGATAGGTATTCGACGGGTATTCGAGCGGCAACTCATCACCCACGTGAAGCACGGTGAGATCCTCGTCGCGGATACCTCGGAAGTCATACGTCAGCGGCCGTCAGAGACGGCTCATCAAGACTGCCGGCGGTAGGCTCTCATAACCTCAATCCGAATTAACCAAGCCTGCGCCTTAGATGCGCTTTCTGCACGGGGAGGGGCTTCATTACTACACCCACGTGTCGCGATCTGCCGGGTCGTCAGCCAAGGCCAGGCGCCAAGATAGATCAGCACCGACGCTGACAACCCATTTTGTTCTTTTTCGGCTGGCTGTCATCACGGGCGGGCGTGTAAAGAGCAACCTCCGTACCAAGGTCACAGTCCACCACGAGTTTGGCGGGCATGGCGGCGATGCTGGACGCTGGCTGTTCATGAAGCGCCATATGCTGACTATCCGTCACGTTCAACTCCGAATGTCGCGTTTCACGCATCACTCACTCACTGGATGAAAGGCCCCCGCGCGCAACAAGTCTCAGAGCTGGGAGGAAAACCGTTGCGGCGACAATTTACGAAGTGCTCCTAGGTTCGCTGAACCTGAAAAGTGGAACACGGGCGGAACGACATGCCTAAAACGGCCTGGTACGAAGCGCTCTTTTCCCGGATTTCCAAAGGGTTCAGCGGGGGGCCGGTTGTTTACACCGAAGATTGTCGGCGGTTCGAGCCCGTCATCGCCCACCATTTAACTGATTGAAACTGTTGCAGCTTATGACTTTCGATTAGGCCGGTTTCAGTTAACTCAAACTGGCAACAGCCGGGCGCCGCTGTACATGACATGGCGTAGGGTCGTGCGAGTTGGAGGCAACGTCGCAAGAAGACGTGGGAATGACAATGGTTCGTTGTGCCGCCTTGCCGCTTACAGTTTGGCGGGCGGAATTATGAGCGAAGCCGTAGGACCCGAGAAGCGTCGCGAACCTGATGCTCGATGAGGCGGTCCGAGTTGAGATCAACGTGACGGACCTTGCTCTTCAGAAACATGACTATTGCTCGCGCCATCGCGCCCTACCGCATCTCATCGGCAAACTGGGACAAGGAAGAAAAAGGTGGCCACTCGCCTGATCAGCCGGTGATCCGAGCTAAGAGCTTGGGAAACAGAACCAAACTGGACAGCTCGACGCACCCGCCGACAAGCGGTTTCTCGATCTCGTTGAAGATGCCTCTTTCATCCACGTTTGATCGGCGCCCACTCTTTCCTGAACATCTCGCTATCGTCAGAACAACGCCAAGCGTCACTCGCGCCGTACTAATCGGAGCAGTCGAACCAGTTGGTGAGCATCCACCAACTCAATGGGTGCGCTGTTCAGGCCGGCCAAACCAGCGATACCAACCTGATCAGTTACGAGGGTGATTGTCTCGTGGCTCGTCAGAAGTTCGACAATGGGAGCGAACAGGGACGTTGACTGCCCCAGCTTTTCCACTGCGATCCACTCCCGCAAATGCCCGCGCTTGACTCTTCCCCTGACAACATTGTCGATGAGGAAGAAGTCTAGGTCGTCATACTCAGGAGCATCGACCAGGCTCCAGAACCAGGCACTCTCAAGGATTGATGACATAGATGCCGAGACATCGAGTGCGATTGCGCAACTGGTTGTTAGTGCCGTGCTGGCAGTAGCGTAGCTTACCGGTTCGCCCACGATGCTGCGTACCAATTGGCGAAATGTCGCCTTTGCTGCCGGAACATCTGGGTTGAAGTGCCCCAAGACGATGCAGCGGTCCTTGTCTGCGCCCCAAAGCCCAGCATAGTCACCCGTGGCCGGACCATAGTTTACCAGCACGATCTTGCCCTGCGGGTGTGCTTTGGCGTAGTCGACGAGCGCCGCTCCAAAATTTGTGGTCGACTCTCTCTTGTAGTGCTTTACCTCAACCACGAGCACACACGTGGCGTCCGTGGTATCGCGCGTCCAGATGCCGAAGTCCGGTTGCGCAGCGTTCTTCCGAGACTTGCCGACCGGGTTACTGAGCGGACTCCTACGTTCCGCGTAGAGGCTGAGCATCGGGCGTGAGCTTCCAATGTCTGCCAGCCGCGTCTCGGTGAAGGCAAAGCGAAGCGCTCCATCGTCATGATTGATCGTGACGTCGTGGTCTTCGAGGGCATCCATGATCTGCGTCGCTACCCAGACACCGTAAAACTCGTACCGTCGTTTCCATGCGGGAAGAGAAAGGATCCGCTCGAGGAATTTGACGTCAATCGTCGAGCTGAAACGTCTGCGCCCAAACGGGGCATAGGTCCGTGTGAGTTCGGCGCCGAAGGCCGCTTTAGTGTCATCTCGCTCCGCGAGCAGATTGGCCAGATACAGAACTTCGGAACGAAGCCAGTAGTCAGTTTCAGACTGAGCGATGGTCCAAGGATGAAAAGCGTCGGATGGGTCCGAGCGATGCGACCGGGAACGATGCTCTTCCAACATTGCGTCCCGGGACAGGCCACGCTCGCGTATAACGTGCAAGGCCGCCATGATCACTTTGGCCGCTTCGTCCAATCCGGGCGGTTGGATTTCTGGAGATAAGCTCCGCGGGAGCGGCAGATAGTACCCGGCGTGATAAGCAGCGAACCATTCATCCACGTCTGGCACACCAATCACGTAGGGACCGCCCGCTGCCGTTTTCCTCGTGCGCCAGTAATCATAGTCGCCTAGCTTCAGCCGCGCGTCGTTCAGCGCGAAGGCGGCTGCCTCGCTGAGAGCTGGAACATCAATATCGAAGTCGATCGAATTCCACGCTTCCAAAAACTCTTCAAAATGCTTGAATTCGGCTAGCTCGTCGCCGACGCTGACTCTCCATTGGGCCTGGCCATAGCGTGCGCCCGCCTTCTCAAAGAAAGCGAGGATGTCACGAAACATTTGGGCGAACGGTTGGATCGTTGCCAGAAGGGCCGTCACGAACTGAGCAACTGGCGTCTTGGTCAATGCCTGTTCCAGACTCTCGGCGCCCGGATCGATCCGCTGCTTGAGCTGTGTAACCAGGTCTTCGTCGCGGTCGGTCGGTTCCAGGCCGCCGATTGACGCCAATGCCCGCCAAGCGCTCTGACTATCGCGATAGATCTCCGCGTCGCTCATTTCGCATACCTCTCGAGGACAGTTGCGTCAGCGCCGCGAAAGCGAGTCCTTCCGAATGACATCGGCGGGCGATTGTGATGATCATCTATTGTCCGTCATCTTGGTCACGGCGTAGAAGTTGGCCCCAAGACGTAGCGTCAGCTCCCGCTGCAGAAGGGCGTGTGGTTGCTGAAGGCCCCGGCCCGTAGCTGGGACCTCGCAAGATGTCGGCCGCAATACAGATTGCCTCCCATTGGATCCCTTCCGGCCTCAAACTGAGAACCTTGTTCCCCGTCGGAGCCCAAAGCGCATTTAGCCCGAGTGCCAGCCCTACTTGACGCTAAATCCCTTCTGCTCCAGCTGAAAGAGGGTGTAATAGCACTGCCCCGCACGGCAGACACATCCTGTTCCGCAAGACGTTCCATCTATTTTTCCGGCACATGGATTTAGGTTAGCGACCAGAGTGTCGAGCGGAAAATAAGCCCTCCCGTTGATCTTTACGCCCAGTTTTTTGTCCAGGGAAAGCCCTGCTCCGTCGACGCCATTCTTTTCATCTTCGCCCATCTACAAATCCCTTTCTATCTTGCCTGGCTGCTAATCGACGCAGCCGTTGCTCCAGCGGTGAGGGCCGCGTCGTGTTGAACTCGCGCTTGTAACGTAAGTTCGGCCGGCCCCGCACGACTCGCCGCCTTTGCAAGGGGCCCCAACGTAACAATAACGGTGCTCGTCCTCACGCGGCTCGCGCCCAGGAATGGGCCGCTCGGATTTGCGGTGAACTTAGTGAGCTTCCATGTGGGCGTAACATTTCCAGTACGAGTGGCAACAAATGTAAGCGTCTCCTGGAATACGCTGAACTGCGGATAGTCGATGGTCTTGGTCGTCGCTACGCCCCCGCCCGCAATCGTTGCCTTGTCGTAGATAAACTCGTCGATCTTCAAATCGCTCTCGACTCTCGCACCCGGCGCGAGAACCGAACAATCGAGACTGCCACGCGCTTTGCGTGTGGCCAGCGCATCCTCCAGAAGAACTGCATTCTCGAGGGTGAACGTTATCGCCTCATTTCTAGTTGCCTTCTCTGACGAACTCAAACCGGCCCCAAGAGTGAACAACTTGGATGCCCCAAACGGATCAGAGTATGTCAATCCTGGGCTTAGATTGGATGACTCCTCCCAGATCAAATTGAGGGAGACCGTGGTACCATAGCCAGCAATCCAAGGAATATCGCCGGTATTGACGGCATCGTAGATTCCCTTCGTGATCTCACAGCGAATATTGGCAATCACGTTGCTTTCGAACTTGCCGCTTCGGGAACGACCCTGCGCATCCACCGCGTTCGCGTAAAACAGCTCTTTCTGAGGCACGTTCAGGCCGCACCCCGCCATAAAAAACGGCATCACAGCCAAGCATGAGGCCGCTGAAATCCTATTGCGCAAAACTGTCCCTCCCGTGCCATCAATTTATAAAATTGTCTTCGTCGTCAGAACCGAGGTCAGCATTGACCTCGGGGCACTTTGGCCGCCAACCGTAGAGTGCATGAAGAATGTCTTTGCGGGTCGAATCCCGGCCGGGTTCGCCAAGTTAGGAATCTGAAGATCTGATGCGGAAATATGAGTCGCAAGTTCAGGATGCTTGGGCCGAACGCTCAATAGCGACGAATCCGTAAAGGCAGAGAAGCAGCCCGGCACCTCTGTTCTGAGAGAAGATCGATTCCCGGCGTCCTTTTTGGACATTGTTCCCCCAACGCGCTGCCACAATACAGTCAAAATGCGACCTTGAACACTACTATATTATCTGGGTTCGGTTAATGCTCGATCCGGTTCAACAGTTCGCTGCTATGTCGCGGGCTTTAGAAGAATTCTCACTTGAACGGCACTGCGGTTGCACCGCGCGCCGACGCATCACCGATTTCGAACGATTGCTCCGAAGGGAGAGGTCACGGGGACTTCGGCTCACTCTAGAACAGGAACCTATCGCTCCATCACGAATTGAGTCGCATTCGCTCAGTTGGTTGCGTGCAAGACCTGCGATTTGAAAAACCTGTGCATGTGGCGCTCGGCGGCAGCGCAACCTGGTGTGGCCAATCGCGGTCGATAACCGATGGCGTTGGTGAGCCCCGACTGCGTTTGACCACTATTCGAAATGCTGATCATGCAGAGGTCCTGAAGGCCTTCATCGCCGACCGTGCGAAGAACACTGTGAGTCCTGGCTCAACGAAGCCTCGTGTTTGAATTTTGAAAGACGAATGCCCGAATGACATTCGATATTCAGAACCTCGCGACGTCCTGCGGAAGGCGGCAAAAGCGGAAATTCTGCCTCGGTTCGGCCGGCTCGGCGAGGGTGATATTCGTACGAAGATCGAGGCGACGGAGTTGGTAACAGAAGGGGAGAAGACCGCGGAGCGGTTCCTGAAATGCGCGTGCGCCGAAATCGTCCCGAGGCGCTATTCATCGGCGAGGAATTGGCGGCGGCCAATCCCACCTGGATTGGCTTCTACTGGAACCTGGATGGCTTCATCGTCACCTGCGGTCTAGACCACTTTGGTGGCCCGGCAAGACGACGACGCGAACCGTCATATCCGCGAAAGACAGCCCCTTCGAGGAAGAATAGGGGATCTCTGCTTATCTTTTTTCAGAAGATGTGCAAATGTTGGTGCACGACAACGACAACGCCAACGCCTCGACGCGCAGGCTTAACACCGGTTCTGACTGGATGAAAAGCACATGCCGCTACTGTACAAGTACCGTGCATTCTCAAATCAGGAACAGCAGGAACGACTATTTTCCACGCTGAAAGGTGAATCATTTTGGTTTGCGAGCGCGAGTGAGGTCAACGATCCGTTTGAGTTTAGGTGCGCGGTGGACTTTGGTGGGAACCTGGAGCAAACGTCTGAGGCGTTTGCTTGGATCGAACGTATGCTGAACCCTTTTGCCACTGAGGATCAGGCATTAGCGAAAGCAAGAGATGTAGTCGCGAGAGTCCCACGGACGAAGCTAAGAGAGCGGCAGTGGGAATTTTCCTTCAATCTGTGGCGCCAGTTGGCTTCATCAGTCACGCTGTGCTGCTTCGCGGGCACGGCGGTTAGCACGTTGATGTGGTCGCACTATGCAGGAGGTCACAGCGGGGTTGCCATCGAAGTCGAGCCAATCGGTCTCGAGCATCTCGTGTTCCCAGTCGTGTACAGCGACGAGATTCCGAGCATTTCGCCTATCGCGTTGGTTGATGTTGAGGCCGCAATGAAGGGCTCACTCTTCGACGTTCTATTCTTGCGAAAGGCAAAATGCTGGGAGTACGAGCGCGAATACCGGATTATGCGAACTATTCCTCACGCGCATGCCGACTCATTTAAGCGCGGTTCAATCAAGCGAGTCGTCATTGGTTGCTCGATGCCGCAAGAATCCAGGCAGCGCCTCCTTCAGTGGATGAAGGCGAATACGCCTCACATCGGGGTTGCGATCGCGCTTCCCTCTGAGGCTCATGCGTACACACTTGAAGTTGCCGAGGCATAGAGCACGCCATTAGAATTCTTCGGTAAGCATGAGGAGGGATTGATGGAACCGTACCAAACTTCGGGATCATTCAGTAGAGGCGATCAACTGCGGCATCTCATGTCGATACCCAAATCGACTCTTTCCACGCAGGAGGCCGAATGCCGCTCCATTGCTCAAAAGGCAATGGACAAATATGGCACTCTGCCTCCGACCAAGAGCTTCGAGCTTTATCTCGTCCAAGGAGATAGCGATACCGCTGGGAGGCTCTGCGAGTGACGCCCGCGTCATCTTTCCTCCTGAATTCATGTTCGTGCCGGATGTCGGCTTGGAATCGCTCGTCGGCGTTGACGTTTTCTGGAATCCTGTCGGCTATGGCGACCCGCGTTTCCAGACCTCTCGAAAAGTGTGCTGCGCAGCATCACGTCGAGAGACAGCAGCCACATCATCTACCCCAACATCACGGGAAGCATCATGATCGGATTCAAGGAGGGCGTTTCTGACAGTGAAGTTCGCAAGCACCTGGAAGCAGCGGGACTGCACAATGTCAGGGCTCAGATTGGTTCTGGACCGCTGAGTGCCAGCCATTCATCGAGCCAAGTATTTGCACCGGCCTCGAAAAGAGCATTCCATTCGTGAAGTATGCTGAACCAAACTCATTGCAACGTCTCGTTGATTTTGGGCCCGGTTGGTCTTGGCACGCGACTGATTTAGGATTGAGGCGATGGATTTGAGTAAAATGTCCTTTTCAGGGCTTTCTAAGCGGTGACTTGGATGATGCGCTCGTTCAAACGATAGAAGAAGTCTTCTAAACCGCAGTTCGAGCCGCTGTTTTTCTGCAAGGCAGAGAGAACCGCTGCCCGAGCCGGCCTATGCAAAACATTGATCAGCATGATCATCGAGGCTGAATTGCCAAGCCACCATCTGCAGCACCATTGGCAGGACATAGCCAATTCAAATTCATGCGCTTGATATCAGACAGAAAAGATGATGTGAATGTCAACTCACAGGAATATCTAACATAGCGTTATATTGTTCGGTCGTTTGGCCCTCAAGGTGAAACTTCTGCTTTATTTCAGCCGTCGGAGATCGGCTCGGCTGACTGTTCTCAACGCTTCACGCCGCTCTTTTTGGTTTGGCATCGGTTCGAAGTCCATTCGGTATACCATTGGGAGGTGGATATGGTCGCGCTATACAAAGTTCATCCGGGTATTGGCATCGCACGTGTCGGAAAAAGTCCAGATGGGTTTTTTCTCCAAGCGGAAACGATGACCGGGTTGCCGGTTGATCTCGTAAACGGCAAGGAGGAGCAGTTTAGCGGCTACAAGGACGTCAATAAGCTCATAAGGCGGCAGGCTGCACGATTCAGAGTGTACGAATACAACAAGGATCAATTGACTGGAGCAATGAATCTCGTTCGAGAGATTACATCCGACATCGCGGAAATTCGATGGGAAGTGAAACTGGCCAACAGCAAAGCCGCCGGCCTCTTAATGGAAGTAGGGCCGGGCATTGAGGGTTCTCAGGCCATTGTTCCAAATGCCTCCGCCACCTACCGAAATCCAGCTCCGGCAGGGGGCGGCGCGCAAGATTTTGTAGCTGCTGTTGATCTATCAACGAGCGGAGTTTGCACGCCACCCGGTCCACGAAAAATGGGCAAGATAGCCGGGATAGATGTCTTCATAGGAGAGGTGGCAACCGATGAAAAAGGACGCCTCGTCGTAATAGGAGGTGAGGGGAAGTCACAAAGCTGGATTTCACCAGCACCTATCATAGAAGATTTCTTGAACAATCCCGCTTGGTTCGATGACGTCGCTGATGGTCCGGTCGATGCAAAACTCGTTTTCCCAGGTCAAGCTAACCCGGTATCGGTGGACGAAGGTGCTTGGGTAATCGTTTCGCCACCAGATTTCGCTCCCGATGTCGCGCCCATCGTAAGTCTACATGACATCATGTTAGATGCGCTTAAAATCGGGACGCCGCCAGCGATTTCATTCGTTCAGGATGTGCTTCCAATTCTGTCTCGCGTTTCAGCACATTACTGGGTTAATCGCCTCAGTGAAACAACCTGGCAGACAGTGCGGACGGCGTTAGCCACTAACTTGGCGGCACTCGCAGATCCCAGCGACGCATCAGATCAGCTGCGCTTGGACATTTACAATACTGTCATGAAGTCCCAAGAGCTAAAGCAATTGCGGTTCACACCAACACAGAAGGACATTCTAGAAGACTGGCGTGATGGAAGCTTCCTTCCAGGTCCCGACCCAATGCGTTCAAAGCCGACTGAGGCTGAAGAGCTGGACGAGGTGGCGCTATCTAGAGCCGTCGGAGGCGGCTTTTTCCCCGGAATCGAGGCCGGATTTATTACGACCTACCGAACGCTTTACTCAGGCAAAAGCCGCTTTACACGAGGCCAATTCAAAGACTTCGACGGCCAGATGCGCCAACTGCAACCTGGGTCGCTAACGGAACGAATGGCAGTCCCGTGGCAGGCGGATTTTGTTGAATGCGAGGGTCGATGGTGGCCAGCTCAACGTCCTGACCTCGCGCGCTTTTCGGATACCGGCCAGCCGCTCCCGTTGTCAACAAGATGGGACCGCTTGGTTGCGGTCGCGGGGCTCGACGGCGCAATCGGCCACAACGCCGCGAGCCGCTTAAACATGATAGCGCATTTCGCCAAACTGGGCGTCGTCGAGAAGCGTAAATTCGGAGGACAAGACGTTTTTGCGGAGATCGGGCGCGCTGACGACAGCGAATTCTCGCTCGTCAGCTAAGTAGAGCGAGTCAGTCATTGCGTGCGGACGAAGCGGTTGCGATTGTTGGCGGCGGCCCGGCCGGGATTTCTGCTGCAATCACTCTCGCAAAGGGTGGAATGTCTGTCACCGTCTTCGAGCGCTCTACTGGTGTTCGAAAGCCTGGCGAGATTGTGAGCCAAGACATCCGTTTTCCCCTATCTGATCTGGGCCTCCTTAAGGATTTCTGTGACCGTTTTCCGCTTCGGGTCGCCGGCCGCATATCCGCGTGGGGCAGCGATACGGTAGAACTAGACGCAACGCTTGATGTCTTTGGCGGAGAGATTCTGGTTGACCGATCGGACTTCGAGCAGTTCTTGGTCAACGCAGCCTTGGCAGCTGGCGTCCGAGTGGTAATAGCACCTAAGCAACTCGCAGCGTCTTTCGAGAGCGACTGTGTCAGCATCAGCTGGTTGCGGAACGACGGCGGACAGATTCTCAGAAGTAGTCTATTGATTGAAGCCAGCGGGCGAGCAAGTGGCATTTGCAAACGTGGTCGTAGGCACCGATTCGATAACATGGTTGGGCTTCTGATTTATCCATCCTTGTCACAGCTGTCGCAGTTCGGCCCTCAGCTTCTCGTCGAGGGCGGACCTCAGGGATGGTGGTATTCGGCGCCTCTGCCCAGACGACGGTCCGTTTTTGCATTCAT
Organism: Mesorhizobium sp. WSM4844; assembly: GCF_055811775.1. Classification (NCBI taxonomy): domain Bacteria; kingdom Pseudomonadati; phylum Pseudomonadota; class Alphaproteobacteria; order Hyphomicrobiales; family Phyllobacteriaceae; genus Mesorhizobium; species Mesorhizobium sp. WSM4844. The sequence continues at coordinate 18,159 of NZ_JBVVQB010000062.1, read as the reverse complement.
GACTGATGCAGATCTGATCCCCCGTGGCCATCACGCGCGAAAGGATTACTTTATCGAACAGATGGAAAGGGCGCCGCAAACACGCACACGGTACTCAAGCGTCCTCGAGCATTCAGCTATCCCCATTGTCGCCCCCGCTGAGACCTCTGCACGCGAAGTCATTGCAGGCTCGCGATGGATCGCTGTTGGAGACGCCGCCTCGTCGTACGATCCTATCACGGGAACAGGGATAGCAGTGGCAATGTCTAAGGGGACGGCGTTGGCGCGGCTCGTTTTGAAGGAACCCCGTATCACTGTCGGTATCGCTTCCTACGCAGAGGCAGAGCGCACAATTCTAAAAGGCTACTTGGCGCGAAAACGAGAAATCTACCAGTTAGAAACGCGGTGGTTCGACCAGACATTCTGGCAACGGCGATCAAAATTTGAGGAGCTCGGCAACTTCATGGCCGTGACTGCCTAGCCAACACCGCAGCCATAAATGAAGCCTCCCCAAATTGCGCTTGGTGGCCCCGGCACGAGATTGTAATTTATCCGCACGCAGAAAGAAGCCGCTTGCCCCCCGTCGTTGCCTCAAGGGGTCTTGAGGTGGGTCGTGGGTTTCCGGTTCTTCTGAGGATCTGCCCTCCAGTGAGTTCGTGTCAACAATTTCGAAAAATTCTTTGAAAGAAAGCGATAGTACGGTAGAGTAATTGCGCATCTCTGTAGCGCTCTGTTAGGCGAGGTCTCCGAGGCGACGTTGGTGGATTACCGTACGGCGACGCACATGATTCGTCTGCAGCAGACTATTAGGTACTAAGTTCACGAACTTGGATTGATCTGCTCACATTTGGACTCTTAAGGATTGCTCCAATGACGCCCATATTTCATGAAGACTGCTGGACCTCCTAGTGCGCGCTGTTGAATAAAATTCGTAACTCAGGGGAGTGAGAGAAATGGGGTTAAATTGGTCTGCCCGTTTATTTTTATTCGGTGCGGCCGCTATGGCTGGGCTATTGTATCCGCAGCGATTGATGGTTCAGGAGCAAGCAATTCAAATTCGGGTATCGGAGACCACTGGATTACCTTTACTCTATCCTTACCACGGAATGCTCCTTAATTACGATTTGACCGAAATCCCGCCAACGAACGAGAATATCCAAGCGATCTTCCAAGCATACAATACGTCTTTAGAAGACACGTTGTCCGATGATCTGAGGTCGCAGTTCACGTCTATTAAAGAAAACGCGCAGAAAGCGTTTTCTGGCGACGCCGACGTAAAAACATTGTCGGAGGTTAGCTTAGTATATTGGATGCTGGAGAACGGCTCTAAAGAGCAACAGCGCGCGTACTATTCTTCCTTTCGTGCGGTGGAGGCTTGGGCTGGTTTTTCTCCAGTCCGGAATAGCCGTGTCAAATTTAGCAGTTTGCCTGCCGTCACGACCGAATTGCAGGGATTGGGGCTCGATCAGTTCTTTGATGCGGCCGCGGCGGAACCAAATTACGTTGAGCAATGTCGCCAGAACGGCGTACCGATCCCTCCTGATTGGGGGAACTCTGAGTGGAAAAAGCAAGGGATACTTGATCCAAAATACAGCTTTGCAGGTGGTGGCAACACTACCACAGAGGTTTGGGCATACTCAGATCCCAATGTGCCCGGCGCTTGCATAGCGCTTCCTCGACGAGATCAAACCACCAATGAGATTGGACTGTTAGGTTTTATTTGCCAAAGCGCCCAGACTGGCAAAGCGTGTTTTTGGGACAACATTGACAAGAATACGGGTCAGCGTCTTACAGGCGCTGCCGGCGAAAAATTCGCTATGAGTACAATTCAAGATGGCTCCAATGTTGCTGAGAACTGTACCAACTGTCACCGTGGTTATAACGTATTTCTCATCCATCCTGGAACGGCTCTGGAGATTGGCGCTCCGTACATCACCGATCCCGCTCAGCGTTATGCGCCAATTTCAGGGCAAGCGACGTGGGGCAATCCCGGACCTTTAATTGACGCTGGCAACGCTCCCTGCGCCATCTGCCACGAGATTCCTGCGTTCGGAGAGAATAACAATTCACTGGCCCCGTTGCAGTCCGCGTACTGCAGAATCCTTGCTAGGGTTGTCGATGCAACAATGCCCAGCATTGCCAAGCCCGCAGGGTGGCAGAATCCGGCCCCAAAATACGCGCCACATGTCAAGCTTTTTCGCGAAACATGTGAGGGTGTCACGGTGGCTGGTGGTGGAGGTTGATACCCACCAAGGTTTTCGCGACCTCGCTGCCATTGGACGGGTTCGGGCTCCTAGGTCGATCGCGCGGCCGGTTTTGGATCGTCCTGCCACGACATGAGTACCGGTGGAACGTGATGACTTCGGCGCCGTCGCGCTCGGCCAGCGGCCGGCTCAAGTTTGACCGGAAGGCAGAATTGGTCAGAGGAGCGGCCCCCGGCAGACAGACGCGTCGAGCGCACGAGTCACGCAAGCACTAAGCTACGCTGCAAGCGCCTTGGTGTCAGCTTCCGCGTCGGCTACGGCCTCCGAAAACAAGCGTGAGAGAGTGGTCTGTCTTGTCGCCCGATCGAGCGCGTAGGAAGTTCGCTTGAACTGCATGCCGTCCAGCAGCCCATTGATGTATCCCGCAATCGTGTCAGCCGCCATGATCAGCGCGGTATCAACGGTATGGATGTAGCGGCTCGTCACTGTGCCACGCGAATGACCGAGGAGAGCCGCAACGGTAGCTTCTGTGAAACCGAGGTCGTTGGCGACGCTGGCGAAACTGTGGCGGAGCACGTGGGGCGTTATGTCCTCGAGTGTGGTCCCCTTCAGAACCTTCTTCCAATATTTAGGGAAGCAAACCAACGGCTTCCCCTCGACCGTGCCCGGAAAGACGAAGGTGTCCTGCTCATCCATGCTTAGATCGCCCGTCATGTCCAGAACCGGCAGCCCGACAGGCCTTACAGAGGCTCGAGAGGGGTTCCCAAAGCTTCATTCTCCCGTGCCTTCCGTAGAATCGCTCCGAGTTCTCGATACTCCTGCTCTGTAAGACGGCGATCCTTGACGCGATCAGCTTGCTTCCGCACGCCGTGAGCTGGGTTTTTCTCGATGATTCCCTGTTCTATCGCGTAGGTGAAAATGGTCGCGCGATTGTTCGTGGTGGGGCCGGAACCGCCGCTCGTGCGGTAGGCTTGCTCGGTGGCACGCCTGGTGATCGAGGCGCCGTTCCTCAGACGGGTTTTCGCCTTGGGCGATTCTTCCGAGAAGTATGCGCGCTTCACGCGACGGGCGGTTTCGGGTGTCCACACGCCGTGAAGCCGAATCGTATAGCGGCGGGTACGGCCGGCGGCGCGGTACTGGACGAGGTAGCTTCGTTTTCCAGACCGAAACATGCGCAGTCCGAACCCTGGCAACTCGTCATCCCATATGAAATAGTCCGCATCGCGTACTTCGGCAGCATCGACAACGCGCTTTGTAAGTCTGGCCATGAGTTGCCCTTCCTGCACCTCTCGCCTGCTTCAGCGGAAGCACCACGGAAGCAGACGGGAGAAAATCTCGACCTGCAGCAGCCCTCGAAGGCTCGATCCCATATTTGCCTTGCGGGACGGGACCCTCGTCCGCGACCGATTCCTTGGCGGATTCATCGGCAAGACCCGAGTACGCCGTGAACGTTTCGGGACTCGCGCCATGCCACCAGTGAATAACCGTCGAAGGTGAGGCGATCGAGTCCGGTTATGAGACTGCTGTCGGCTGCCACATCCGCCGGCGCGCTTATGACGAGATCGGCTCCAAGGTTCTCTTAGTTGTCTTACGGACCACGATATCCTCCTCTGTGTCAAAATATCAACATATCGCATTCAGAACGAGGGCTCGAGGAAGTCACCGAGCGCGTCCGGCAACTGTCCGCCACCGGTTCTGTCAATCTTGATGAGGGCTGCGGCCTTCTCGCCAGCGGTCAAATGCGTGCGTGGGACGAATCGCCAAACGAAGAGGCCGCGCCTGCGCACCATGCCCCGCGCAAGGTCACCTGTAAGATCGGGATACTCGACGATCTGCGGCAAGGGCGCGCTGGCAAATAGCGCGCTCGTCAGCCGCTCTGGCCCGGACGCATTGTCGCGCGTGGCGACGCCGAACACCGATGGGGGCGGCGCGATGACCGGTTCCGCTACCACGCTGGCGGCGACGCTGATCGAGATGTCGGACCAATACGCCGTGACGATGATGCGGTCCCCCGGCTCAAATTCAGGCATGGCTTCGCCCGACATCCGCAGATCGGCGATAGCAATGGCGTAAGCCTTGCCGCCGTCAACAGCGTAGCGAGGCTCATAGGCATCACGATCGATCGCGACGACGGAGGCAATTCGCAAGGGAAGTGCAGGTGAGTCGGGCGCAGATTTGCGCACGAGGTAGAATCCGAGGCTGAAATCCTCGGGCTGGGAGGAAACCCAGGTCACATCTCTGTCGCCACGCCCGGGGTCGATAACGCCAGCAGCAACGTGAAGCGAGGAAAAAGGATCGTACTCGATCCGATCGATGGCGAGGAGCACGGAGCCGGGACCGCGGTTGCTGACCGTTTTGCTGGCAAGCGCGCGGTCGTAACTCGGATCGCCAAACGCCACCGTTGCGGGCTTGATTCGCAGGAAGGAGCGGAGCGCGGGCGCAAGCGGCAAGGGAAGCGACAAAATACGGCTCGGCCCGGGAAGCAAGCCTGTGCGCTGGTCGATCGACAGATCGACCATAGCATTCCGGGTGTGGGGATTCGGCGCGGGCGCGGGCACCCCGGGATCGAGGAGGACGGCGACCATCATGTCGGCGGTCGCATTGCGCAGCGCCTGCGCCGCCGCCTGCCGTTCTGCGCCGAGCGTCAAGGACAGCGTGGCTTGGCGGTATTTAGGCGTGGTGCGCCTGGCCCATCCTAGCTTCGAAAAGCCGAACTGCTGCGAGCCGACGATCAATGTTGCGCGGAGGCCGGTCTCGCCGCCGGTGAGGAAGCCAAAACGCGCAAGCACCGAGAGCGGATCGGGAGAGGCAGGGTCGTCCGCCCACGGATCGTTGCGCGCCTCGACAAGTAGGTCGATTGTCTCCGGTAGATCTCCGGCACCTAGGAAATCTGTCACAGGCGCAATGAGAATGCAGCGGATGATAGCTTCCGTTCCGTCCGTGAACTGCGGTGTATAGCGCAGCACGGCGAGCGATCCCGCCGCGATCAACGCTTTTTCCAGTATCGCGCCTTTCCCTTTCAGGGCGTCGTCCACAATGTCCTGGGCCAGGAATGTACCGCGGCGCCGGTCGAGGTCGGAAATATCGTGGAAGACGGTCGAACGAGGTGCACGTGTCTGGCGCCACACGGCGGGGCCGCGGTCGCCCGGCCGACCGTATCGCGCCGCGACGCTATCGAATGGCGCCGGACTCTTCGCGAAAATCAGCCCTTCATGGTGGAAGGCGAGGGTGCCGGGCCGGCGTCCGGTGGTTATGACTTCGAACGGGCCAGGCTGAATCGCCGCGATGGCCTTCTCCTTCTTGCCGTCGGCATCGTCGAGCCGTAGCGGCATGAGTGCGCGCGCCGTGGCATCCGGCACCGGTACTCGCGGGCGCGGCGGTATCGGGATGAGAGCACGATCGGCAGGCGCTAAGAGATGTTCCTGCGAGCGCCGGAACAAGGTCCGCTGACCGAGCGCCAGCACGCTGGCGGACTCGAACTTTTCGTCAAGCGCAATGGCGCGGGCCGGCACAGAGAAACTTTGGTCCTCGCCCGCCCAGCTGTGATCGCTGTCCTGAATGACCCGTTGCTTGCCGAGTGCGATAGCAGCCGACGCTGTGGCGGCGAGCCGCTCGGATTCGCGTGGCCAGGCGAGCGCGGGGGAAGCAAACAACGTACGTGCGGCCTCGCGTAGCGCGCGCGGCTCATGAAGCTCGCGCAGAATGGCTGGCCGGGTGAGGAATGCGATATGTTCGTGGGTGCGATGGTCCAGTACTTCCGCATCGTCAACAATTTCCGCAGCGAGAATGGCGAGTGGGTCCGGCGTGACCAAGAATGCCAAGCGCGCGAGCCTTCCCCGAGCTGTGCCGTCCGCCAGACCTCCCGCCAACAAGAGCGCGGCGTCTGCGCCGGTAAGCGGGACGATTGCGACTCGATCCGCAGCAAGCACAACGAGGTCGGCCCGTGGCTCGGCAACACTGGAAACATTCGAGGCTGCGGCAGGCGCGATCTCATCGCTGCGATGGGTGAGCGCCAGGCGCACGGCGCGGCGCTTTCCGTCGGCGTCATCAGGCGGCCTCGCTACAAGGATCGTCTTCACCCGGGTGTGGAACGCTTGAAGAATGCCCGGCTGCTTAAGAACATATTTCCAGGCGGCGAGCGTGCGTAGCCAAATCGGCCGCGCGAGCCACGCCTTTGGGTCGGTTGGCTCATCGGCGGGGTTGCCGTCCTCCGGTCCGATCATGATCGCCTGCGAGACCGGCGTGAAAGGCGTGATGGGCTCGCCGACCAGTCGGTCGCGCATCTCCGTGAGCGTACGCACCGATCCGCTGCCGGCCGCGAACGGCACCACGGTGCCGGTATCGAGCCGGCGCGGATAGGCGCCCGCCAGATCGTAGGTCGAGACCAATAAATTCAGCGGCGCCGCCAACGGCCGCTGAGGAATCGCGTAGAGTGCGCCGAGATTCGCATCCGCCTCGAAGGGCGCCAGCCACGGCATTGCGAGCGTAATACCCTTGGGTGGCTCCGATTCGCTGCCCGCCGCGGTTTCGACGTCAACCAGCGACGCGCCGGCGATTAGCAGGCCTTTCGGCTGGTCGCCCTTGGCAATGGCCTTCGCCATCTCGTAGGTGGGAATTCCCGCCCGGGTCAATGCCCGGATGAGTATGCCGGCGCTCGGCGCAAAAAGTTCTTCGGTCTCTGCGAGCGCAACGTCTCCCTTGTGGCGTGGCACAAAGGCGTGGCCTGAGGCCTCGTGCGGCTTCAGAGCCTCGGTGCAGCGATCCACAAGCCAGCGGCTGCTGGCGATGATAATTTCGTCGACCGTCGTCCATGTGAATGCCGTATGGGCGTCGCGGCGCAATTCGTGCGAGCCGAGTGCCACGAACGGCCACGCGCGCCGCAAACCGATCATGTCGTTTGTCTGCTGCAGCCGCGCGGCATCGAGCGCGACATCGATCAAACCGATCGTCGCATTGTGCGTGAAGGTCGCGGTATCGTGCGCGATGGTGATGGCAGTCTGCCAGTCCTGCCACCGGCCCGACCTCGCGGCGAAGGCGGTAGTTGGGAGCACGGCGTCGCTTACGCTCTCGATTGGCCAGGAAATTGCGCTCGTGATTGCGAGTGGTTGCGACGTCACTAGCAACGTCGAGTCCCACACCAGGGGATGGTCGTCTGTGGCCAGCCGATGCCGGATGTCGAGCAGCGCATTAGGGTTGCCGCGCTTGCATCTGGCTTCCGCAAAGCCGGCAAGGAGATTTGCCACCGGCCAATCCTCGAGCCCGGACCTGCGCTCGACCGCGCAGGCTAAGGCAAGTTTGAGTGTTGCACCAGCGAGAGGCCATCCAATGAGGAATTGATCCGACGATGCGAGCTCTCGCTTCACCCGCAAGGTGAGCGAACCTTCGCCGTGATCGATCTCGGCCTCTCCGGCTGCATTGGCGCCGAACCAGCGCACGGTTCCGCCAAGAGTCCAGGCGATTAGGGCGCAACGCGCAGGGGGAAGAGCAGGTGCGGGAGGGGCGAGCGCGGGACCGGCGGACACGAACACAGTTCCACGCATCCTGATCGCCGGTTCGCCGTCTTCCGAGAGGTCCTCCCAACCTGCAACAATCCTCTCGATCGCCAGCCCGGAGCGAAGCGTGGCATCCGGAATTTTCTCGAAGGTGAGCGTGAGGGCGTTGGGCGTCAGGACGACGACGCCCGATCGCAGCTCGACAGAACTGCCAAACAACTTGGCCTTTAGCATCCCGCTCGCGGCGACAACAGCCAGTCTTCCACTAGCAGCCGTAAGACTCAACCCGAGTATCCCCGGCAGACGGGGCCGATCCACCCGTGTCTCGTCACCATAGACAGGTAGCGCATCGAGCGCGAAGGCGACGGTGGCGGGCGACGCGGCGATAGCAACCACATCGGCGGTGATCGTGACGGCCTTCACAGCCGCGAGCGTCGCCTTGCCCTGATCTACCGAAAATTCCAATGCGATTGGATTTCCGCTCGCATAGGGCTCATCATCGACGAACGGCGCCTCGGCGTCCTTCGTCAAGGCTGTGCCGGGCGGCTCGAAATTGCCTATGATCGTGAACGCCGAAAGCATTGCAGTCGTCCGGTCGCCCTTGAGCGTCAACTTGGCCAGCCGCTGCGGCCGAAAGACGAGCGGACCGAATTTGAGGACGAAAGAGCCGGGCGCGCCATCGCCCGCACGTTCGAAAACACTCCACTCATAGGCGGCCTTCGGAAGCGTCTCCCGCCAGAACACAGTGCCGCCCGGCCGCGCGATCGCCTCGATGCCGGATGAAATCTCGAAGGCAAAGCCGCCATTCCCTTCGACCATTGGCAGATCGCGGAACCGTACGCAGTAAGCCGCTCCGTCAAATTCGAAGGACAAGGACGGTGCGCTTGCCGCGACCCGGTCCTCGGCCGAGGCTGCGGTCTTCTGGAATTTCAGACCGCGCCATTCGATGGGATCGCCGGACGAAGTGCGCTCAGGCACGAGAGCTTGCCCCATGCCGCGAGTGTCGATTTGGTAGTCACCGTCTTGGCGCAAGGCGGCTGACCATCCGGTGACCGAAATGGAACTGCTCGTCGCATTCGGCAGGGCCACAAGCTCGTCGCTCACAATCTTGAAGTATTTTTGCAGGCCGGCGAGCGCGGCACTGCCCGCGGCCGGCTCGCCGTTCAGCCTATAGGCGCCGAGCGGTAGCCTACCGTCGCCCTTGCCGATTAATACGTTCGTCTTCCACATATACGGCTCGGCGATGCCCTTGATGACGACCGTTGCTGCAGTCTCCAGATCGTACCAGCCGGTAATGCGATCGTTTATGGTGCGTGTGAGCGACAGCCGGCCGGCATTCTTGTTCCACCGTTCTGCAAGGCTGAGCGGCTGGAGCGCGGTCGGCGACGGGTCGCTTGCGGCTTGGACAGTGCCCGGCGGAGGAGGCGGCTTCGGAAGATTTGCCGAGGCGCAAAGTTCACCCAATATCGGCAGGTCGAAACGCAGCGAGCCCTGCAGCGATGTGAAGTCGAAGCGATTTGGGTCCGAGGGGCGGAATTCGACGCCGGGAAGCGTGAGCGAAACGAGTGAGACGGCGGTCAGTCCGACGCTGGCTTCCATATCGACATTGCCGTCGTCCGTAGGCCACGGCCAATCAAGAGTCGAAGTCTTCGCAGCAAGCCCGCTGAGTGCGGGGAACATGGAGCCGGCTGAAGCGCGTTCGCCGAATCTTGTGCGCAAGGTGAGGGGCGCCGTTTTCGTGAGCACATGTTCGTGCGGCACGAGATCTCTCGTTTCAAGCGGCAACGCGGCGCTCGACCGTGTGCGCGTGGCGGCATCGCCGAGAGCAGTGCCATCAACGGATGCGCCATCCAGGCGATGACCTTCGGGTTGCGGCCGGACACTATCGAATAGTTCGAAAACTCCGGTCCAGTGATGACAATCGGGATTTCGGCCGCGGCGGTCCTGAGACTGGCGGTATGCAGGGGCCCATGATCGATGTTCCAGCCGACCGCGCTCTTGTCGCCGAAGATCAAATCGAGAGGTGTGGCGGCAATGGGGCCGCTGTCGAGACGGGGCAGGATGTTCTCCGGACTCGGGCTTGACGCCGCGGCGAAGAGCGTGCCCGACAGCGTACCGACGGCGCCGATGAGCTTAGCCTCTACCGTGAGATCGTCCGCTCCGATGTTGGTCTTGGTAAGCACGATTCGAGCCGTTTCCGCCGCGACTACCTGGATGACGGGCTCCGAGGGCTCGACCTCTTTGGCGCGGATGCGGACTAGCCCGTTGAGCGCTGTGGCCTGCGGCGCTACCGGGATCGGCGCTTTGGGGTCGCGCCGCAGGGTTGGCAGCTGAAGGAAGCCGCGTTCAAGCGGAATGAAGGCATAGAGCGGCGCATCTTCGTCCTTCGGAAGTATACCAGCGGCACCGTATAAAGATTGCAATTGCTTGCCGAATCCGTCGGTCTCGGCAATCATCGGCACGGGGTTCGCCGTATTGGCCCTTGCTTCAATACTGAAATCGAGGATATCCGCCACTGCCGATTGCCAGCGCACAATGATGTTCGCCGCACGTGTTTGCGTTGCCGTTGGACTGTTAATCCTCAGCTTTGTAGACTCCAATTTTGCCGAACCGACCGCGATGCGGCAGACCGAAGGTAGCATCGCACTGTCGGCCCGTTCCGTGGTCAACGTAACGCGTAACGCGCGCGGATCGACATGGATCGACCTTCGCTCGGTAGTGAGTACACCGCTCGAATCGTCCAGTACCCAAAAGATCGGACATGGCCCGGGCGCGACGTCGACAGTGATCGGCGATCCAGGAAAACGTCCGAACGCCGCCATCAAGCGGTCGAAGCTCGCCCGCAACTTCGCCATGTCATTGCCGCCTACCGGCTTCACGATAAAGATGCCGGGACCGTCGGAGGTATCGTAGGTGAAAAGAAGCGTCAGCAAGCGCGGCGTCGAAGCGCCATCGAACGGATCCTTCACAACCGCGTCAAATTCGATCCCATCGGGCACGAGACGGACACGCGCTGTCCAGTCGGCCACAACCACCGGAACTGTGATGTCCGAAGTCTCACCAAAGAGACCGACCACTTTGTCGGCGGTCGCCCACTTGTTGGTGCTGCCGTCCATGCCGAGTTGCAGCCACTTCCGCAAGCTTGTGGAACCTGTGCGGGGAATAGCAATGTCGATAGCGCCCGAGTCGAGTACCAAAGGCGCGGTTTCGATATGGGACGTGTTCTTGTGTGTTAGCACGAACTCCGGCGCGACGGTCGCCTCGGAATATGCCGGCGAAGCTGCCTTGATGATGAGGTTCTTTTTGTTGCCGATACGTAAGCGAGGGGCATCCCCGCCGCCATCGCCGGAGGTGCGCGGACGAATTGCTGCCTGGAATAGACGCGGTTGCCGGAAATCCGTCAGTGTGTGCGTCTTTGGCTCGGTGATCTTGAGGGTCGAGCCCTGGAAATCTTGGGCCAGCGTTCGCATGGCGGCGGCGCGAAGGGGATAGGGCGGAACATGGGCGTCGGCATTCAACAGGCCGACGACGAGATCGGCTTCCCAAAAGGACGCAAGTGGCTCGGGCCGGTAGACCGTGCGCGACTTGACCTTGATTGCGCGAAACTCGCTCAAGCTAGCCTCCTCCCCAGGTCGTGCGTCAATGGCAGCGCGAAACCGCGGTAAAGGTTGAGGACCAGCTTGCGGTGCGGGCCGAGTGCTTGTTCCTGCGCCATCGCGAGGATCGCAGCCCCGCCTCTTTCCTGATCCGCTATGGGCAGCTTATCGACTAGCGCGGTGATTTCGCCATCGTCAGGCGGTCGGCGCATCGTCAAGGCCTTGATCTCCCACGTCAACGCCACGCCCAGCATCGTCGCGAAGTCTGTTAGTTCAGTGGTGACGACATCGCTGACGGTGTGCGGCATGACGAGCGTGAAAGGTGAGATGCCGCCCGTGCCGATGGTCGCCTCGTCCGCATCGATGGCCTCAAGTGTTGAGAGGGCGCGGAGGCTGCCTGGCAACTTGCACGCTTCGAGCGCCAGGATTAGGGCCCGGAGCACATTGCGCTTGTCGTCGTCCCAGTCGCCGCCGGGCGTGAACTCGGCGCGTAACAACAATTCGAATGGCGCGGCAACATCCGCCGGATTTAGTTTTGTAATGGGTTCGAGATCGTCTACAGCCACCCGCGTTAACGGAACGAAGCCGGCGAAGGGTTTTGTTTCGTCCGCCAATGCTGCGCTGCTCACGCCCGCGAACATCGATGCGCGTATAACGCTGAATAATTTGACGTTGAGCGCGGCGTCCGTCGTGGCCGGCACCGGAACCGTTTGGAGACGCAATACATCGGAAAAGGCGGCGCGCGCTGTCGCGTCGCGCTCGGCGGGCTTGGGCAATAACCAGTCGGAGGGAGACATGACTGGCTCTACCACGAAGGCATTCTCGGCTCCCGGCGTCGGTGTCCCCAGGAGGCCATCATTCTCCCATGAGCGCGGCAGCCCGGCTGCCCATGGCTCAACATCAGTTCGCACAGAGACCGCATCGCCATGGCCCAGCTTGGTATGCCATTTGTGGTCCTGATTGCGTCCGGGGTCCGGCGCGGCGGCGTGGCTACGGAGTAAGTTCAGAACGGCATCGGCTCCGCTATAGCCCTCGTATATAGCGATCAGCCGGTTGATCTCGGTGATGAATGGCGTCCAATCGATGGTCGACACGCCGCCGGGTTTCAGTGTGCCGGCCGGCCTGGTGATCGTGATGGCCGCCCGCCTCGTCGGTGCATCGGCGACCCACATAGACCAACCAGAGGTTCTAATCTCCATCCTGTCGAGCAAGGTACGGCCTTCATCGCTGAGGGCCAGGACGGGAGCGGCTACGGTGGTGACTGCCTCGACCTTCTTCTTGAAGGGAACCAGGACCTGCCAATGCTCTGCCACGAAGGAAGCCGCAACAGTGTTCGTAACCTCAAACTGCGTCTGGCCCGCGATCACCGTATAGGCGGAGCTTGTGTCGGATACTTGCGGGAAGAGCTCGGCGACCACGGACCGCGATCCGCCCGTGGCGTCGGTTTCGAGAGCGAGGGCATAGGAAGCTGCTGCGTCGGGCAATCGCAGGACCCGTTTATCGTCGAACACCGTGTCCTTGAGCCAGAGATCGTAGTCTTCGGGTGAGAGGCCGTCGAAATGCCGCATGAGCGGAAGCGCGACGCGAACTTCAGCCTCTTCGGCTTCTTCGTCAATCCACATGGTCCAGCTCGCTTCGGGCACCGTCCAGGGCGACTGCCAGCCGGGCGGCAGCACCCAGGGGAACCGCGGTGTCGGTCGGCCCTCGGCGATCATCGCCCCAGACGGTTCGGAAACCACGACACCCGCCGCGGCGTGGGCGAGGGCATGGAGGCGATAGAAATAGGGTACATCGCCGGTGCGCACGGCGGAGATGCCACTCCAGCCGTCGGCGATACGGCGCGGCAACTGCAGCTCGTCCGGCATGCCGGGCTCTGAGAGCTTCTCGCTGCTGTACGACAGGGCCGGCGGCGCGGGACGTCTGCCGGCTTCATCGCCAAACGATGCGACCAGTTCATGGTCATTGATCTGCGGCCAATCGTGGTCCGCTCCGAAGCCTCGCGCCCAGCGAGGGGCAGAAAATTCGCGATAGAATTCCAGCCCTATATGGCTGAACTGATAGCCGTCCGACACCTGTCTGTTTGATTCCGAGATCATTTCCTCGGCATGGCGGGCAAGGACGAATTCAAGCTGTCGGCCTTCGCGCCGCTGTTTGGGATCGCGGCCGGGGGGCTTGTCGAGCCAGATGTCCAGCCGCCGTGCCGACAGGATGACCGGCGGGCGGACGGGGTGGGTGCGCGGCAAGACGACGTCGACGCTACGCTGCTCGAACGCGGGATCGTTCGCTCTCAGTTTATCGAGAGCCGGCTTGTCTGCACTTGCTTGATCGCCCGGAGTTGCATCAGCGATGTTTTCGTAGCGTCCGAAGGGACGGACCACATAGCGCCGACGTCGCGCCCAGGCATCTTCGTGCACAATAAGGATGTCCATGCGGCCGACTTCCGTCGGCGCAACGCGCCAAGGGTCGGGTCGCGTTACCGTCGCGAGTGCAAACGGTATGCTGGCCGGGCCTCCGCGAAGCCCAGCGCAATGGTCCATAAATCTCACAGTGAACCTCTGGAGCTTGGCCAAAAGCTCAATACGCGTCGCCCTTTCCGCTGTCTCATAGAGAGCCGCACGCTCGACCGTCGAAAATCGTCGGGCAATCAAGGTCAACAAGCGCTTGATATTCAGCGTCGCATCGGGCTGCGGTTTAACATCCAGGCCGTCTTGAGCCCACCCCAGATGCAGCACATCAAGAACTTCGGGATCCAGCCAGCCGAAACGGCCGAATGGTTCGGGCTCGATACTCGGCGTTATCGCAGAGGGTTCGGAGACCGGGCTGACGTCGAGATCGTCCGTCGCGAGATTTGTTACTGCTTGGTCAAAGCGAACTGTTCCTGCAACCGCGATCCGGATCAACGCGATGGTGGAATCGACATCCGGAGCCGCGATCGTAACCTTCGTTTCGATCGCCTGACCTGGTGCCAGCAAGGTCCGTGCAACAGTATCCTCGCTTCGCGCCACGCGCACGACGCGTGAGCTTCCTAGCCCACCCGCCACGTCGAGTACTTCATAAAGAACGCCGCCCTCGATACCGCCAAGCGATTGCAGCGGCTCGATGGTGATGTCTCCGGACTTCTTCGATTTGACCAAGCAATAACCGACGAGCGTCTTGTCAAGAAATCTTTCTGGCGAAGGGCGCAGCGATATCTGGACAAGCGACAACCCTTCTTGTGTGAGTAGGTTGCGGGTCTCGCCGGCCGTCACCTCTTCGCGAATGGCGGAGTCGAATGAGGCAAGCTGATAGAGGCCGCCCGGCCGTGATATGATCTCGACGAACGGCCTGACGTTGGCCCCGGCGGTCGCATACCGCGGCGCAATAGCGGCAAAGGCGGCATTCACCAGCGTCAGCGTGTCCTGGGAAGCGACATACTCCGCCGTCTCCATATCGAAGAGTTTGACGCCCGTCGCGAGGCCGATGGTGCGCAGGAAGGCCCAGCCATAGGGATCGCGCTCGGGCGGAAACTCATTCGCGAAGTCGGAAAACGTTTCCGCCTTGGTGGGTGGCGGGCCGTCGAGCACCGGCTCGTAGCGCCGGTAGGCGGGGTTCTTCTTTTCGTCGTCGGGAATTTTCCAGCGCAGATAGTCGACGACGTCGGCGAGGAAAGGATGCAGCGGCAAATCGAGATTGACGTCGATCGCGGCATCGCCTGTCACTCGTGCTCCACTGTAGCCACTGATGAGAAGCGTGACGGTCTGGAAAACCTCCGGCTTGCTCTCAAAGAGTTCCCGAATGAACGTGGCGGACGCGGCGTCGGCGCTCCACCACAGCGAACGCAGCAATTGGATAAGGGCGCCTGGCGTGAAGGGCTCCTTGTCTTTACGCCTGATGGTGGCGATCCAAGGCCGGGGACCGGGGATCCCAGGCATGTCGATGTCCTTCATGAAATGGGCTTCGTCGAATCGAAACTCGACCTTGGCGCTGCCTTCTGCCCCGTCGAGGCTAAGGGGCCCGCCTTTCTTGAAGGTGAACTCGATCGCCATGGGCTGGCCCTTGTCGCAGACCGCCATGAGTTCGGCAGGAACGGGCGCGAGGCCGAGCGAAACGCGTGGGCCGATCTCAGCCCAAGCGAGGATCGTCTCTGCGGGAGAGAACCACGGTGCGCGGCCTTCGCCCCCCGTCGCCGCCTTCTGAGCAAGGACGCGCGCCGTCTCACTGGGGTAGAAGGCCTCTACCTTTTCGAAATCGGTGATCTCGGCGGGATCGAGCCCGCGCAAGGTTTCGGGCAGGCGCTGCACTCGAGCGATGCGCCGGGCGTAGTCCGGCAGATCGGTGATGTTCGGAAGCTCGGCCAGATCGGTCTCGAATAGGTCGAAACCGCCAATGAGTTTTTCATACGCCTTGGGATCGGCAAAGCCGGGCCGGCCGGTAACGGCAGCCGAAGGCCGGGCATTCCAGGCGATACGAGTCGCGGTGCGCCGCTGACGGTCGACGAGCCGCAGCAGAGGTCCGGCGGGGCGCGCGGCGCGAGCCGGGCGGGCAGGTGCTACCACTGCGATCAAATCGGCGAGGTGCTTGTGTGGATCGGGTTGAACAACCGCCAGGCGATCCGCGCGGCCGTCGAGGTCTTCAAGCGAGAGAGCGTCGAACCTGATCCGGCGCGGATGCTCGAAGGTTTCCACCACCGTCTCGACGGCGACGGGCGGACGCTTGTCCTTGGGGTCGGGATCCAGCACGACGAGGGCCATATCGGCGGGGAGCCACCCGGACGGCGTATTGAACGTCGTGGA
The DNA here is from genome assembly GCF_055811775.1 of Mesorhizobium sp. WSM4844. Lineage (NCBI taxonomy): Bacteria > Pseudomonadati > Pseudomonadota > Alphaproteobacteria > Hyphomicrobiales > Phyllobacteriaceae > Mesorhizobium > Mesorhizobium sp. WSM4844. The sequence goes on along the minus strand of NZ_JBVVQB010000062.1, from coordinate 2,116 downwards.
GTCGACGGGTGACACAAATGTCTTTCGTTCGGCCGCGACGCGCACGGCGCGCACGCCGGAAGGATCATTGACGCCGACATGCTCCCTTATCATCGCGAGCGTTGCAGCGGGCTTGCCATCACCCGCTATCAACTCGAAACGCGCTGTGCCGCGAATCGGATGAGATGGCGGGTGAGCGACGCGCCCGACGATTTCGAGCGGCTGAAAGCGATCGGCATCGGTGTAGCGGAGGCCGAGGCCGTCGTTAAGATTCGGCAGGACTTTGTCGCGGTCCTTGAGCACGACGAAGATATCGAGATCGCGGCCCACCGCGTCTTGCGCGAAGTCCTGCGCGGTCGGGCGCTCGCGCGCCTTCGTCAGGGCATCGACGCCGTAAATGCCGCCGGTAACCGCGATCTCCCGCCTGAGGCGAAGTTGATAGATCGTGTTGTCGCCGGGAAGCCGTTGCTGCGCGCCTGAAGTGTTGTCTGTTGGATGAGCGAAGGGATCGTCGATGCGCAGGAAAAGGCGCAAACGTGGCGGTTCGTGGGTTCCTCCGACGGGATCGGCAAGGCGTTCGTAGTGGAAGATGATCTCGGCCTTGAGCAGTGGCCGCACAGCCGGTGCGGGTTGCTCCGGCGTGAACACAATCGGCGTCGGCAAGCCCTCGGAACCCGCAATATCGACAGGGACGATTGTGTAGAGCAGTTTATGATTCTGGTACGTGGTCCAGTTCGCGTGGGCATCGGGACCGCGATGCAACAGCACATTGGCGAGCTTTGGATCGATCGCAGCGATATCGGCGAGATCGTCGACGAGTTGCGCTGCCTGGCGCAGCGGCTGAATCTCGCCCTTGGGTGAGAGCAGGAACGGGGCGGCGGCCTTGGTCGTGACAGAGTAAGCCTTGAATTTCGGGTCGATGCTGTTTGCGTCGAGAACCAGGCGCTCGATCCGGTAGTGGCGCAGCAGGAACTCCGGATCATGATAGGGGCCGCGCGAGGCTTCCCACTGAGGCTCGAGGTCCCAATCGAGCATGATCCCGGTCTTGCCGCGCTTATCGGCAAGCCCGGCCAGCCGCGGATGCGCCTCCGAGAAAAAGCGCGCGGGCGGGTTCAGTAGATGGACAGGCCTCGGGTCTTGTGGCTGACCGTGCTTCGAACACCGGGTAGCAATCATGAATTTCGACGAAACCGGCTTATCTGCGTTGTCGATGTTGTCGAAAAGAGTCCTGAGTTCGGCCTCGGTAACCACAAAGGTGAGCCCGAGGTCGCGGGCATCTACACCGTTGCGCCGCTCGGGCCATTCATAGCGCTGGCCATTCGGCCCGCCCGCTCGCGCCGCTGTGGCGAGGAATGCCGCACTTTCGCCGATTGCCGACACGACGCCAGAGCGCCTTTCCTCGACCGCGCGCACATAGTCGGTGATGCTTTCCTCCTCACCGATCATCTGATCGCGGGCGGCGCGCCGCAAAGTCTCCGTGGCACGGGCTTCATCCTCCGGCAGGCGTTGACGCGTCTCTGCGATCTCTGCAAGCGGCGGCTGCTTGAGGAGGACGTCGTCGCTATAAAGAGTATCGCCGGTGAATTTCTGGCTTGGGTCGGCCGCCTGAACCCCGATGAAGCAGTGATACAGGAAATTCGGCAGAGTGAATTTATCCGCGCTGTCCTCGCTGATGCCGATCACAGCGGTATCATCAAATCGCAAACCGCCGTCTCCGACATGCCCCTCAAGCCCCTTGCTTCCCAGAAGCCGGGTAATGGCGATCGGCATGTTGGACAGTTCATAGTCGTACTGAACAAAGAAGTTGGGGCGGCTCGGCTGATTCGGATCATCGAGATCTACCGGCGGCGGCGGCGGGTAAAAGGTGCCATTCACATCGCTGAGACCGTTCACACGCGTTTCGTCGCGCGGAATGAGCGTCATGACGAATTCTGGATCTGCCGTCGCTGGCGCCGGAACCTTGAAGAGTACGGCCCAAAATGACGGTGCCATGATCTCGGACGTATCGATCTTGGCAGCGATCGCCGTTGCCGCCTGATGCTTTTCCTCCTCAATGTCTGTCTGCCGTTCTGCTTGGGTGGCGGCGTGGGCGGGCTTCGGCCGCACGCTTAGGCTCGGCATCTCCCTTGGCATAAAC
>NZ_JBVVQB010000061.1:0-40216 GCF_055811775.1 Mesorhizobium sp. WSM4844 | reverse complement strand
GCCGGTGGGCGGCACCCAAAATTGTCGATGTCGGCGCCGCCCCTCATCGCCCTGCCGGGCACTTCTCCCCGTATAGTAACGGGGAGAAGGGCGCCATCGCCAAGGATTTCGCCAATCTCCAGCGTTGCAGAAAAGGGAGCCGAGGCCGCGGCCAGCTTCCCTTCTCCCCGTCACTATACGGGGAGAGAAGCCGGCAGGCGGATGAGGGGCAGCGCAAACGTCGAGCCATTCCCCGCGGCGGGGTGACAGCAGCAGACAAATGCCGTATACTCACATAAAGATGTCTTTATGTCGCTTAAGCGCGACCGTCGCCCTGAGGACGAAATATGTCGCAAAACCCATCATCGCTGGACGACCTGTTCGGCCCCGTCGCGGCCAAGCCCGACGGTTCGGAAGTGCTTGCTGCGCTGACGGCGGCGGCGCGCGAACGCATCCTCATCCTCGATGGCGCCATGGGCACGCAGATCCAGGGCCTGGGCTTCGACGAGAACCATTTCCGTGGCGACAAATTCGCAGAGTGCGCCTGCCATCAGCAGGGCAACAACGACCTGCTGATCCTGACGCAGCCCAAGGCGATCGAGGAGATTCACTATCAATACGCCATCGCCGGGGCGGACATCCTTGAAACCAACACCTTCTCCTCGACCTCCATCGCTCAGACGGATTACGGCATGGAGGACGCGGTCTACGCTCTGAACCGCGACGGTGCACGGCTGGTGCGCAGGGCAGCGGCAAGGGCCGAGCAGGAGGACGGCAAGCGTCGTTTCGTCGCCGGTGCGCTGGGGCCGACCAACCGCACCGCCTCGATGTCGCCGGACGTCAACAATCCCGGGTACCGCGCCGTGACATTCGACGAATTGCGCCTTGCCTATGGCGAGCAGCTGCGCGGTCTCATTGACGGCGGTGCCGACATCATTCTGATCGAGACCATTTTTGATACGCTGAATGCCAAGGCGGCAATCTTCGCCTGCAACGAGATCTTCATCGAGAAGGGCGTGCATCTGCCGGTGATGATTTCCGGCACGATCACCGACCTGTCCGGCCGCACGCTGTCGGGCCAGACGCCGACGGCTTTCTGGCATTCGGTCCGCCACGCCAACCCGTTCACGATTGGCCTCAATTGCGCGCTGGGCGCCAAAGCCATGCGCGCGCATCTGGACGAAATATCCGGCGTCGCCGACACCTTTGTGTGCGCCTATCCGAATGCCGGTCTGCCCAACGAATTCGGCCAATATGACGAAAGCCCGGAGTTCATGGCCGCGCAGATCGAGGATTTCGCCCGCGACGGCCTGGTTAATATCGTCGGTGGCTGCTGCGGCTCGACGCCCGACCACATCCGCGCCATCGCACAGGCCGTGAAGAAATATCCGCCGCGCGCTGTTCCCGACATCGAGCCGCAGATGCGCCTTTCGGGGCTCGAGCCGTTCACGCTGACCGACGAGATTCCGTTCGTCAATGTCGGCGAGCGCACCAATGTCACCGGCTCGGCGAAATTCAGGAAGCTGATCACCGCGGGCGACTATGCCGCCGCGCTCGAAATCGCCCGCGACCAGGTCGCCAACGGCGCGCAGATCATCGACATCAACATGGACGAAGGCCTGATCGATTCGAAGCAGGCAATGGTCTGTTATCTCAACCTGATCGCCGCCGAGCCGGACATCGCCCGCGTTCCCGTAATGATCGACAGCTCCAAATGGGAGATCATCGAAGCCGGCCTGAAATGCGTGCAGGGCAAGCCGCTGGTCAATTCCATCTCGATGAAGGAGGGCGAGGAGGCTTTTCTGCACCATGCGAAGCTCGTCCGCGCGTATGGCGCGGCGGTGGTCGTCATGGCCTTCGATGAGGACGGTCAGGCTGACACCCAGGCGCGCAAGGTCGAAATCTGCACCCGCGCCTACAGACTGTTGACCGAGCAGGCCGGATTTCCGCCCGAGGACATCGTTTTCGATCCGAACATCTTCGCCATCGCCACCGGCATCGACGAGCACAACAATTACGGCGCCGATTTCATCGAAGCCGCCAGGCAGATCACCGCGACGCTTCCGCATGTCCACATATCGGGTGGGGTGTCGAACCTCTCCTTCTCGTTTCGCGGCAACGAGCCGGTGCGCGAGGCCATGCATGCCGTGTTCCTCTACCATGCCATCCAGGCCGGCATGGACATGGGCATCGTCAACGCCGGACAGCTTGCCGTCTATGACACCATCGATCCGGAACTGCGCGAAGCCTGCGAGGACGTCGTCAACAACCGCCAGCCGAAGGGCGGCGGCACCGCGACCGAACGCCTGCTGGAACTCGCCGAACGTTTTAGGGGCACGGCGGGCAAGGAAGCGCAGGAACGCGATCTTGCTTGGCGCGACTGGCCGGTCGAGCAGCGCATTTCGCACGCACTGGTCAACGGCATCACCGAATTCATCGACCAGGACACGGACGAGGCGCGGCGCGCCGCCGAGCGTCCGCTGCATGTCATCGAAGGTCCTCTGATGGCCGGCATGAATGTCGTCGGCGATCTGTTCGGCGCGGGAAAGATGTTCCTGCCGCAAGTGGTGAAATCCGCCCGCGTCATGAAGCAGGCCGTCGCCGGCCTGCTGCCGCACATGGAGGCGGAGAAGCTGGCGAATGCCGCCAAAGGCGTCGACACCGGCGAGCGCCAGACCGCCGGCAAGATCCTGATGGCGACGGTGAAGGGCGATGTCCACGACATCGGCAAGAACATCGTCGGCGTGGTTCTGGCCTGCAACAATTACGAGATCATCGACCTCGGCGTCATGGTGCCGGCGGCAAAGATCCTGCAGACGGCGCGCGAGCTAAAGGTCGACATCATCGGCCTGTCCGGCCTGATCACGCCCTCGCTCGACGAGATGGCGCACATGGCCGCCGAGATGGAGCGCGAGGGTTTTGACATTCCGCTGTTGATCGGCGGTGCTACGACCAGCCGCGTGCATACCGCAGTAAAGATCCATCCGCGCTATATCAGTGGCCAGACCGTCTATGTCGCCGATGCCAGCCGCGCGGTCGGAGTGGTGTCGGCACTTCTGTCGAACGAGACCAGGGGCGGTTATGTCGACAACGTTCGCGCCGAATACAAAAAGGTCGCCGATGCGCATGCGCGCAGCGAAGCCGACAAGCAGCGCCTGCCGCTGGCCAAGGCGCGTGCCAACGCCCACCGGATCGACTGGTCGGCCTACGCGCCGCCAAAACCGTCCTTCCTCGGCCTGAAAACCTTCGAAGCCTGGGATTTGGCCGAGCTCGCGCGCTATATCGACTGGACGCCCTTCTTCCAGACCTGGGAGCTGAAGGGGCGTTTTCCCAAAATCCTCGACGACGAGGCGCAAGGGCCGGCGGCACGCCAGCTCTTCGAGGACGCCCAGGCGATGCTGAAAATGATCATCGCGGAAAAATGGTTCGCGCCGAGGGGCGTCATCGGCTTCTGGCCAGCGAATACCGTCGGCGACGACATCAGGCTGTTCACCGATGATGCCAGGTCGCAGGAACTGGCGACCTTCTTCACGCTGCGCCAGCAGCTGACCAAGCGGGACGGCAAGGCGAACGTCGCGCTAGCGGATTTCGTCGCGCCATTGGACAGCGGCAGGGCCGACTATCTCGGCGGCTTCATCGTCACCGCCGGCATCGAGGAATCGGCGATCGCCGAGCGCTTCGAACGGGCCAACGACGACTACTCGTCGATCATGGTCAAGGCGCTTGCCGACCGTTTCGCCGAGGCCTTCGCCGAGCGCCTGCACGAGAAGGTGCGCAAGGAGTTCTGGGCCTATGCCCCGGATGAGGATCTGGCGCCGGACGAGCTGATCGGCGAACCCTATCGCGGCATTCGCCCGGCGCCCGGCTATCCGGCGCAGCCCGACCACACCGAGAAAGCGACGCTGTTCCGCCTGCTCGACGGCGAGCGCAACGCCGGCGTCAGCCTGACCGAGAGCTTTGCGATGTGGCCGGGCTCCTCCGTGTCCGGCATCTACCTGTCGCATCCCGAAAGCTATTATTTCGGCGTGGCCAAGGTCGAGCGCGACCAGGTCGAGGACTATGCGCGCCGCAAGGCCATGCCGCTCGCCGAGGTCGAGCGCTGGCTCGGCCCTATACTCAACTATGTGCCGACCCCCTTCGCCGAAGCCGCGCAGTAAGGCAGCAGCTTTTGACCTGGCATCGCGGTCGATGACCAGGTGCGTCGCTTCGAGAGCACCGGCCTAGCCCGCTCATCATGCGATGAAAGGAGAGCCCTATGCAGACCCCGACTGCAGAAGAAATGGAAATCCGCAAAGGCCTGGATGACCTGGTGCAGGCATTGCGGGCCAAGGACATAGAAGCCCTGATGGCACACTATGCCGCGGCTACTGTCGTATTCGACATCAGGCCGCCGCTACGGATCGAGAGCGCCGATGCCTACCGAAAGAATTTCGAGGCGTGGTTTGCCTCGGTTGACGGCCCGATTGATTATGAGGTGCACGAACTGCTCGTCACAGTCAGAGATGACGTGGCGTTCTGCTATGGTCTGTGCCACGTCAGAAGCAAAAGAACCAACGGCGAGAAGGCCGACTATTGGGTGCGGGTGACGTCGGGTTTGCAGAAGATGAGCGACCGCTGGATGATCACGCACGAACACATATCCATGCCGATCGATCTCCGGACAATGCAGGCACAGCCGGAGTTTCAGTCGTAGCTGCGCGGACGTTTCGCACGACAACAAATTTCTTCCGGCGCTGCCCGTCGACTGACCTCGCCAAGAGGCTTGCCGAATTCGCTGACCAATCGATCAGCCCCGGTGGTGCGCCGTACCGCCACGGATTGACGCGCGACACTTTAGCTGCAAGGTATATTTACGTTCTGTTTACCATATATATTGGTCTCGGCAGGGACTTGAGGGGGCAATTTGGAACCGTTTCTGGGCGCGAACCGCCTTAATTGGGATGATCGAGCCGAGCTGCATTCGACCGACACAACGGGCAGCTACCACATAGAAAATGTACTGGCTGGCGGATCCAATCTCTATGAGCTGGAAACGCGCGAGGTCGGTGACATTGTCGGCAAGGATATCGTCCATCTGCAATGCCATATCGGGCTCGACACGATCAGCTTGAAGAATCTGGGCGCGGGCAGCGTGACCGGCCTCGACTTTTCACCGACGGCGATCGCAGCAGCGCGGGATTTCGCCGCAAAGGCAGGCACTGACGTGCGCTTCGTGGAGGCGCCGCTGTTCGAGGCAGTCGAAGCGCTTGGCCGAACCTTTGACATCGCTTACGTTACCTGGGGTTCGGTAAACTGGCTTGACGACGTGTTCCGCTGGGCGCGGGTTGTTGCCGATCTGCTGCGGCCCGGCGGCCGGCTCTATCTCGCCGAGGGTCATCCGTTGATGTTTCAGTGTGACCGCAAGGCTGCGGCGCTGGAGTTCAAGCATGACTGGCGAACGCCAATAGCTCGACCACTCGCATGGAACGAAGAACTCACCTATACCGGCGACGACCGCATCTTGAAACATCCGCGCTACTATGAGTGGATTCATCCGGTCAGCGACGTGGTGAACGCGCTGATTTCAGCTGGGCTGACGCTGGATTTTCTCAATGAGCATGACACGGTTTCGTGGCAGCACTTTTCATTTGCCGTGAGGGCCGGCAAGGATATGTACGGCCTGCCGGAGAACTCTCCCAAGATCCCAATGGCCTATTCCATTGGCGCGACGAAACGTAGCGTCGGCAAGATACCCTACCTGGTTACCGCCAAGGCGATTGAGGGCCACTAATGCATGTCGCGCAAAAGCATGCCCTCGGGCTTGAACCGAGGGTGTGCGGCGGTTTTGCGATAACGACATGCATCAAACAAAACCTGAAGCGCGTCGCATCAATCCATTCAGCCGCGACGCGCTTTAAGTCGTCAGCCGGAGCCGCAGGTCCGTGTCTGCCACTCCGGCCACCTCAGGCGGTTGGAAGGTGCAAAAATTTTAGGACCCGTGAAGGTCAAAATTAAACATTGGTAGCTAATATACCTTGGTCGGGTTGGCCCAGAACCTGAATAGTATCTGAGGAATCGCCTATTGGCTCCTTTCCGCGCTAGGTTCGGCGGTATCAAGAAGGCCGTTTTCTCGTCGGCAAATATCCCGGCGGCAATGGCGGTGATCGTTATTGCCGTTGGCGCAGCGTTCGCGGACCACCAGAACAAAGTCGTCTCGGATCAAGCCACCCGAGCGGATGTCCTGGCCAAGGTCAATCTTATCCGCGCCAAGCTTGAAGGCAACATCAACGGAAACCTTCAACTGGTGCAGGGACTGGTCGCGGCAGTCGTGACTGAGCCCTATATGGGACAGCAGCGCTTCGCCTCGCTGGCGAGCAACCTGTTTGGCAGGGGCTCGCAATTGAAGAATATTGCCGGCGCGCCCGATCTGGTCATTTCTCTGATGTACCCGATGAAGGGCAACGACAAGGCGATAGGCCTCGATTACCGCAAGGACGAGCGGCAGCGTCTGGCCGCGCTAAGGGCGCGAGACGAGCGCGAGCTAGTTCTTGCCGGTCCCGTCGACTTGAGGCAGGGAGGGCAGGGCTTCGTCGGCCGAATTCCGGTCTTTGTACGCAGTGCGGGCAACACCGAAAGGTTCTGGGGCATCATTTCGGCCGTTGTCGACGTTCAGCGCCTTTATAAGGCGAGCGGCCTGCTTGACGATGATCTCGGGATTGACGTAGCGCTGATCGGTAAGGACGCCCTCGGTCCAGGCGGAGAGCAATTCTTCGGCAATGAGCGCGTCGCCAAAAGCAATCCGGTGACAGCCGACGTCCTGCTTCCGTCCGGTTCGTGGCGGATCGCAGCCATTCCCAAAAACGGCTGGCCTTCGATGCCCGACAACGCGTGGTTCTTGCGCGCCATCATGGCGGTGGCCGGGGCCTTGGTTGTGATCCCATTCCTGGTTACCGGTCGCCTGATTGGCGAGAGACAGCGCAACTATGCGGAACTGAGTCGATTGTCGAGGCGCTTGGAACTCGCTCTGGAAGCATCGGCTATTGGCGTTTGGGAACACGATCTCGCGACCAACGAACTGGCGTGGGACGAACGCGTCAATGAAATATACGGCAAACCAGTTGGGGAGCACCGCGGCTACCTGGACTGGGCGGGAGCAATCCACCCGGATGATTTGGCTGGCGCCAACGCCGATTTCGACCGCGCGATGGCCGACGGCGGGCCATATTTGTCGGAATACCGGATTATTCGGCCGGATGGCGAGATACGCCATGTCCGATCCAAGGCGATAATTTACCGGGCCGCAGACGACACCCCAAAAATGATTGGCGCCGAATGGGATGTGACAGCCGATGTCCTGTTGAACAAGGACCTGGTTCGCGCAAAACAGCTTTCCGAGTCGAAAAATGCAGAACTCGAGTCGGCCAAGGAGCGCATAGAGCACATTGCGCTCCACGATTCGCTGACCGGTTTGCCCAACCGGCGTTACCTCGACCAGGTGCTGGAAGATTACGCGGCAAACGCCAGGCGGACCGGCGGGTATGCGGCACTGCTCCACATTGATCTCGATCGGTTCAAGCACATTAACGATACGCTTGGCCACGCCGCAGGCGACGCAATGCTTGTTCACGCCTCGACCGTCCTCCGATCCAAGGTCGATGGCGAGGGATTCGTCGCTCGGATCGGAGGAGACGAATTCATCGTCCTGTGCGTGGTGCATGACGATATCGAGCAACTGGCGCTGCTCGCTGACCGCGTCATCAGCCAGATGCGGGAACCAGTCTACTATCAGGGCCATCGATGCCGTTTTGGCGTGAGCGTGGGAATTGCAGTCGATAACGGAAAAGATGTCGAAGCCAAACACCTGCTGGTCAACGCTGACATCGCGCTTTACCGAGCAAAGAGTCGTGGGCGCAATCGATACGAGTTCTTCACCGAGGCGATGCAAAGCGAGATCGTCGAGACAAAACGGATTGCCGACGAAATTCTCGGCGGCCTTGAGCGCAACGAGTTCATTCCCTTCTACCAGCCGCAATTTGACGCAAAAACGCTTGAAATTGTTGGGGTTGAGGCGCTGGCGCGATGGAGACATCCGGAGAAGGGCATTTTGGCGCCCGACGTCTTCCTAAGGATTGCGGAAGAATTGAATGTCGTCTCGATCATCGATCGAAACATATTAGAGCAATCGCTTTTGGATCTCGAAGGGTGGACTGCTGCGAATCTTCACATTCCGCGGGTGTCAGTCAACGTTTCGGCACGCCGCCTTCAGGATGAGGAACTCATAAAGAGTCTTAGGGAACTAAATATCAAGAAGGGAACAGTTGCCTTCGAACTCGTTGAGTCAATTTTCCTCGACGAAAATGATGATTTTGTTACGTGGAATCTTGAGCAGATAAAAGAGCTCGGCATTGACATAGAAATAGACGATTTTGGCACGGGCTACGCCTCTATAGTCAGCTTGCTCAAGCTGCAGCCTCGCCGGTTGAAGATAGATCGCCAACTGGTCATTCCTATTGTCAAATCGCCGCAACGAAGGCAGGTCGTCTCATCGATCATTGAAATCGGCAAATCCCTGGGTATCGAGGTCGTAGCCGAGGGTGTCGAGACGATGGAGCACGCACAGACACTCAAGAGCTTGGGCTGCGACATACTGCAGGGTTATGCCTTCGGGCATGCGTTGGATGCCGACGGACTAAAGGCCTTCGTTCGATCTCGGCGTCTGCGCACGGAACGGGTTTTGGATGAACCGCTCCGGTTGGGTAGAGTATAAGCGCATAAGCCTCACGTCACAGAGTAGCGCTTCGCTTTGAGTCTTACGATTTGTGCTGACACGCATGTCAGATGCAACCGCTGTGCAACCAGCGTTGCCTTTTTTGCTAGCCGCCCAACCCTTCCAGTAACTCTGCTTGCACAGATCTCGGCGTTGCGCCACTACTGCACTTTGGGGGGATCAAATGAAAATCCGAGTTGTGTGCGTCAAGTTCTGCAAAAATGGCGTGGCATTCAGCGGTGACGTTGGCGTGTCCGCCGCGCAGCCCCCGTGTTTAGCGGAGCGGCGGACATGGCGAGCCGCGTCTCAGGCGGCCAATGCCCTCAGGTTCTCCTTCTTGTGCTCGCGCAGATGATCCATGTTGAGGTAGCGGGTCGCCTCGAGCCAGTTCTCGTGGATCTCCACCGCCAATGCCCGAACCAGCCGCAAACAGCTCTGCGGGTTGGGGAAGATGCGAACGAGCAGGGTGCGCCGCTTGATCTCCTGGTTTAGCCGCTCCAGCATGTTCGTCGACTTCATGTGCTTGTGATGCGGCAGCGGCAGCCGGTAGAAGCTCAGCGTCTCCTCGATGTTGTTCTCCACCCAATCCACCAGCTTCGGGTATTTTGCCTGCCATTTGGCGATCCACTGCGCCAGGTCGCGCTTGACCTCGGCTAGGTCGCGCCGGTCATAGAACCATCTGAGCTCCATCAGGCAGTCGTCATCGACCTTGCGCGGCACATAATCGAGCGCGTTTCTGAGGAAGTGCACGTAACAGCGCTGCCAGACTGCCTCAGGCAGGACTTCCCGGATCGCTGCCCTGAGCCCTGGATGGCAAGCGCGGCTTTGCCGCCGCCGCGGCGGGCCTTGAGCTTGTGGTATTTGGCCTTGTAGTAGCTGCCGGTCTTCTTTGAGGCGCTGATGGCGGCATTGCACAGGGCGGTCTTGAGATGGCGATTGCCCTTGCGCGCTTTGGTCGGCTTGCTCTTGCCGGCGCTCTGATGGTTGCCCGGACAGACGCCGGCCCAGGCGGCAAGATGAGCAGCGGTCGGGAACATCGAGACGTCAATGCCGATCTCGGCGATCACGGTGATGGCTACCACGCGGTCGATGCCAGGCACACGCAGCAAGGCCGCCACCTGCTCGGCATAGGGATCGAGGCGGCGATCGATCTCGACGTCAAGCGCGGCGATGTCGGCCTCGGCGCTCTCGACCCGCTGCAGCTGGCATTCCAACATCAGGCGCTGATGGCCTTCGAGCCGCACATCGAGGGCCTTAACAAGGGCTGCATACTTGCTGCGCGCTGTGCCGCGGGCGAGCGCTGCCATTTGCTGCGGCGTATGGGTGCCGGCAATCAGCGCCCGCACGATGGCCCGGCCGCTGACACCGAACACGTCACTGAGCACGCTGGCCAGCTTGATGCCGGTCGTTGCCGATGGCCCGGCAATCGGAGCGGCCGGCGAAGCAGGCCGAAGTGCACTTGTCACTGACTAGGGAACGATATCGGCCCCCATGTGTTAGAAATCCATGGACACTTTGGAACCCCAGGGCCACGGGACGGTGGCCGACATTTTGACATCGGAAGTTGCCAATGCCAGGCAGCGCATTCATCGGACTGAGCTCGCGCTTCAACGCACTGAAGAAATGCTGGCCGAGAACCTCGCGCTGCGCAACAGGATACGAACTGCGGTCGAGGCCGCAGACCGCTTGGTGAAGATCGATCCCCCCAGCTTTGAAGGACGTCGCGCGGGTTGAACTGGGCCGGCGTTTCATTCGTCGCGACCTTCAGGCCACCGGCGCCACCACTCTCGCTCCAGAACTGTGCCAACCATATCAACGTCTGGGCTGCACGCTCGCGAACAGCCGGAACCAACAGCGACCACAAGCGGTTTACCAATCGAAGGGACCGCAATGGATTCGGAATAATGGAACTTTTAGATATGGAACTGGCGCGAGCCCGACAGCGGCTTAATCGGGCCGAGCGCTCCCTTGAGCGTGCGAACGAGATGCTGGATGATGACTGCGGTGTCGGCATCAATATCGCGCTGTGCAGCAGGATACGGGCTGCGCAACAGCGCGTAATTGAGGCCAGATCGCGGTTGACGAAGATCGATCCCACCAGCGCTGACGGAGTTCGCACGGGTTGATCCGGCCCGTCGACGTGCCGCCTCGGGCATATAGGACGATTCGGTTCGGCACTCCGGCGGTCGCGCACCAAGCAAGCCAACGCACTGCTTGAGGCGACGCGTTCGGTCTTAAGGCCAACCATTTTGCTTGGCGATCTCAACGAATGGCGGGTGCACAGCTTCCTCGTTGCTGGCGCTACTGCCGCATTTTGGTCCAATTCACACCGTGCTGTCCAGTTTCCCTTCGCGATTCCCTTTGCTTGCGCTCGATCGGATCCTGGCCAAACCACCAAGTCTGATTTCCAGCCTCGAAGTGCACCATACATCGCTATCTCGGATCGCCTCCGATCATCTACCGATCATGGCACGATTAAATCTCCAGGGGATTCGACAGCTACATTTGCAACCAGATTACCTTTGAAGGGTTCTTGCTACGATTTTGAGCGAGGCCGGGTTTCTATCGCTGAAGGGTAGAAAATTTTATGGAAGTATCCATTACGCGGATTGCACACGACAACATCAAAGCAGGCAAGAGCGGCTTGCTGCTGGTCCCGGACAATTATGACGCCTTCGCCGGGCGCGTTCTGGCGGCAAGGAGTGCCGTTCGCAGTCTCGATCTCATGTACTACCTTTGGCACGATGACCACACTGGCCGCTTGCTCTTGCAGGAAGTTTTCCGGGCCGCTGAGCGCGGCGTGCGAGTTCGCATGCTCCTTGATGACGCCAATCCGCGAAAGAACGATGCTGCCTATCTGGCCTTGAGCAATCATCCAAACATCGAGTTGAAGTTGTTTAATCCGAGCGGCGTCAGGCAACGCAGCGTCATGCGCGCTGTGGAAATTGTATTGCGACTTTTTGCGTTGACCCGGAGGATGCACAACAAGGCATGGATCGCTGACGACAACGTCGCTATCGTAGGCGGGCGCAACGTTGGCGATGCCTATTTCGACGCAGCAGAAACCAATTTCCGCGACTTAGACGTGCTGCTCCTCGGTCCTGCCGTGCAGCAAACCGCCGAAATATTTGAGGCATTCTGGGCTTGCGAGGACGCGAAATCAATCAGTGTCCTGGGTCCAGCCGCGGGGAACGAGCATTCCGATTTGTTTTCAGGAAGCGATCTCGAAACCGAATCAATGCTTTTGAACGGAATCAGTGACCGAGGGTCCATCGCAGAGTTCATCGCGGCCAGCAACGACGTGCATTGGGTGGATCGAGTTCGGGTGATTTCCGATCCTCCAGAGAAGGTGAGAGGTTGGAGACGTCGCAGCTGGCTTACCAAGGAGTTGCTTCCCCTCATTAAGTCGGCGCGCAACAGTCTGGAAATTGTATCTCCCTATTTCATCCCTGGCAAAAGGGGCTCCGCGGTCCTGATGGACCTCGTCAGCAATGGGGTTGACGTTTCCGTTTTGACCAATTCCTTGGCCGCTACAGACGTCGCCGCGGTTCATGGGGCTTATGCAAACTATCGTAAGCGATTGCTGAGGAATGGCGTAAGACTGTTCGAACTCCAGCCCTTCACTCGCGGTCAGGGAATTTCGGTGTTTGGCTCCAAGGGTGCCAGTCTGCACACCAAATCGTTCACGGTTGACGACAGGGCTGGGTTCGTCGGTTCCTTCAATTTTGATCCCCGGTCAGTGTCTTTGAACTCGGAGATGGGCGTGCTCTTTGAGGATGCCGAATTAGTCGGTGAACTTCGGCGCTTTTTTCAAGCGGAGATATCACCAGAAACCAGCTATCGGCTGGAACTAAAGAACAATGTGCTGCACTGGCATGGATGCGACGAAGGCAAACTCCAAGAATACACACACGAACCAGAGGCCGGAATATTTCGCCGGGTTCTGGCGGCCTTGGTCCGCCACCTTCCAGTTGAGTCTCAGCTTTAGCCAGACCCACTAAGATAGCATAGGTGCAACGGCGGGATCGACGCGGCGTTCTTGCCGCGCCGGGTACGGCATACCTGAAGAACGGCGACGTGAATGTGCCAAGCACAGCGCCCGGGGGCCGCGGCGGAAAGGCCGGGAGCATGAAGCATCCGCCCTCTGGCAATTGTCAGCTTGCTGCCGCCGATCGCGTGAAGACGATGGTGACCTTCGTCCCTTCGCTGGCGCTCGAGGCGACGTTGAACTTTGCCTTGGCGTTCTCTGTCAGCGAGCGCGCGATTAGCGCGCCGAGCTTGCCGGGCTTGGGCCATGTCTCCCCTTCCGGCAGGCCGATACCGTCGTCCGCGACTATGACCAGGCAGCCGTCGCCATCGGCGATGCTGTGCAGCTTTATCGTCCCGCCTTCACGCCCTTGGAATGCATGCTTGAGTGCATTTGTGAGCAACTCGTTCACGACCAGTCCCGTCGGCATGGCGACGTTGATCGATACCGGATAGGTATCCACCTTCATATCGAGGCGGATCCCCTCAACTGCATGCGACCCCATCACCGCGGAGGCGATCTGGCTAAGATAAACGCCGAGATCGACCTCATCCTTCTGCTCGTCTGCCGATAGCGTCTGGTAGAGGATCGCCAGAGCGTCGACGCGGCCGGCGAGCCTCTCAAATCTTTTCTCGTCGGGCTCGGTCGCGTTACGGGTTTCTAGACGGATCAATGCGGTGATCATCTGTAAGTTGTTCTTCACCCGGTGTTGCAGTTCGCGCAGCAGGGTGTCCTTCTCGCGGACGCGCTCCTCCACCAAGCGCGCTTCTTCAGATTCGCCATGGGATGAGACGTCGACCAGAGCCACCAGTCGGAAGCAGTTCGTGCCGTTATCGTCCACGATGATGTTTGAATAAACGTCGACAAGAGCCGGGTTGGCCCCGACGCGCTCCAGCCGGAAGGTGCCGACGAAATCGGTTTCCTCGACCAAGGCCTCGGGCAGAGGCCGGCCCTTCTGCTGGTGGATGCCAATGCCGGAAAGTGCTCCCCAGTTTTGCCGGGTAAGCTCGGCTGCCTTCAGGCCTGATACTTTTTCGAATTCTGGATTAGCATAGACGACGCGCTCCTTCGCGCCTAAGTCCGACACGGCGATAGCGATCGGCACCTGGTCAAGAAATTTTTTGAACTGCTCGCTTTCCAGCGCGGTGGCAAGGTCCGGTGTATCGAGCAATTGCTCAACTGCCTCAGCCTTGTCTGACTCTGACGTCATCTTGGTCGCCTGTGCTTTGCGTGGGAGCCTCAGTCTCAGTCATGCACTTTGCTCGACACCGCCAACGCTGGAAGCGGCTGCGCGATGTCAGGAGTAGGACGAGCCCGCGTCACGGAGCGGCAGAGCCATGGGCAACACAGGCCGTCTTGCTGAGAGTTCAGTCAACCTTGCGTCACTTTGCACGGCCACGACCTTTTTTCCAACAGCGTTGTGCCAAAATCCCGTCTCTGCCAATCGAAATTGACGATCTGCACGTCGCCGGAACTGCCGACAGAATATTTCCGCCATTTGCAATGGGCTCACCTGGCAGCGGCGGCGCCGGTGGCGGCATGCGGTGGCCAAACCGCACCCCGCATGTGCTCACCCAGGTCTGGCTGGTTCGCCGCGACACGATCGGGCGAAACGGTATGCTGCGCCGGTTCCGGCCGTCTTGCAGTTGCCCGGGTTGGCTCGCTGGACCTATCGGGTCATCGCCTGGGATACCGCGGCCGGCAGGCAAACGGCGGAATGGCAGGCGAATTCCGACGGCTGGCTGAAACTTGATGTGCCGCCGTTCTCTGCCGATGTCGCGCTTGCCATTCGCCGAACCTGAGCAGGATGGCGACTGCGCCTGAAAGGTATTCATTTGCTCGCGATCTGACTTGTCATTGCCCAAGGTCTTTGCAACTTCGTCGCCAACGCCGATGTCAGTGATCTGCGCCAAGCGAAGTTGCGCGGAGATCTCACGAGATCTGCGCATTAGGTGTTGCGCTCGCCCGAACGCGACTGCTGGTCGGCAGCATCGGCCGATCCGCCCAGCGTGTCGGCAACCGTGGCACCTCGCGCACCCATCGGCTGCTGCGCACCTGTGGTGGTGTCCTTCGCTGTCTGGTGCTCCATCTCGGCATTCAGCTCCGCCCCCACAATCAGGACAATCACAGAGATCCAGGTCCACATCATCAAGCCGATGACTGCCCCCAGGGCTCCATACGTCGCGTTGTAGTCGGCGAAGTTCTCAAGATAATAGGAGAACCCTATCGAGACTGCGATCCACACCCCAGCCGCGAGGAAGGCGCCCCAAGTCGCCCATTGCCACTTTGCCCTTTCGCGGCTGGGGCCGTAGCGGTAGATCAGCGTGATCCCGACGCCGACCATGATCAGCATCATCGGCCACCGAAAGATCCGCACAAGGGCTTCGGTCCAGCCGCCGAGGTTCAGCAGCGCAAGCATGGCCGGCACGATCCCCACCGAGACGATAAAGCCGATACCGATGAGGATGGCGCCAAGTGTGAAGCCCAAGGCCAGAAGATTCATATGGATAAAGCCGCGCTTTTCACTCTCCTCGTAGGCGATGTTCATGGCTTCGAATAGCGTCTTGATGCCGTTACTGGCGCTCCACAGTGCGACGGCAAGGCCGAACATGAAGCCGAAGCTGAGCGCGCCAGTCTTCTGAGCGGCCAAGGACGCAAGCTGAGATCTGATAATGTCCAGACCGCCCGAAGGCAGTACGCCGCCAAGGAACGCAATGTGCTCAGCGATGGTCTGAGGATCGGCGACAAAACCGTAGATGGACACGAACGCGGCAAGCGCTGGAAAGAGGGCAAGGAGTAGATAGAATGCGGCCCCGGCCGCGATCAGCATAACACGGTCCTCGTTTACTTCAGCAAAGACCCGCCACAGCACGTCCTTCCAGCCACGGCTGGGGATCTCTGACGGCCATTCGGCGTTGCGTCCGCGGCCCTGCCGTCTGGCCCGCCGCTCAAGTTGCACTTGATCTTCGTAAGCGTCGTCGGTTGTTTTTTTCGACATGGCTGCCGGCCCGGAGCATCTTCTTCGCGGGCAAACGTATGAAAGCGCCAAAGGATGCAGGTGCAGACCTGCGCCCGCAAACAAACATCCGCCGTCTGCAGAAACACTGCGCCACCCCATGCGACGAGTTCATGTGATAGCGATACTGCCCTGCCCAGGACCTCAGTGGCTTGTTCGAGCGACCAATGAGAATAACCAGCTTCCTACCATCTCAGCCAATCGTGGTGGTCGGCTGATTGCGTTTTTAACTTTGGCGCGGCCGGCCGGCGGGGATTCTGGGCGTGGGCGGTCGGGAGCTGGTGCCTCTTGGCGTCCAGCCGCTCCAGCATGCAACCGACGATAGCCTGAAAGCCGGGCTCCATGGCCTCTTGGCAATCGATCTCCCGATCCGCGTATTCGCCCTGTCGTCTTGGCGGTCTGATCATCCAGGCTTCCTCATAGATATCCCTCGCCGTCGGACTCGCGTCGCCGGATCAAGCCAGGCGATGCGCCCTCACTATCCAAAGCGAAGCCCATTCGCCTCATGTGTCTTTCAACCAGCTCGCGGTCGCATTCGGGCACGCAGCGGTCGCTGCAACCGACATTCACAACTACCTGTGCGAAAGCGACGGCGAGCGCCCACCGCGCGGTTGACCCGCAGACATCACCGCTGGACGTTGTTCCTTGGTCTTCCCCAGCGCGCCAATTCGAAAAACGACCGGACGTCTATTTCGCCGTGGGCATTGTTGGCCGCCAGGAGCAACCGGATCGGAGGCCAGGCGGTGTCACGATTGGCGGGAGGCATCGTTCTCGCAGAGAATTCTTTTAGGTGGAAGGGCTGGTCTCGCCGCCGGCGACTTTGGCGAGCAGCATCCCCAAGGTCAGGCGCGCTCGTTCATGGCTGCGCCGACAAAAATATTCTCAAGAAGCTCGACAGATAGAGACGCCAAGTATCAGAGCATGATGCGATCCCTCGATAGCGAAATGCCTGGCGGAGCGGGAAGTGAATTGAACCAGGGGTTGACCCCACGAAGTCAGAGTGACGTGCAGCGAGACGTCTCAAGGGAACCTTTCCGGCGTCGTGCGCTTGTTGAGCATGCGTTTCACAACCCCGTGAGCGACAACAAAAAACGCTGGAACCAAAAGGAAATCCGCCATGGCGAAAGAAAAGACATTGGATGATCTCTTCCTCGATACGCTCAAAGATATCTATTACGCGGAAAAGAAGATCCTGAAGGCGCTTCCCAAGATGGCGCGCGCCGCCTCATCGGCCGATCTGAAGGCAGCCTTCGAGAAGCACAAGGACGAAACCGACGGTCATGTCGAGCGCTTGCAGCAGGTTTTCGAGCTCCTTGGCAAGCGGGCACAGGGCAAGACGTGTCCCGCGATCGACGGCATCATCGAGGAGGGCGAGGAGATTATGGAGGAGTTCAAGGGAACTCCCGCACTGGACGCCGGTCTGATCTCCGCTGCCCAGGCTGTCGAGCACTACGAGATCACCCGCTATGGCACGCTGAAGCGCTGGGCTGAGGTTTTGGGCATGAGCGACGCCGCCAAGCTGATCGAACAGACGCTCGGCGAAGAGTCTATGACAGACGAGGCGCTCACCGGATTGGCGGACGCCTCGGCCAACGAAATGGCCAAGGCCGCCTGATCACACACCAGCCACCCCAACTGTGTTGGGGTGGCTGTTTTACTTCCAACATCCGTCTTTCGATAGGAGGCAATCATGGGTCGTGGCATTCTACTCTGGCTGCTCGGAGTTCCTATTCCGATCATCATCCTTCTCGCGCTGTTCATGCGGTAGGAGGAATCCGTGGCATCAACCATCCTGGCGACCGACGGCGCCGCGCCGGTCGAGTCCTCGTCATCCGCAGTCAACTGGGGACCGATCATCGCCGGCGCCTTCGCTGCCTCGACCCTGACGTTCATCCTGATGCTTCTCGGGTCCGGCCTCGGGCTCACGATGGTGTCTCCATGGTCCAACGAAAGCGCCAGCGTCACCACCTTCGCTGTGTCCACTGCGATCTGGCTGGTCATCGTGCAATGGTTGTCATCCGGGCTCGGGGGGTACCTGACCGGGCGCCTTCGCACCAAATGGGTCGGCATTCATACGGACGAGACGTTCTTCCGGGATACCGCGCACGGATTCATGGCCTGGGCGCTGGCGACGCTTCTGGTCGTGTTCGTGCTCGGTTCGGCGCTGTCCGCGGCAATCGGCACCGGCGTCAAGGCGGCCTCGACAGTGGCCTCGGGAGCAGCAATGGGTGCCTCGGCAGGGGCGACCGCAAACGCCGGGAACGACGGAGGCAGCGGCGCGGCGTCGTATTTCGTCGATGCGCTGTTCCGCCCGAACGATCCTTCCAGGCTGGCGGCGCCGGGCGCGGAGGGCGATGCGACAGCAGCCGCACAAGCCTCCCGCATCCTCATTATGAGTGCAGCGGCCGGCGAAGTCTCGGCTGACGACAAGACTTATCTGGGCCAACTCGTGGCCGCTCGCACTGGCTTGTCGCAAGCGGATGCTACTGCCCGGGTTGATGCGGTGCTTGCTCAGGTCGAGGCGGCCAAAGTCCAAGCACAGGAAGCAGCCGACACAGCTAGAAAAGCCGGCGCCAGCTTCGCGCTGGTTGGCGCGCTTTCTCTCATGATCGGTGCGTTCATCGCCAGCGCAGCGGCAGCGTTAGGCGGCAAGCAGCGCGACGACGAAGAAGACGCGCTCCATCTCACAGCCAGTCGAAGCTGAAGACGTCTACTCCAGGCCGACCGAGAGGATCGGCCGGACTCCATTCTCCCGCCGCGCTCCCTTGTTTTTGTGCAACGCAGCAACGATATTGCTGCACGTGCGTTGCACGGATGGCCGTCCATTCCGGGCGTCACAACAGGGACGGCTCCATTGCGAAAAATCTCTGATACCATTGCCCGCCTTGCCGCGCTGCAGGCGCGACATGCCGCACATCCCGCCGACCTCGGTGCGTCAGACCACCTCCGGACGCTGGCCGACTTCGGTATCAATCCTGGCGGGTTGGAAGCGAAGTTCTACATTCCCAATGACCTATCCAAGGGCACCCCGCTCGTCGTCGTGCTGCATGGCTGCACCCAGAACGCGGCCGGCTATGACCATCATTCCGGCTGGTCCCAACTCGCCGACGAGGCTGGCTTCGCGCTGCTCTTTCCCGAACAGCAACGCGGCAACAATCCGAACCTCTGTTTCAACTGGTTCCAGCCTGGCGACACCAAGCGTGGTTCGGGCGAGGCGCTTTCGATTCGCCAGATGATCGAGACGATGGTCGTCACCCACGGTCTCGACCGAAGGCGAATCTTCATCACCGGCCTCTCGGCCGGAGGCGCAATGGCAGCGGCCATGCTGGCGACCTATCCGGAAGTGTTTGCCGGCGGTGCGTTAATTGCCGGCCTGCCCTACGGCAGCGCAACGACAATCCCGGAGGCCTTCGATCGCATGCGCGGCCACGGCGGTCCTTCGGAACAGGATCTGCAACGGGCCCTCCGCGGCGCATCGGATCATCGGGGACCGTGGCCGAGGATTTCGATTTGGCACGGTGCCGCTGACCACACGGTTTCGCCATCCAACGCGGAAGCGATCGCAGGCCAGTGGCGGGGAGTCCACCGGCTTGAGAAAGCGCCGACGCGTCGGGAAGCTGCCGGACCGCACGCAAAGCAGGTCTGGCGTAACGGGGCGGGAGATGCCTTGATCGAAATCAACATGATCGCCGGGATGGGCCACGGCACGCCGCTCGGCAACGGCCTCGGCGCTCCGGGACCTTATATGCTTGATGTCGGCATCGCCTCCACACGCGAGATCGCGCAGTTTTGGGGGATCGCGGCAACCGAGGATAGCGCCTCCCGGAAATCAAGGCCGCAATTGCCCGCCAGCCAACGGCAACTACCCCAGTCACCGGCGCCAAGTATACAAAATGCGAAGACGAAGCCCCCGCAGCCGACTGCCATCCATCAATCGCGCCGGCCCGGCGTGAAGAAGATCATTGAAGATGCCCTGCGGGCGGCGGGCCTGATGCGCTAGGCGGACGGCGCGAATCGCTCGCCGACTGTCTCGCCGGCCCGCGAAGGTCAAGCGGCTCCGACCAGGCAAGGGAACGCGTCGTTCTTTGGAATCGGTGACCGCTTTTCATTGAGCGGTCGCCATGCACCTCGTCCAGATCCTGCTTCCCCGCGCGGACAACACCGGTCGCCCATTTGGCCGGGAAGATTTCGACCGTGTGAAGGAAGACCTGGCCAGCCGTTTCGACGGCGTCACAGCCTACCTGCAGGCGCCCGCGGAAGGTCAGTGGCAGGATGGCGAGCAGTCCAGCACAGATGAAATCGTCATCTTCGAAGTGATGGTGGATGATGTCGATCTGCCGGACTGGCGCAAACGGCGCGCCGAGCTAGAACGGCGGTTCCGGCAGGACACGGTGATCGCCCGCTACATGCCAATGGCGCTCGTATAGAGCGCCGATATCATGCCATCAACGTTAATCCGCAAGACCGAGTACGATCCGGAGACAAGGGTTCTCTCGGTGTGGTTCGTCGCGAGCGGCACGCGTTATGACTACGAGGCTGTGCCGCCGGAGACCTATGCGGCGTTCCGAAACGCCTTCGTAAAGGGCCGGTTCTTCAACGACCACTTTCGCGACCGTTGCCGGCACCGCCCCATTGCCGAAGCATAGCGAGCGTTGCCTGCACGCGGAGACTCATGCGCCGGTTTCGGAGTTTGACGCGCCGGCTGGCTTTGATTCCGGGGAGCCCTTGTGGCGTAGGAAAATCGACAGCAGGACCAGGACGGCCGTCGACATGAATTCCGACTGCCAGTTCTGAAAGGACTCGAACCATAGCTGGGCGTCGAGAAGATAGTCTCCCAAGGATTGAACCTCGCCGCCGTGCCGAAGCGCCTCCTCGTTTGCGGCCGCCAGGCTCGCCCACCAATGCAAGGCAAATGAGATGATGAACAGCAGGGCCAGCGCCAAGCCCAGCGAGTATGAATAGAGCCACGACAGGATCGGGTTGCGCCTGCGGGTGGCGGTCGGAAGTTCGTCCTCGGGCCGGTTGGGATCATCGGGATCACGAGACTCGGCGGAACCGCGCTGGAACAGCATTGCAGTCAGCATGACATAGGCCGACATCTGCAGGAATTCGCTTTCCCAGTTCTCGAACAGCGCCGAGAGGAAGTCGCCGCTCGCAAGATAGGAGAGCAGCCCAATCGATGCCGAACCGTGGTTCTGAAGCTCTTCATTGTAGGCCGTATGACCCGACCAGATCATGCCAATCGCACTGAACAAGAACATCGCCACCAGGGCGATCGTCAGTCCATTGTCCCGGAAAAAGCTTTTCATGGTCGTCTCCCTCGGCAGCTCCGGCTAACGCCAGTTCTCCAGAACCTCTTCGATCAGCACCGCCTCGACTTGCTCGCTGAAGCGAGAGCGGTAGAGCTCCAACAGTGCCTCATGCGTCTGGTCAACCGAACTGCAGATGGCATCGGTCGCAAGGACGACACGAAAACCACGGTCGATGGCGCCGAGGACCGTGGCAAGCACGCAGACGTCGGTTTCGCCGCCGGTGATGACCAGCGTGTCGATCCCTGACCCATTGAGCATCGCGTCGAGCCGGCCTTCAGTCCACGGCGAATAGACATGCTTGTCGAGCGTTCTTGCCGGCGGCACGAACCGCGCTAGAGAAGGCATCAGATCGACGAGGCCGGCATCGATGTTGGCAAGGGTGACCTCGGCCCAACGCTGATAATACCGCGCCCACATGCCCGGTCCTTCGCCAGGCCGAGCGGCCGGAACAAAACGTGTGAACAGCGTTTGCTGCGGATGTCTTGCGGTCAATTCCTCGATGACCGGCAGCACGTTTTGCGCCCACGGCACGGCCCAAGGCCCGCCCGGCGCGAACAGGCGCTGCATGTCAACGCAAAGATGTAGGGAATTCTCACCAAGCGGACCGTGTACCAGGCCTAGGGCGGCCATGATCAGCCGCGGCCGCGGTGGGGTGATGCATAGTCTCTATCTGAGCGCGGGCGTAGCCCGGGAGGTCCCGCCGTAGCCTCGCATCTCTGCCAATCCGCCTTTAGCCGATGCCGGTTCATGGTCTTGTCAGGCGGGCCGCTTGCGCCTCCTGCACGTCGATGGCGTACAGCAGCAGTTCGCCGTTCTCGTCGCGCAGGCGCACGAGCCAACCTGAAAGATCGTCCGTGCCCGGCTGAAGGTCGACCAGAAGATCGATAGCGCATCGAACCGCTTCCTCCCGCGCAGCCTCTAAACTTGGCATCCTGGAGGGAAGAACCTGACGGCCGCGTCCGCCGATACTCGAAGATATAGAGCCCGCCGTTTTCGTCATTCGCCGCTGTGACGGCGACTTCGTCAAAATTGCCATTGCTTCCTCGTTCACAGCCAAATCGACGGTCGCGATCTGGACCAGGACCGCCTTCGCTCGATTGATAGCGGCCTCGTTGTTTCCGCCGTCAACGCGTGCCAGGTCGACGGCAACGCAGTCACCGCCTTCGCCGCAGAAGATCACGCGCAGGATGGGCTGTCCGGTCGGGGCGGTTGCCTGGGTAACTTCGGTTCGAATGATCTGCATGAGAAACTCCGTCACCATCGCTAGAGTTTGACGGTCATTTCCCGGCTCCAGAGACGCAGCTTGCGGCAGCCCTCGATAAAACCGGTAATCGCCTTGGGATCATCGAGACCAATCATGCCTTCATCGGCTTCCGGATCGACGCCGGCCTTCTGCAGCAGCGGGACGGCGCCCGACGTGAACCCGATGAATTTGCAATGAGCAAAAGCGTCGGCAACGAAATCGCGCGCGGCGGCCTCGCCCGTCAGGCGCTCCGCTCCTTCCTCGGAGAGGATCAGCGCTACTGCGTCGAACAGGACCGATGGCCCGCCGTCGATCATGTGCTTTGCAGCGATGAGACTTCCATCCGCCGCCTCGACGCCGCCCACCTTGGGCGCTATGACCTCCATCACTGCGCCTTCCTTCTCGATCGCTGCCTGGAGGTTCTTCAGCAGCGCTGCATCGGCGCCGGGACTGACAAGCACACCGACCTTGCGGCCAGCAAAACTGTCAGGCCCGTTCCGGATGATGCTGAGCGCCGGCGATGGTTCGAGATCGTCCCTCGGCGCGACCGCCGCATCTGCGGGCTTGGGCAATTGCTTCATGCCAAGCTTGTCAGCGACAGTTTCTGCCAAGCCTTCATCAATGTTGAGGAGATGCGACACCATGCGCTCGCGGATAACCGTTGTCTCGACCTTGGAGAGCTCGAAGGACAGCGCCATGGCGATATGCTTCTGCTCAGGCGCGGTCTGACTGTTGAAGAACTGTCGCGCCTGGCTGTAGTGGTCGGCGAAGCTCTCTGCGCGCAGACGGACTTTCTGGCCTTCGTCCGCCTCGGCGAACGACCGGAAACCGTGCTGCGGCGATTCCCGCGGGCCTTCGCCGAATGAATTCGGCTGGTAGTTCACGCGGCCGACCGGATTGCGCATCGCCATGAGGCCATCCTGCTGGAAGTGGTGGAACGGGCATTTGGGTGCGTTGATCGGGATATGGGTGAAATTGGGGCTGCCGAGACGCTTCAGTTGCGTGTCCAGGTAGGAGAAGTTTCGACCCTGCAGCAGGGGATCGTTGGAAAAGTCGACGCCGGGCGGTACGTTCTGCGTCATGAACGCGACCTGCTCGGTCTCGGCGAAGAAATTGTCGGGCATACGATCGAGCACCAAGCGGCCGACCGGGACCGGCGCGAGGATTTCTTCCGGAATGATCTTGGTCGGATCCAGAACGTCGAAGTCAAAACTGTCCGCGAAGTCCTGATCGAAGAGCTGGAGGTTGAGCTCCCATTCCGGGAAATCACCAGACTGGATGGCATTCCAGAGGTCGCGTCGATGAAAATCGGGGTCAGCGCCGTTGATCTTGACCGCTTCGTTCCACACGACCGACTGCATGCCGAGCTTCGGCTTCCAGATGAATTTGACGAAGGTGGATTCGTCCTTCGCATTGACCAGCCGGAACGTGTGAACGCCGAATCCCTGCATGAACCGGAAGGACCGAGGTATCGCCCGATCCGACATGACCCACATGACCATATGCATCGATTCGGGCGTCAGGCTGATGAAGTCCCAGAAATTGTCGTGTGCCGATTGCGCCTGCGGGAAGGCACGATCAGGCTCAGGCTTCACTGAATGAATGACGTCGGGAAACTTGATTGCGTCCTGAATAAAGAAGACCGGGATGTTGTTGCCGACAAGATCCCAATTGCCTTCGTTGGTGTAGAATTTGACGGCGAACCCACGCACGTCCCGCGCCAGGTCGAACGAGCCTTTCGAACCGGCCACCGTGGAGAACCGCACGAAGGCCGGCGTCTTCTCGCCGGCACGCTGGAAGATATCCGCGCGGGTGTAAGCGGCTAGCGATTCATAGGTCTCGAAGAAGCCGTGCGCGCCATAGCCGCGTGCATGCACGACGCGCTCGGGAATGCGCTCGTGATCGAAATGAAAAATCTTCTCACGGAAGTGGAAGTCTTCGATTAGTGACGGTCCGCGCAGGCCAATCCTTAAAGTATTCTGGTCATCGGCCACTGGGCCGCCTTGGGCGGTCGTCAGAATCTCGCTGTCGCCTTCGGCGATCTGGTGAAGCTCGCCTCCGTCCCCCCGCACGAGCTTTTGATCATGGATCGTCGCGGGCTTGCCCGACGACTGTCTGGTTGTCTTGGCCATGCTTGAATTCCTTGAAAAGGAGGGGCGGCTTCAGGTCTCCCTCAATGCTGGGACACCCACTTAAGTTCCTGGTGGGTGTCACGTGGCCCGCATTTCGAAGAATAGCACTCGGCTGCCGGAACATCGGGCCCGCGCTCCGCCAGAGGCGCGGGCTTTTCGTTGTCTGGGGGAACCTCGCGACGATCGTTCGGGTCGCCAACAGAGCGCCATACCGTCAGATCGAGGACAGGAAATGCGGGAAAGACAAGGCTTAACCCATCAAGAAAAATACGATAGGCAGGAGCGCACGTCGGATGCTGCAAGGGCCTTAACAGACATTGATCGCGCAGCACGAGATGCAAAGACTGCTCGGCTGCGAGAGCAACGACTTAAGGCTGAAACCGCTCCTCCTGCTGCATTGGTAGCGAAACCGAAAAAAAACCGACAAGGCAACAACTAAGTAGTCACCCGGGATGCGGCGGATTTCGTGTCCCGTTGTGAGCGTCCTTTTTAAGCGTTCTCCGACATTGTCAAAGGTAAGCAGGTGGCCATCGAGCGCAGGAAGGTGCGGGCATGAAGGTCTACGCCGTTTCCCAAGCCGCCGAAGCCAGAACCCGCTCCAGGGGCCACGCCTGAGATTTGCAACGGTGGTCAAGCTGGTGACGGCTCGGCATGTCATCGACCTCGTGGCCCGCATGCACGGCTGCACGTATGCCATGCACGGCTGCACGTATGCCGAGATGAGAGGACCGTCGCGTCAGTATCGTATCGTGGCAACGCGAGACGCGGCCATGTACGCCGTGATGGTGCTGAAGCCGAGCTTGCCTAGGGGGCAGATAGGGTTGCTGTTCAATCGTGATCCGTCGACGGTGCAACATGCGCTCAGGAAGCGGGGATGCTTTGACCGACCCGCGCGTCCAAGCCCTATGCGTTGAGTTCGGCATCAAGATTGTCGACCGGCATCGCTATCCGGAGCCGGGAGAGGCGCGCGCGGTCGAGACGCTGGCTCGCATCATACGCCGGCACGGGGAAGGGCACTTGCGCCTGGTGCTTTCGACCTTGGCCGAGACCGACAACAACAAGGGCCACCTAGACGAGGTTCTATTTTGGGCCGCATCCGACATGGTGCGGGCCTGCCCTGAGATACTCGAGCGCCGCGCCGGCGACTGGCTGACGATGTGGGATGTTTGCCCGCTCGGCGAGCTGCAGTTCATTGCCCAGGATCTGCGCGGCGTCGTGCCACTAATATTTGCATTTGTCGGTATGCTATACGAGCGGGTGGTCAAGGCATTTGGCCCGCGAGCATCCAGCCGGATTTGTTCGATGACCGCAGGAGAAATTCGGCATGAGTAACGTCGTATCGCTTCATGGCGACAAGCGCTGGAAAGCTGTTCTCGTCTACGACCACCAGAACGACCCCATCACGATCGAGCACTTTTTGGAAGAAATTTCCGAGCTCCATAACGTCATTGAACACGGCCCGGACTGGAACACCCTGATTACGTGCACGGTGACAATCAACCGGACGGACGGCGGCGAGGAGCAGAACAGCCCAGGAAAAAGAGGCGCGCCATGAACATCGGTGAAGGCGCGGAGCGCTTCATCCGCGCGGCCGAGATCGAGCGCGCCAGCCATGAACATGTCGGGCCGGCCGGCCCAGCAGCTCCCCTATGTTCACACATACACCGATAAGCTCGGGTGGTGCAAAGAGGTGGGCGACAAGCTCGACCCTAAGGCAGACCCGCTAGCGGAGGAGCGAAGGGCGTTCTGGAACCGGATCGGCACCCTGCCGCCGGGACAAGAGATCAGCGAACTCGAGGCGCTGCACGAATGGCTGCTCGCCGTTGGCAATGAGAATGACGCCGAGCGTCCTCGCCCGGGCCAGATCCAAGGTCGGCGACAAGTCATTCCGCAGCTGGTGCTTCAAGGTGGAGGCATCCACCCGAACACCGGACGGGATAGAAAAAACCGGGCTTTGCAGCAAATCGCGATCATTCCCGCCCGCAGGGCCTCGCAGAATAGCGAAAGCGCCGAAATCAGGCTGTTGCATCATGAAATCAGGGATGTTTCGGCTACGATCACGGAAGATGCGGGCCAACGGGACAGCCTGAATTCGTGGATCGCCGACGGCGCGTTCGCCAAGATCCTTTCATCGGAACATGACGACTTCTCTTGGGCTGCCAAGCGCAATGAGCGCCGATGCCAGCAAGAGGCGAGGCGGCGCAATCAACCTGCGTGATTTGCGCCATTGACGAGCACCCGAAATGCGGCCCCAATCGGGATTACTTATTGGGGATTCGCATGAACCGATTTCTCTTTGTGATCGCCGACTTTCTGTCCCGTCCGCCCGGCTTCTATGTGCTGCTAGCCGCGATGATAGCCTGCACTGCGATGGTTCCGTTTGGGCTAACAAACGTAATCACCTATGCGCTTTCTGTAGCTGCGATAGTGATTACCGGGGTCGTACTGATCCAGGGTTACCGCGACACCGCTGCCATCCATGCGAAGCTCGACGAGATCATCGTTGCATTGAAGGAAACGAGGAACAATGTCGTCGGGCTGGAGCACGCCGAGCCTGAGGAGATCAAAGCCCATTTGGCGCGGCTTGAATTGGAAGCAGCGGCGGCTGATCAAGAAGCTAAGGACGAGGGAGTCCCTGGCGCCTAATTACGCCAGCGGCTGCCAAGCACTGGCAGCGGGAAGCGCAGAAGCGGAAGGCCGCATGACCCGAGCTGAGATCAAAGCCGAACTAGAATGGCTGCTGGAGTCGTACGAAAGCCTTAGCGCGTCAGAGTCCGCAAACACACCGCTTCGGCTCTGAAGGTATTGAGGGCATCGAGCGGGAGTTCTTTGACCCCGGCGACAGCGGCAACATTTTTGCCCCGGATGCGCGCGTCTCGACCATCATAGACGGGCTGTTAGCGCCGCTGATCGTGTGATGGCCGGTTTTTATGACGAGATGCAGGAGCAGGGCGTTGTCATGCTAACCCGCACGGTCACAGCGCCGCCAGATCCGTCGACGCCATGGATACCGGGCGAGCCAGTGACGACGGTCTATCCACTCGATGCGGTGATGCGCCGCGTGTCTCAGAAATACGTCGACGGCACCCTCACTGTGGCGACTGACAACCAGATCACTTTCGCAGTACCCTCGATCGTCCCCGCCATGACCGACACACTCGTCATCGACGGCGTCGAGTTGGTCATGAAGGACCTACGGCCGATCCCGCCGGCCGGGACGCCGGTCGCGTATGTCGCTTTCGTGGCGGGTTAGCCGCCGAGCGATATCCCAGAAAAGAGCGACGCCAGCGACGACCGCATGTGAGACTTGGCAACAGCGATGTCCCCTTCGAAACCGGAAAAATCGATCTCCATATGATCGAACGTGGACAGTGCCTGCTCTTCCATGTCAGCCAATGCCCGATCCGGGTCATCCGATTGCTCAGCAACCATTGATGCAATTGCCATGAGTGCGATGCGAAGCACCACAAGCTCCGTCGAATGATGGGCCAAGACATCCATACCAGCCTCCTTTTAAGGTCCGGAACGAATGCTCAAACGCCTATCCCCCCGTGATCGTTTCGAACAGCTTGTCTCGACCTATGAGCCGATGCTGCGGACCGCGTTTTTCGAGGCGATCGACGACATCCGCTCCAACATCGTTCTGCGCCGTGTGGTGGAGAGCTTGGAGCGCGGCGACGTCAAGGACGCCATTGCAGCCATGAACCTCGACGAGGCCGCGTTTCGGCCGCTGGAAGAAGCCATCCGGCAGGCCTACAACGGCGGCGGTGTCGCCACGGTCGAACAGATGCCGGCGCTGCGCGATCCGAGCGGCCTTCAGGTCGTTCTTCGTTGGGATGCGCGCAATCTTACGGCTGAGACCTGGTTGCGCGAGCACTCGGCGCAACTGGTCACCAACATTGTTGCTGATCAACAAGTTGCGATCTGTGCCGCTTTTTCTGAACGCCTTGCCCGTGGGTCCAATCCAACGAGGACCGCATTGGAGGTAGTAGGCCGCGTCAACAGGGTGACTGGCCGCCGAGAAGGTGGGGTGATCGGGCTCACCACACTTCAGAGCGGCTATGTTGCCCGAGCCCGCGATGAACTGCTTTCCGGCGAGCCCGACCAGTTGCGTGCCTATCTGAATCGGGAGCGACGCGACAAACGTTTCGACCGCACGATCACAGCTGCGATCCGAGATGGTAAACCAATCCCTACCAACCTGGTGGCGCGGATCATTGGCCGATATTCCGACAGCCTTTTGAAGCTCC
This sequence comes from Mesorhizobium sp. WSM4844, assembly GCF_055811775.1. NCBI lineage: Bacteria > Pseudomonadati > Pseudomonadota > Alphaproteobacteria > Hyphomicrobiales > Phyllobacteriaceae > Mesorhizobium > Mesorhizobium sp. WSM4844. Next base: position 11,511 of record NZ_JBVVQB010000061.1, on the reverse strand, counting down.
GCGCCGACACGATTGGACTGCACGAGACGTTTGCCGCGCTTGGAGCTTCGAAAGACATCGCATTTCAGCAGGCGATCGCCAAGGGCGCGGTGAGGGCGGAAGCCATCACGAAGGGCTGGAAACACACGCCGCAGGATCATCCTCGCGTTCAGAGGGTGGTCGATGCCGATAATTCTCGCTTGGACCGGTTCATAGTCATCGTCTTCGTCCGCCATCGTCCCCCCGTATCGGACAGCGGCGGTCTGAATTCACAACGATGCAACCACTGCCTTGTCTTCGCGTTTAGCCGCCTTCAATCCTGGTGAGCGACAAAGATGCCGACGTTCATTCCGATTACAATTTACCTGAATCACAAGCCGATAGTGGTCGCGTCGATACCCGAAGCTGCGAAAGCGCTTCAGCAACCATGGCCATTCATGGACAAGCCGTCCCGACTTGAAGCAATTCGAATGATCGAGGAATGCCTGGCCGGACACTGCACCCAACAAGCCGCGTTCGATGCCTTCAAGGCGGCCGCAAGTGAACAGGGGCTTCTTAAGCGAAAGCCTCCAAGCGTAGGCCTCAGGAAATTCGACGGGGTTGCTGAAGACCTGCTGTGAGGTGATGCTGCCTCGCGACCTTAAACCGCTGACAGGCCTCCTGAGCGGACTTGGTCAGCCGCACGGACCACCCCGCCAAATCGAGGAATGGCGGGTGGTCCTTTATCAGCGCAGGAAGGGACTTAGCTGCGCAGATCCCATTTCGTCGTTCGGTCCAATCGTCAGGTCCGGTCGGTCCTAGCTAACGATCCCTAGCTAACGATTATTCCAATCGCCAGGAATGTGATCGAAACTGCGAAGACCGGAGCGAGTAACCAGCGGGCTTGGTGGACACTATTTTCCATGGGCTCCTTCCCGTGAACTTGCAGGGGAGCAACGACTATGCGCAGCGGCGGTTCCGTGGCGCTATGTCCGGCCTATTACGCCAAAACAGGCGAGACCTAGGTCCTGTCGCGCATCAGCCTTGCGGGACTTTTGGGGAACAAATGCAGCTGGCTGGGGTTTGTTAAGTCTGGCGCGAAGACGCGTTCAGCGGAACAGAGCTACACAAAGGAGGCACTTATGAGAATGCATCTTTCCACTGCAGCCGCGGGATGTCTGCTGCTGGCGGGCCTCGGTGCCGCTGCCGCTCAGGACGTAGTGATCGAGCCTGAACAGGAGACGGTCATCAGGGAATACGTGAAAAAGCAGCCGCTCGCATCGGTGAAAATCCCTGGAGTGGAGCTCAATATCGGCTCAACCCTGCCCGAGACTGTCGAGCTCCATGAAGTCCCCAACACCAAATACCGCACCGTTGTCGTCGACAACCGGACCGTTGTCGTTGACCCGGGCACGCGCAAGATCATCAAAGTTATCGAATAACGTAAGCGACTGGGAGGACAGCCCGCCGTGCCGAAAGGGTGCGGCGGGCTTTTCTCTTTTCTGGAGGAACGCGATCTGGGGACAATGGTTCGGGTTGCCAACAAGGCGCCGTATCGCCGGATGAGGACAAGCCCGTGCCTTCGTTGTTGGTCCGATTGCCCCCAGCGCTACGACACAGAGAAGACACCTTTAGATAAGACTAAGCCAGCAGGCCATTATTGAGGATGCTCTTATGAACCCGACCGAATTGCAGGCGATTGGCGATACGCTGATGCGGGTAGTGACGCCAGAGATGACACCAAAACAGCTCCTAAAGGCTGCAAAAAAGGAGCATCCGGACGCGTCAAAAAAGGACATCGCCCGCGCGGCGTTCTTCTCGATCATTGCGAACGCTGACCAAGCCATTGGCAAATCGAGGAACTTGCAGGCTTTTGCGTTGGCAGAGCGGACACAACAATCTGATTAAGATTGATGGTCGACATGCGTGGCCCTGTTGGTCAAAATTTGACGCTTGGTACCCGGAGTGCTTTCGTCCGAAAGCGACCCAGAAGCCGACATTTGCTGTTCTGCCTCCTATAACCCTGCGAGGGCATGGGCAGAAGCCGAGACGGCGAAGACTGTCGAGATCAGCTTGGATTGCCGCCTATCGAAGAGCGCGAACTGTGCAGCCAGGCGAATGGCCCAGAAAGCGGCTCCGAAAAACAGAAGTGGCGGCCAAATTAGCCCCCGGTACCAAAGCCAAAGCAATGTTGCGCCGTAAGACACAAAGGTGAACGTCAGCATGACATTCAGAGTTTGAGTGATTGCTGCGTTTAAGTTGCCCGAACCCTTTAGCCGGGCCGGCCATCCGAAAAGCCGCCAAAATCCTAGATGGAAGGCGGCGAAGGCAAGATCGAGCACGGCAGCGAGCATCAGCATGCGGAAACAATACCGCTAGAAACGTCCGCTCTCCGACACAGGGACACTCTGGCAATCGCCGGTATGGGTACCAAGCGTGGGATTTTGACCACTAGGCCCCAAACATTCCTGATCCCTAACGGAACCATTCCGTGACCTGCGAGTTGCGGCTCGGGCGGGGTTGGGACATGCAGACATGGCAAAGCGTGATGCAGCGGGCCGTAAGACCCTTGCCGATGCCGTTCGCGAATTGATCGGCACCGAAGACAATCGTCGTAACGTACATAAGCTGCTTGGGCTGGAGGTCGAACCAGAACTGCCGCCAACCCTAGCTTCATTGCTTGAGGCGATTGGTAAGGCTGGTCGGGACGAAACCCCCTAGCTGCATGGGTCATCTGGCCGACCTTTAAACTGCCGTGCTGCGAATAAAGGGGGCCACAATTAGCTGGTGCTTCCGCGCCGAACCAAGGCGTGAACGTCATGCCGTCCACCTCGATAAGTAAAACGGAATACGATCCGGACAGTAGGACTCTCTCGGTATGGTTCGTGGCCAGCGGCAAATGCTACCAGTTTGAGGATGTGCCGCCGGAGACCTTCGCCGAGTTCCGAGCCGCATTCGCCAAGGGCCGCTTCTTCAACGAGCGCATCCGCAATCGATTCCGGTACCGCCTGGTCGGGACCGCCAACAATTCTGGATGACCCCAGCCGTATGCGAAAGCCAACTCACCTATCCATCGAGCTTCAACGTCTCATGGTCGGGAAGATAATGATGCAGCACCTCGCCAAGGTTTCGCTTGTCGAACGTTTGGCCACACACGGGGCAGAACTCGAAATGCTCTGCTTCGTCCTTCGCGGGCGGCCCGTGGCGCTTGCCCTTGATCCCGGTTGCGGGGTTGTTGGTTTTTCTCGGCCCACGTTGATTGTCCCGAACTGTGATAGGGACGGCCCGACAGCCGCTGCGGAGTAGGCAACCGACCGTCGGGCCTAACCGGCGGGGTGTGGGCGTGTCCTTCGGCTGGGACGAATAATAAGCATCTCAGGGGTGAGGAGGACCTTCGGCACGCCTCGCTGCAGGATTCCGGGAAGAGGATTGAAGGCCGCGCCAGATTGAGCGAGGCCGGACTCGCGAAATTCGCGATAAAGCGTACAATCCCAACGTCGCCCGTACCGAATAGAGGCATCGCGGACGCTTGGGAGCTGGCAGTGCTTCCGCCCTAGAGGCAGGAGGGCTGAGATGGCGAAAGCCCAGGCAGGCGCCCAGGTATCGGTTTTTGACTGCGATATCCTGCGCAGCGCTTTCATAAAAACCGTGATCGAAGAGAATATCCCCGAAGACAAATGGCGGTCGGTTGCCGCGTTTTTGATCAGCGACTTTACCGGGAGCGATGACGTCGATCCTGACTTGCTGGAATGGATCGTGCGCAAGTAGCCAGAGCTACCCAGCCGTTAGTCTTTTGTCGCCTGCCACGCTCGTTGCTATGCCTTTTTCGGTACTAGAAAGCCAAAGGCAAAGTGAGACGCCTCTACCTGGATTTTCGCGAGGTCGCTAGCAGCCGCCCGAATTACATCGGCAGTCACCTCAAAGAATTGGTGTGTTGCATTTTGCCGGTTGACTGAGAGTTTCTGCCAAGCCTTCTTTTCTCCGAGGTATACGCTCCACGGACCGTGAACGACACGATTGCGAAACGTGTTGAGTTCGCGCATCTGCTGGACGAGGCGATCGCGCTCGGCAAGGTCATTCGGTTCGGTGGTGTGTTGGTCGATGATCTGACCATACAGAGTGATTTTGTTATTCAAGTTGTTCGCTTTCCGCAGCTTCGGTTGGTCGGCGCCAAGCGCGGACAGCCAATGATCGATATGGAATTCCAGAAATCCAAACTGCATTATCAAGCGCCCTATCGGCTCGTAAAAATCGCTGTCGTAGCGCTCGATCATCTCCGATACGGGTTTTGGACGTTCCATTATCGTGCTCACACTGACGAAAAACCCAACGAGCCGATGAAGCGGATGCTTCAAGACGCCGCGCCGTTGCCGCACACGATAGCGAGAAGGTTGCAAAGAGTCCGGCCGAAAGAAATGAGGCCCCTGAGCTAATATCAACCCAATGTCAAAGAGTGGGCGTCCCCTATTGCCGACGCCCTCGCTTTCAGGAATATATTCCTCCCCGTTGCGGCGAGCCCTCAACGGAGATCGCCATGCCCAAAAAGACCCTCGCCGACACCCTGGCCGCCCGCGAGACCATCTATGTCAATTGTGCGCACCCGATGTGCTGCAAATCGACGAAGCTCGACATCCAGGCGCTGATTGACAGGCTCGGCCGTGACCACGGCTCGATGCATGACGACCTGGTCGGGCTCTTATCTGCTCAAACTACAAGGCTGCCGGTGGTGATCGACGGCAGGTGTTCTTCACTACGAAGGCCAGCAGCGGGCGCGCAATCGCGACTGGAAGCCAACTTTCGAACGAGGGGGCTGAAAGTGGCCGGTGCCACTTGGGGGGGGCGTTGGGGTAGATTGCCTTGTCGGGCGCCGGCCTAGCGGATTGGCGTCCGCCGCCTTGATACTACCGAGCTTGGGGAGATCCGAGTAATCCCGTGATCGCGGAAGTCATTGTGGAGGAACTCAGTCCAAATGGTCGCGTTATGCTACCTAAGGATTTTTTCCGATGGCTGACGATAGGGACAGAACACCCAGCGGGGCCCCTGACGACTCTGTCGTTCAGCGCTTGGTTAAAGAGGCGAATATAACCGAAGAGCAGGCTCGCGAGCTTATCGCTCTTCTGGGGTCCGACTGGCCGTCACTTATGCGGGAAGCCCGATTTCTAACTCGAAAACGCTAGTCGCAGTGAGTTACGGCAATGGACCCGTGGCAAATCGATAACGTGTACGTAGAGAGGTCGCGGTTGCAGGTTGATGCCACGCGGGCCACGATTGCGGAGATGCGATCCGTCATGGAGGAGAGCCGGCGCATTCTCGCTCGATCCCAAAATCTTTTGCGCCGCATCCATCAAAAGGAAAGTTCCGCCGCAGATGCCGGCGACGACAACCTACATCGTAAGCGTGTTCGAAAAGCCGCATCGGCGCACGGTGCTGACCACCAACGACAAGGCAAAGGCGCTGGCCGAGAGAGATCGGCGACAAGGTGCGGGTCGAAGAGATCACGCCGAAGGTGAAGAAGTGCTACGCGGCCGGATATATATCTTTCAGCCGACGGAACGTTTGTTACCCGCCCGGTGTTATCACAATGATCCCCGCATAGGGATCATACAGGGCCTTGTCCCCTCTTGGCCCCAGTTTGAGTCCGCTGTCTCCCGGAAGTGTCCAGTTGCGCAACGTTCGCGCTTTTGGAGCCGTCGACAGCGGACCCGACGCACCTCCTAGACGCAAAACAGATCATCTGTCGGATGGCGAAGTCAGCTAAGTCGTGATGCCGACCGCTGGCCTGCCTCTGCGGTCCGATCCTGGCAAGATATTGGCACCTACTAGACGGTCCTCGGACGATAATTTGGGCGGTATGAAAGGACCGGTAGCGCCGATCTCGCCTAGCCAATCCTCGTAGCCAGTGTTCATTTTGGACGTGAGTTCATCGGGATGATGTATCCCGGACTGGAATAGGCTCATGAGCCGCCGGCCGAAGTGTTCCCACGCCGGATGGCCTTTGGGAATTCCTGCCTCTGTGCAATAGTCGTTGAGAACCCTTGCCAGCGTTGCGAGTTGCTCGGAGTCTAGATGATCGTCGAATGACATCGCTTTATCCCTTGTGGGGCGAAAGCGTGATCGACTCTTCCAAGCGCCAACGCCCGTTCAGTTGGTCAGCGACATGCCTTCTGTACGCTTCCGGACGAATTTAGCGAGTCAAATCCGCTCGCCTTCATTTCCGCAACCTCACACCGGCGCCGCCGCCGTTCTCGAGGATGAACTCGACGCCGGCCCATTCGAGCGCTGCCTGAAGGTCAAGCAGAGTGCGGTCATACGGCGCCCGCTTCCCAGCTTCAAAATTTGTCAAGATCGCCGCCCGCCATCCTTCGCGGATGCAATGCGCGGTCAATGCCGATCGACAAGGTGGTTGAGAACTTCATGGAGTTTCTCGAAGCACCGGCAGAGCGTCACTGACGGGCGGCAAACTCTGCCGCTGCTAGCCCGCTGCCTTCAAGGTGGCGGGCTTTTTGTCGCTGAGGAACCATACGCGGCGGCGGCCGTTGAGCCCCCACCCAAAAGGGAGATCACAATGGCCGACGACCCAAACGACGCAAAGCCGACGGAGACGCAGCGCGAAGCGCAGGAGGCCTTGGAGAAGCAAGTTGCGCAACTGAAACGCGAGATCAACAAGATCAATCGGACGCTCGCGGAGCACGCTGAAGAGGTGGTCGAGGAAGCTACTGGTTGGTATGAGGGCGCGGCCGATAGCGTGTCTCGGACAACGCAAGCACTTCGCAAAAGGGCGTCTACTGCTTCCGGTGTCGTTCAAGAAAATCCTGGCACGGTATCGTCCGCCTTCATGCTGGGCGCGGCTGTAGGCTTGCTGTTGGGCCTTGTTCTTGTGGCTGGCGACCAGCGCCGGGAGCGCTGGTTCTAACACGCCCAAATGAGCCCAGAGACTCCGCTGCCTCACGGTGGCGGTCTATGGGCGGGATCAAATTCCGAATATGGCAGCTAGATAGTCCCCATGCAGGATCAAAGCCGCGCCCGCCGCAATGGATAGGGCAGAAAGCAAACCGCAAGCGATGCTGCCCCAATTCGTGATGTCCAACGCCCTTTGGAAGTGTGGAGGATCGATCCACCTCTCAGCGTCCCAAAGCATATCGTATCGTGCCGAGGACGCGTAATTGAACGAGTGCATCGACCAGTTGATCTAAGCGAAGAAACCCGATGCCAGCGCCATCAGAAGGCCAGCCACGAAGCACCAGACCGGGGCTTTGAATGCTTCCAGCGTCGCAGGTTGGCTGGCTGGATTGTTCAGCAACGAAAACATGCCGAACAGCGCACCAGAATGGACTGGCACCAGCGACGCGGTCAACCAACGACCCCACTCGGCGGCAACCTGGAAAGTCGCGCGCTGAGACGTTTTGAGATCGTGGTAAACTAATGCAGCCGCGCTATCCCTGTCCATCATCGGCGTTTTAGAGTGCTCAGTTTCTGTCGGTCGCGATTGTTCTGCATAAGGGGCTGATTTAATTGCGGAAACTGTTGGCTGGGGAACCTGGATTCGAACCAGGACTAACGGAGTCAGAGTCCGTGGGTCTACCGTTAACCTATTCCCCAGCAGGCGCGGCTGTTGAAAACCACGCGGCAGGGCGACGATGGCGCCGCGCGTGCCTTGTAGCCGCCGCCGGAAAATAGTCAAGCCTGCCGAAGGCTTTTCAATCGGCGCGATTGCCTCAGGTTTTGACTTGCTCGCTCTTGCCCATTCCGGGGCGAGGGCTCTCCCTTCTCCCACAAGCGGAGAAGGAAGAAGGGGCGGCGCCCAGGGCGGCGCCCCTCAATTCTCCCTTCGCCCGAGCTGCGAGTGCTCGAAATACAGCACGACGCCGAGCGCCATCACCAGCGGGATGATCAGGTAGAACAGCCGGAACACCAGCAGTGCTGCCAGCACGCCGACCGGGTCCATATGCGACAGGCCGGTCAGGAAGACGACCTCGAACACGCCGAGCCCGCCCGGCGCATGCGAGATCTGGGCGACCGAGAACGACACCAGGAAGACGCCGAGCACGACGAAGTATCCGGGATTGCCAGCTTCAGGCAGGGCGAAGAAGATGATCGCCGCCGCCGCCAGCAGCTCGATCGGGCCGATCAGCAATTGCCGCGCGACGATCGGCAGCGCCGGATAATGGACCTGGAACCTTCCGATCTTCAGCGGCCTGAGATGCAGCCAGCTGCCGAAGACATAGGCCGCCACCACGAGCAGCATTGCGCCGCCCGCGGCCATGGTCAGGCCATGGTGCGGTATGCCGGAGAACCGGTCGATGATTTTAGGCTCGAAGACCAGCACGAGGCCGGAGACGAGGATCGTCGACAGCACGAAAGTAATCCAGCAGATCGCCACCAAAATGCCGACGTCCTGTCCGGTCAGCCCCCTGGTTCCGTAAGCGCGGTAGCGGATCACCGCGCCTGAAAATACCGAGCCGCCGATATTGTGCGACAGCGCGTAGGTGGTGAAGGAGCACAGGGTGACGAACAGCCACGACACTTTCTTGCCGATATGCAGGAGCGCGATGTGATCGTAGCCGGCCAGCGACGCATAGGCGATGACCGAGCTCAACCCGGCCAGCACCCAGCCGCGGGCAGGGATGGCGACGATGCCGTCCCAGACGTCGTCGAGCGAGATGCCGCGCAGCTCGTGCAGCAGCAGCCATAGCGAGAAGACGACCGCCGCAACGCCGACGACCGGCCAGAAATAACGCCTCCAGTTCATGGCGTGACGATCATGCGTTGCAGCCCCGTTGCCCGTTCGGTTCGCGTCAGGAAAACTTCCCGCGATTTCGAATGTTTCATACCCGCCATTTCAGAAATGCCTTATCGAAGCCGGCTATTCAACCGGCAAGGCGCTGCTGCAGGAGAAGGAAAGGCTGGCGATCCTTCGCGACCCCTCTGTCCTGCCATCATCGGGCCGAGCGGAGCGGCGAGACAATGCCGCCGACAAATTCGACCCCTGCGCTCTTGGTGATCCGGCCCGGCGCTGCTAGTCTGGTGGCAACTTGGAACACATGAAAGCGCCTGCTGCGTCCGGTCTCCGGTTCGCGCGGCGCCGGAAGGAACTGAAGTGGAAGACCACGACACCGGCGCCGGCGCGCCGGAAGTGGGCGTGTCCAGGGCTTCGCCGCCGCCTTCGGGCCAGGCAAGCCCATCCGCCGGCCGGCACAATGGCCGCCCGGTGCAGCCTTGGTCCGGTCACGGACAGGCAGGCGACGCGTCCCAGCACCAGAATGGCCAGAAGGCCAAGACCAGGAAGCGGCGCAAACGTCGGCGCGGCCGCAAGGTTTTCGCGCGCGACGACGCTCGCCTCGCTGCGGCCGGAGTGGCGGTGGCTGCTGTCAGCGCTCCAGCCAGCCGCCCGCCCGCGGCGATCGTCGCGCCCTTGCCTTCGGTTGCGCCAGGCAGGCCGGAGCCCGCTGCTCGCCGCCCGCCGCTGCAGGAACTGCCGGTGTTCGCGGCACTCGATCTCGGCACCAACAATTGCCGGCTGCTGGTGGCGGTGCCGACGCGCCACGGCCAGTTCCGCGTCATCGACGCTTTCTCGCGCATCGTCAGGCTGGGCGAGGGCCTCACCGCCAATGGCCGGCTCGGGCAGCCGGCGATGGACCGTGCGGTCGAGGCGCTAAAAATCTGCGGTGACAAATTGCGCGGCCGCAAGATCAGGAAGGCCCGGCTGATCGCCACCGAAGCCTGCCGCACGGCCGCCAACGGCGCCGAGTTCCTCGACCGCGTCGAGCGCGAGGCGGGGTTAAAACTCGAGATCATCGACCGCCAGACCGAGGCGCGGCTGGCGGTGTCGGGCTGCGGCTCACTGGTCGACCGCGACACGCAAGGCGTCGTCCTGTTCGACATCGGCGGCGGCTCCTCGGAAATCGCGCTGATCGATCTCACCGGCCACCGCTCGCCGAGGCTCGCCAACCACATCGTCTCCTGGACGTCGCTGCCGGTCGGCGTCGTCTCGCTGGCCGAGCGTTTTGGCGGCCGCGCCGTCACCCGTGAGATCTTTGCCGCCATGGTCGAGGATGTGGCTGTGCGCCTGCACGCCTTCGACGGGCGCGACCGGCTGAGCCATGTGCTCGCCAGCCCGAAATTCCACTTGCTCGGCACCTCGGGCACGGTGACGACGCTGGCCGGCGTCCACCTCGACCTGGACCGCTACGACCGCCGCCGCGTCGACGGGCTGTGGATGGACCGCGACAGCGTCGACCGCATGGTCGAAAAACTGGTCGGCTGGGATTTTCAGCAGCGCGTCGCCAATCCCTGCATCGGCGCCGATCGCGCCGATCTGGTGCTGGCCGGCTGCGCCATCCTGGAAGCGATCCGCGCGGTGTGGCCGTCGGAGCGGCTGCGCGTCGCCGACCGCGGCCTGCGCGAGGGCATATTGAGCGAATTGATGGCCGACGACGGTGTCTGGCGCAACAATGGGCGGGGCAGAGCATGATCCCGAAAAGTGGCAGCCGGTTTTCGCGGACCCAAGCGGAAGCATTGCTTTGGTGAACAGTCGACCCCCACTCCGTCGCTGCTTCGCAGCGCCACCTCTCCCCCCTCCGGAGGGAGAGGAAGAGCGCCAGCCTGCATAAGCTTGCGCCCTTCCTCTACCCCGTCGATCGGGGGAGAGGTGGCGCTGCGAAGCAGCGACGGAGTGGGGGAAGCCGTTCACGAAACGCGCAGCCGCCGAAAGACGGCCGCAACTCGGCGAGCGAGAAAACTCAAACAAGAAGTCAGGCAATGACCAGGAAACCGGAAAAACCAGGCTCTGCCGGCATTCGCGTGCTGAAGACGCGGATCAAGAAGAAAAGCGGCCTGAAGGAATCGTCGCGCCGCTGGCTGCAGCGACACATCAACGACCCCTATGTCCAGCGCTCCAAGGCCGACGGCTACCGCTCGCGCGCGGCCTACAAGCTGATCGAGATCGACGACAAGCACCATCTGCTCAAGCCCGGCATGAAAGTCATCGACCTTGGCGCGGCACCCGGCGGCTGGTGCCAGGTCGCTGCCGCGCGCACGAAATCGACGGCCGAACACCCGCATGTCGTCGGCATCGACTATCTGGAGATGGACGCGGTGCCCGGCGCGCCGGTGCTGTTGATGGATTTTCTCGACCCGCAGGCGCCGGAAAAGCTCGCTGAAACGCTTGGCGGCCAGCCGGACATCGTTTTGTCCGACATGGCCGCACCCACCACCGGCCATCGCCGGACCGATCACATCCGTACCATGTATCTGTGCGAGGTGGCCGCCGATTTCGCCCTGTCGGTGCTGAAGCCGGGCGGCCATTTCCTCGCCAAGACTTTCCAGGGCGGCGCCGAGAACGAATTGCTCGCCAGGCTCAAGCAGAATTTCCGCTCGGTCCACCACGTCAAACCGCCGGCCTCGCGCGATGAGTCGGTGGAGCTTTATCTGCTGGCGAAAGATTTCAAGGGTTAGCGTCCTTTCCTTCTCCCCTTGTGAGGGCTTTGCACGGGGGCCGAAGTTTGACGCAGATGGCGCATGGGGCGTTTTTTGAAACGCAATCAGGCCACATTG